>CAYGUR010000358.1:0-3185 GCA_964353035.1 uncultured Comamonadaceae bacterium | reverse complement strand
AATCAGACGTTTATGCCATGTTCTTCACGCAAGAAGCCTACGATGAATTTATGCTCAGCGAAGAAGAATACGAATTAATGAAGGAGGCCAAGGCCGAAGCTGAGAAAGAGAAAAAAGAGGAGGATGAAGATAAAGGCAAAAAGAAAAAGAAAGGAAAGGAAGAGGATGAAAAGTCGAAGATTGAACCCATTAAAATTCAACTTGAAGGCATTGAAGATCGTGTAAAACGACTGACCATTCACTCTTCTCAATTGAGCGATGCATATGTTTCAAACGATGGGGAGCAGCTATTCTACTTGACGACCTTTGAAAAAGGATATGACCTTTGGCAAACCAACTTGAGAACGCGTGAAACGAAAGTTTTGGCGAAGCTCGGACAAGGAGGTGGAGAAATTGTTCCAGACAAGAAAGGAGAGTCGCTTTTTGTGGTTGCCAACGGGCAGGTTCAAAAAATCGACATCAAAACGGGCAAGCCTTCACCTGTGAAGATCAATGGAGAAATGATCTTGAACGAAAATGCGGAACGCGCGTATCTGTTTGAACATGTTTGGCGACAAGTAAAAGAGAAGTTTTACGTGAAAGATTTGCAAGGCGTGGATTGGGACTTCTACAAGGCGGAATACGCGAAAGTGCTTCCAGACATTGACAATAACTATGATTTTGCAGAAATGTTGGCCGAAATGCTAGGTGAATTGAACGCATCACACACGGGAGCTAGTTACAGAGGTGGTGGAAATAAGAACGACGACGCCACAGCTTCTTTGGGGTTGTTTTACGACAATGATTGGGATCAAGACGGATTAAAAATTGCGGAGGTGATGGATAAGAGTCCGGTTATCAAAGAGAGCAGCAAAATTGAAGCCGGTGTGATTATTGAAAAGATCAATGGAAATTCCTTGGGTAAAAATGTGAACCACAATCAATTCTTGAATCGAATAGCGGGCAATGCCACATTGCTTTCCTTGTACAACCCAAAAACGAAGGAGCGCTGGGAAGAAACAGTGAAGCCCATTTCAAGAAGAGAAGAATATCAACTACGCTATGAGCGTTGGGTGAAAAACTGTAGAGACCTGGTTGAAGAATTGTCAGACGGAACCATTGGCTACGTGCACGTTCGAGGAATGAATGATCAAAGTTTCAGAGTGGTGTATGATGAAGCTCTGGGACGAAATAATGATAAGAAAGCATTGATTGTAGATACCCGCTTCAATGGTGGAGGGTGGTTGCATGACGACTTAGCCACATTCTTGTCTGGTAAGTCGTACATCACCTTCATGCCACGTGGACAGAACCTAGGCGATGAGCCACAATTTAAATGGAGGAAGCCTTCTTGCGTGGTCATGAGTGAAAGCAATTATTCAGACGCGCACATGTTCCCTTATACCTACCGTGCTTTGGGCATTGGACAATTGGTAGGAATGCCAGTTCCAGGAACAGGAACTGCCGTTTGGTGGGAGTATTTGCAGAACGGAGTTGTTTTCGGAATTCCACAAGTGGGCATGGTTGACGTTGATGGAGATTACCTTGAGAACAAACAACTGGAGCCAGATGTGAAAGTGTTGAATGAACCTGAGATAGTTACTAAGGGTAGGGACCAACAGTTGGAAGCAGCTGTGAAGGTGCTGAACAACTAAAAGAAGAACATACTTTAATTGTAAAGCGCATGGATTCTCTTCCATGCGCTTTTTTTATCATTTATCCTGCAGATTCTGTTGCGAAGGCCGGCTGCAATTATGCCCGTCTAACTCGTAGAATATAGATGTGTAATGAGGGGTGCTCCAGATTCAAACTCTAACTCAGAGCAACAGGCAGCAGAATTGAGCACGCCCCAATGATGCCTACGATCACTGCACGCACTACTAGTCCCGAAGGAATGGGTGTTTTCGCTTTTTGAGCACGAAAAACAACTAGAGCAAAAAGCAAGATCAATGCAATTAATCCGACCATAAGTTGCATGGTCGCCATTGGCCAATGTTGGATTTTGAAAAGAGTGCCGACTAGAACCAACGCCATGGCGTATCCTAGGAAGCGTGTTCCCGTGATTGATGAACCTTCTGTTCCTATGCTGTCACTACCGTAGTTCGCCAAACGTGCAGGAACATTACTGAAAAGCGCTGCTCCAAAACCCATATAGACTAGGGCCAACGAAGAAAGACTCAAGGTGAGAAGAATGGCACTAAATGGAAGGTTGAAAAATTTCAACAAGATTCCTAAAGCGGTTACAACAACCAATGCTAGTTCTAGTTTTTTCATCATGTTCGTATGTGTTTGAGCTTACTTTTGAAGGTAGAATGCATTTTATGAAAAAAGGGACATTCTTATTTCAACATCTTCCCACGTTCTTCTTCGGTGGGCATTCTGCAAGCATCTTTCTTCCCAAACCATTTGTACCTGTTTCGAGCAATTAGGTCATAAACTGCGTTGCGTATAAATTTAGGTAATACGCGTAAGAAGGATAGCAACTTCCAAAACCCGCCCATGTCGTTTAGTACCAAAAGAACGGCAGACGATTTAGAATAGAACGTATCCTCTCGCAAATAAACAATACTTCCTGGGGTATCTTCTTGAGGAATTTCAGGATGTTGTTTCGCCGTTTCGCCCTGCAAAGAGGCATACTGTAAGACGTTTTCGGTGTCTTCGCGCATCAAGAAATCTACTGTTGTGTTGCATATGCTGCACACCCCATCGAAGAAAACAATGTATTTCGCCTCCTTCGGCGCCTTTCTTCGCGTTAGCGCACTCTTCAACCACCTGCTGTCAAATGTAAAGAGATGAATCATGAGCATACCTGCGGTTAAATCAGCAAAGTCTACAATTACAATGATTCCGAGGTGCATGAGCACCATGCTGAGCCATGCGTATGGGCGTGTTTTCGGAAAGATTGCCAAGGGGAGGAAAAGTATTTCAACGGCTAAAATCCCCCATGTTTTAAGGTGCAAAAACCATTCAGGAAATTGGAGCAGTAGCTCCCTCAATGGAGTATCACGTGCCAAAGGATTCGTAAGTAAGTGAGTCATGGCCGTACCATCACGCCAACTTGGAGCCATCCATTTGTCGATTCCACTGAGCGTGTAACTCACCGCCATGATGACCCAAGCACCGTAAAATAAGAGTTTCGGCATTCGCCATTCTTCTTTTGCCTTATCTATTGAAAGTCGTTCCCCTTTCGGAATCACCGCTGCAGC
>CAYGUR010000357.1:0-3253 GCA_964353035.1 uncultured Comamonadaceae bacterium | reverse complement strand
TATACTACAAGTTTCGGACAAATACGAGTCCGAAGAATGCTGCATATTTCGGACAAATGGACTGGCCCGAATGGAGCTTGAAGGCCAACGAGCATTGGTACTCCGACCTGCTTAAACGACCAAATTATAGGCCATGCAATAAAACCTAATAATTGATGGTAAGATACTTCCGTCGGCTCTAACCTAACACCATTAGAAAAGAGATACCGTTAAGGAGAAAGATTTTTGGAAAGCATATTAACCGCCCTGTATCCCCTTGCCTCGGCAATCGCTACACCACTGGCGCTTGCGTCAACCACTATTCTTTTGTTTTTTTCGCTCGGCTTTGCAGTCGTGAAGACGTTAGGGCCCGCAATTGAGCGCGCCTCCGGAAAAGACGCAGTTCGTGTTTTAGTACGTCTGATAACCTACGGATTTGTATTGGCACTAGTTGCATTGAGCTTTGCTGGGGTATCTTGGATAGCCAAGTCTAGCTACGAAAAATTCTACCTGAAGGATGAACTTGCAACAGCCGCACGCATGCACATTGAAAATGGTGAAGTGCAGCTTGCAATGCCATTGATCGAGCGGTTGGTGCTTGAATTTCCTACAGAAAGCATTGGCCATTCTTTACGTGGAACAGCAGAATTTCGAAGATATAATTATGAAGACGCAGCAAGCAGCTTTAGCCGCGCCTCAGCACTGACCGATAACACCCAGCCTTGCGATGCGAAAATGCGAGTGGATTCGAGCTGGTCAGCAGCCCTTGGAGCCAGCGGCGATCACAACAGGGGTTTAACGGTCATTTCTCCACACCTTGACTGTCAAAATTTGCCAAGCGGCGCTCGCTTCAACCACGCAAAACTCTTGTTCTTAAGTGGGGAAAGCGAAGCAGCTTTAAATCAACTAAGCACTTCAAACCTACTGACGTCAGAGGGCCCACCCGACTATCGAGATAGAGCCCATTTCTTGCTTGCAGCTCTCCAGATTTCGGATGTTGCAGCAGCAGAAGACCTGGAACAGCAGGCCATTTCATCTCTAACCAAAGCGAATTGCCTGAACCCAGCTTTTGGCCGACTTGCACTTGATGTAGCAAGCGCTGCAGCCGGATCTCCAGAGGGAGAACTAATGCAGAGTTTTGAGGAAGAAATAAACTTAGTAAAAAACTATCTTGACACAAGTGGTCTGCGTGACACCATGGCAGGTGTGTTTTCAGACCTCACTAATTGCGTATAAAGGGGGCACGCAATGCGAATATTTTTCTCTTCCATACTTATTTCGTCTCTCGCTGCGTCTGTTGCAATCGCGCAAAATCAATACGATGGCTTCATGGTATTCAAACCAGCGACAAGCGATGAATTAAGTAGCATTCGTGGGGTGGATCAATACGGTATCGATGGCGCCATCTCATTGCCTGATGGTCGATATGCCGCTCCTAACAGCCTTGGATTAGACAGCACAAACCCAAACAACCTCCAAGGCATCCAGCAATACTATGTTCCCGACAAGCCTGCGCTCGGGTTAGCTATAAGCAACAATCAAGGTGGTGATGACACCTTCATATGTTGCTGGTGGTACTTTCCAGAGTAACCTCAATACTAACTAAGCAATCTCATCACAGCGATCCAAGGGTACTTGGAGCCGTTCTTCTCATGAGGCAACAAGACCCCACTACTATCAATCTTCTGGCTCTTTTGAGATACTGAATTGGAAACATTTCCTCCTACAGTGCTGATAAGCCCCGCATTGCGGTCGACACTAATAACAAAATCAGAATGAGAAGGGTAAAATCCGTCTATTTGTATATGTTCTTTGGCAGCGACCAAATCAAACTGCGATGCCCATTCGCGCCCATAGTGCACCAGGTCACCCGGTTGAGGCGCAAATTTAGTAGGATCCATCACTTCAAATAGGGGTTTAGAAAAAATCCCTTCGAGTGCGTCCGCAACATATCTCCAATGTCCCTGCGCGCCTTTGAAACGGTCTGAACCAATCCCTTGTTCTGCAATGGCCCAGCTGATGAATGCGGCAGACCACGCGGGATTGACTACTTTTCCGTTGCTAAGGGTCACCTTTGAGCGACCGTGGTACGGCAAGCCAAGAGCCGCCCAATAAGCCCCAACACGTTCCCAAACTTCGTCGTCCGCTTCCTTGTGTTTACCATTGTCGAAAAACTTTAGTTCCGCTTCGAGCGTGTCGACAACACCTTGCCTCAACCCACCAGACTTTACAGTGCCTTGTGCGTTTCCACGACCATCAAATGTCGGGGAGAACCTATCAAAGAATATTTGGTATGCGCGAGGTAAAGGGGTTCCGGGAGCAAAACCATGAAAATGGACATCTTTCTTTGTGTCATCACCATAATGTGCAACTGCATTTACAACTACGTGGTTCCCCCATTGTGCAAGCGCATTCGCGCTCGACAAGTGAGGATTGAGAAAATGTGTGGCTCCACCCAACATTCCCTTCAATCCTGCAATACGGTCATCAAGATAGTCCCGGATAATGTTTTGAATATTCAATCTGGCAACTGGGAGCAGCTCCCAAGTTCCAAGCGTGTTGATGGCCGAAAACTGAAACCTTTGATCGACAACCGCTTCAATCGTGTCTGGAAAGCTCTTGTGAGCCACACGGTTGATAATCGTGTCCACAACTGCAGCCACCCCACCTTCCAGTTGGTCAATGCCATGTTTGGCAAAATGGCCAACTTCGCTCTGTGCGACCCGCGACAGCGCATCAAAAGCACGCGCATCAATTATGATCTGTTGGTGCAAAGCCGAAGAATTATGAATACCGGTGTCCGTAGGAGCATTGCTGCCGACATCGACTTTATCAACGCTCTCCTCGTCGACATCAGGTGAATCAACCCCAAAATCCTGCAGAAGTCTGTTGAGGCGCTGCCTAATCCGAGCTTGGCGAGCAAGTTCTGAATCCGCGAGCTGCTTCAATGCTTCCACTGCTTGTGTCAATCGCCCTAAGCGCCATTCTTCAGAAAGCGCATCCAGTTTAGCAAGAGCTTGAAGCTTAGCACTCCGCTCTTTCTGCAAGGCGTCCTTCGTTGAACCGCTAGCCGCTGAGATTTCTGAATTGAGGCGAAACAGGTCCGTGGTTAACGAGTCGATTTCGGTTCCAAAGGGGTTTCCAGACATAAAATCCTCCTAAAAATTCTTCAGAATACACCCAGCAAGGAATCACGGGCAGATGAAATTTCTTGGGCATAGCGATCAATGCGGGTAGCGCTGTCAGCCAAAAGCTTCAAAGCTGTTTGTTGCCC
>CAYGUR010000356.1:441-3261 GCA_964353035.1 uncultured Comamonadaceae bacterium | reverse complement strand
AAGGAGGTACGCGCACCTTCGCCGAAATGTCGCAAGCGGAAAAGAATGCGATTTCTCAGCGCGGAAAAGCCATTCAAAAGTTGATCGCTTATTTACAAAGCAACGGCGACACTTCGAAATAATAAATCTCTTTCAACAGGATTATTACAGACTGCTTCGTTTTCGTAACTTGCGCGGTCAAACCATTGAATTTATGGCGAACTATTTGGATTTCGAGGAACCCATTAAGGAACTCAAAGAACAGCTCGAGAAGACACGTGAAATGTCTGAATCTTCAAAGATTAAAGGCGACGTATCTAAGCGTGTAAAGGAATTGGAGAAACTCATTAACGAAACCACCAAAGAGATTTATTCAACACTATCTCCTTGGCAACGGGTTCAAGTTTCCCGCCATCCTGACCGTCCGTACACTTTGAGCTACATCCAAGCTGTGACAGAAGGCACATTCATTGAGCTACATGGTGATCGCACGGTAAAAGACGATAAAGCCATGGTAGGAGGAATGGGCATGATTGGTGATCAAAGCGTCATGTTCATTGGGCAACAAAAAGGCGTTAACACGAAGATGCGACAGTACCGCAATTTCGGTATGGCAAATCCCGAAGGTTACCGGAAAGCATTGCGACTGATGAAGCTGGCAGAGAAATTCAATATACCAGTAGTAACATTCATAGATACACCGGGAGCTTTTCCAGGTTTGGAGGCTGAGGAGCGCGGACAAGGAGAAGCCATTGCGCGTAATTTGTTCGAAATGATTAAATTGAAGGTTCCAGTTATTTGCATTGTCATTGGCGAAGGAGCTTCAGGAGGTGCCTTAGGCATTGGTATTGGCGATAAAGTGCTGATGCTGGAAAACACTTGGTATTCTGTTATTTCGCCAGAATCTTGCTCATCTATCCTTTGGAGAAGCTGGGATCACAAGATGGAAGCTGCAAGTGCATTGAAGCTTACCAGCACAGACATGCTGAACAACAAGCTCATTGACGGTGTTATAAAAGAGCCTCTTGGCGGTGCTCACACAAATCCAAAAGAAATGTACAAGACTGTGCGTGAGGAAATTCTGAAGCACATCCAGGCCTTGGCTCCTCTAGATGCTGCTAAACGCACTGATCAGCGCATCAAAAAATTTGGCTCCATGGGAGTTGTTAATTCTTGAGTTAAAAATCCGTGGTGTAACCTTATGGTTAAACTCACGTTTTCAACATTTTCAGCGTGAGAACTCTATTGGTTTATACGTCGAGGAATGTTAGTTTTGCACGAAATTTCACATCGGTAAGTAGAATACCCATCAAATCAATCTAAATGAAAACGACAACAGTAAAAGTGTTTTCTTTCCTTTCAATTGTTACCCTCTTCCTAACGGCCTGTGGTGGTCTTGGAAAAATGGAGAAACACATTGAAGAACTTAACGCCAAAGCAGAACCAGAACCACTCATTGTTCGCGGCGACAGCGTTGAAATCAACATCACAGGTACATTCCCTGAAAAGTACTTTCACAAGAAAGTAGTTGTAGAAGCTATTCCTGCCATCGTTTATGAAGGTGGAGAAGCAACCTACGAAATGCAAGGATACCAAGGTGAGGATGCTGCTGGAAACTACGAGGTGATTCCTTACGATAAAGGAAAAAACTTCTCTTATACAGATAAAGTAGCCTTCGCTCCAGGAATGGAACAATCTACAGTTGAACTTCGCATCAGCGGAACAAAAGGAAGCCAGAGCGCATCTTTTGACCCACTAGCGATTGGAACAGGTGTGATTACTACGCCATATTTGGTTCAAAGTGACGATAAATTCTTGATTGCAGAAGATAACTTCCAGCGTGTGCTTTCGTTCTCGAAAGAAGCAACTGTAAATTATGCTTACAACTCTTCAGCTGTTCGTTCAACTGAATTGAGAGATCAAGACATGAAAGACTTGGCTGACTTCGTGGAGTTTGCTGCTGAGAAAGATAGCATCGTTATCACTGGAACTAACGTGATGGCTTACGCTTCTCCTGAAGGTGAGATTTCATTGAATGAAAACCTTGCTCAAGAGCGTGCTGAATCTGCAAACGCATTGGTAGCTAAAGAAATGAAGCGTCGTAAGATTGCTCCTGAAAATCCAGATGCCTTTTACAAAAACTCTCCAAAAGGAGAAGATTGGGACGGATTCAAAGATTTGATGCAAGCTTCTGAAATTGAAGACAAAAACTTGATCATCCGTGTGCTTGAAACATACTCTGACAAACAAGAGCGTGAGCAGCAGATCAAGAACATCTCTAAGACCTATAAAGAGATTGAAAAGGAAATCCTTCCTTCTCTTCGTCGCTCTCAAATCACCGTTAACTATGATGTTGAAGGATACACTGATGAAGAGCTTCGCGACCTTTCTAAGTCTAACCCAGACATCCTTACCATCGAAGAGCTTCTTTTTGCAGCTACTTTGTTCGAAGGATTGAACGACAAGCTTGAGATTTACCAAAACGCTGAGCGTGTTCACCCTGGTGATTACAGAGGACCAAACAACGTTGGATACTGCTTGATGATGCAAAACAAGATGAACGACGCTAAAGCGAAGTTCCAAAAAGCACTTGACATCGAAAACAACCCTTACAGCACGAATAACCTTGGTGCGATTGCACGTTTGGAAGGTGACCGCACTGCTGCTATGGAAATGTACAACGATGCAATGTCTGCAGGTGATGCAGTGAAGTACAACAAAGGAATCGTACTTATCCAAACTGGTGATTACGCTAGCGCAATCAACAACATGGGTAGCAACAACACAATGAACTTACCGCATGCTAAAGATATGAATGATAATGCAAGCAGTCCGAAGAAA
>CAYGUR010000356.1:0-431 GCA_964353035.1 uncultured Comamonadaceae bacterium | reverse complement strand
TCAGCTGAAGCTTACTACTTGCGTGCCGTCATTGCAGCTCGCATGAACACAAGCGCTGATGTTGTATCTAACCTGACTACTGCCATTCAAAAAGACGGTACTTTGAAAGCGAAAGCGATGAAGGACCTTGAATTCCGCAATTACAAAGATCAGTTGAACTTCTAATCAAGTTCACTTACCATATTGAAAAGGGTCAGCTCAGTGAGTTGACCCTTTTTTTATGCTTTCGAAGCCATTCCTTTAACTTGAATCAGGCTAGCTCTTTCCCCAAACTCTTCCCTCAAAGCTCCTTCCCAAAATTCATCGTTCAAAATCTTCACACAGACTCCTCCGCAGACTCCCTCGACCTTGCGAAGTTGGGTCCTATTCTACTACCAAAAGGCTAAGACTTCCCAAAAAGCTTCTCCCACGCAGACTCCTCTGCAGACTCC
>CAYGUR010000355.1:222-3263 GCA_964353035.1 uncultured Comamonadaceae bacterium | reverse complement strand
AGGTAATAGAATTTCGTTTTCCACTCTTTTCCGTGGGGGGATATTTTTCGACCAAAGGATTGGTATGCATGAAAATGCGCCAATTCATGCAAGAAGGTGAGCAGAAAAAGCGGGGCCGGAAGGTTTTTATTGATGGTTATTTGGGGTCCACTGAAGCGAAAATCACCCCATTTTGAGGTCCGGGGATTGGAAACCGTGCATAAAATTGGATTTTCGCGCAGCAAATCTTGGCAATACGCAACGCTTTCCTCAGGCACGTAGTTCAGAACAATTTCGGTCATCTTATTCGAACGACTGCTGGAGTTCTATTTGATCTTTCCAGACAGGGCAGGTGTTACAGCGATTCTTTTTTCGAAACAAAGAACACGAGGCGAACACCGAAGCCACCAAAAGGAGGAGAACAAAACGAGAAAATTGATTCAATTTCATGACTCAAAGCTAGGAATTAAACATAGGGTATTAAAAAGTTATTGAGAGAAACTGTTTCAGCCAGTTTACATATTCTAATTTAGCCTTTGATGCAGCTATTTACACATATCGGACGCTATTTCTTGCTCATGGCAAGCGTGTTTCGAAAGCCAGAGAAGTGGAAGCTTTTCTTTCGCGCCACTGTTCAAGAGATTGATAAAATTGGGGTGCAGTCACTCGGAATTGTAGCATTGCTCTCGCTTTTCATGGGGGCGGTTATATGCATACAAACGGCCGCAAACATTGATTCAGGGTGGATTCCACTGTACACCATTGGATTTACCGTTCGGCAAACCATGATTCTTGAGTTTGCACCCACCATTATTCCCGTAATTATGGCCGGAAAGGTGGGGTCCAATATTTCTTCTGAGATTGGAACCATGCGTATTTCAGAGCAAATTGACGCCTTGGATATTATGGGTGTGAATTCAGCCAATTTTTTGATTTTGCCCAAAATTGTCGGAGCCGTTTTTATTTTCCCTTTCCTCATCATTTGCGCTATGTTTTTGGGTGTGACTGCAGGGGGAATCATTGGTGTTCTGGCTGATTTACTTCCGATTGAAGACTTCGAAGTGGGCATTCAATATGACTTTAGACCCTACCAAGTAATCTACTCCCTGTTTAAAACGGTGGTTTTCGCCTTTATTATTGTGTCAATCTCTGCCTACCACGGATATTATACCAAGGGCGGTGCGCTTGAAGTGGGTAAATCAAGCACCCAAGCAGTGGTTTACAGCATTGTATTGATCATGGTGGCCAACCTGCTAATCACTCAATTGATTTTGACATGATAGAGCTGAAAGAAATAAATAAGTCGTTCGGTAGTCAGCATGTGTTACACGACATCAATGTGGTGTTTGAAACGGGGAAGGTGAATTTTATCATTGGCCGAAGTGGAAGTGGAAAATCAGTGATGACCAAATGTGTGGTAGGCCTGCTTGAAGTAGACACCGGAGAGGTGCTTTTCAATGGGCGAAACTTTACGAAAATGAACACACGTGAACGGAAGTCCATTCGTCAAGAAATTGGAATGCTCTTCCAAGGAAGCGCGCTGTTTGATTCGCTCACGGTAGAGGAGAATGTCAAGTTCCCATTAACAATGTTCAGCGACATGACGGCGAAAGAGATGACTGACCGGGTGAATTTTTGTCTTGAGCGTGTTGAGTTGACCGGGTCGAACAATAAGTTTCCGTCTGAAGTCTCAGGAGGAATGCAGAAACGTGTGGGCATTGCGCGTGCGATAGCAATGAACCCCAAGTACCTCTTTTGTGATGAGCCCAACTCAGGGTTGGACCCACAAACAAGCATTGTGATTGATACGTTGATCAAAGAAATCACCTATGAGTACAATATGACTACAGTGGTGGTTTCGCACGATATGAATTCGGTGATAGAAGCAGGAGATCGAATTAATTTTGTGAACGAAGGCCACATCTGGTGGAAGGGAGACAAGGCCGAGATTCTCCGTTCAAACAATAAGGAGTTGAATGATTTCGTCTACGCATCGGAGTTCATGCGTGTGGTCAAAGAGAACATTCGGTAAGAAAAGCTTCGGCCATTCCGAAGCTTCCCCAAGGCAAACAATCACAGTTGGTACTTGAAATAGCAACCGTTTCCACTAAATTAAGGGTCTTTAACCTACGCTCGACAATGACTTTGTAGACGTTAGGGATTAATTTGTAGACGTAGAAAATGGAAACGAAAAAAGGATTCATACCTTATAAAGGGCCTAATTTTTCAGAAGCAGAGATGGTGAAACGAAGTGCTGCATTCTTTGAAGAGATGAATGCACGTCGCAGTGTTCGCTTTTTCTCAGAGAAGAAGGTGCCTAGAGAAGTGATTGAAAACATCATCAAAACAGCAGGAACAGCACCAAGTGGAGCACACAAAGAACCATGGACCTTCTGCGTGGTTGAAAATCCAGAAATCCGGAAAGAGATTCGAAGGTTGGCAGAGGAAGAGGAGTACACCAATTACAATGGTCGTATGAGTGATTCCTGGTTAAAAGACTTGGAAGTGTTCGAAACAGACCACATCAAACCCTTCATTGAGGAAGCCTCTTGCTTGATTATTGTGTTCAAACAAATTTACGGACTAGATGAAGAAGGGGGCAAAAACAACCATTATTACGTCAATGAATCAGTCGGAATTGCCACTGGAATGCTCATTTCTGCTATTCACAACGCCGGATTGGTGGCATTAACGCACACACCGAGCCCAATGAATTTTCTTGAAAAGGCATTAAACCGTCCGCCAAATGAGCGCGCCTTCCTCAATATACCCGTCGGCTATCCCGCAGATGACGCGGTAGTCCCGATTTTGGGACGAAAATCTGTGGAAGATCTAATTGTGTATTACGAATAAACTGTATCTTCAGAAGAGGCAAAATTTGCATTGTCTCGAAAGATAGTTGTTGTGTAAAGTAAGTTTTGTTTACTTTGCGCTCGGATTTTTTAAAACCATCATTATGTCTGATGTTCGTTCAAAAGTAACAGCAATTATTGTTGACAAATTAGGAGTAGACGAGGGGGAAGTAAACCCTGAAGCAAGCTTCACAAATGATCTAGGTGCCG
>CAYGUR010000355.1:0-212 GCA_964353035.1 uncultured Comamonadaceae bacterium | reverse complement strand
CGCTATTCCAGATGATCAAGCTGAGAAGATCAACACAGTAGGTCAAGCAATCGAGTACATTTCGAATAACTCCAAGTAAGAACTAATTTTTTATGGAGCTCAAGCGCGTCGTAGTAACAGGTTTAGGGGCATTGACCCCTGTGGGAAATAATGTTCAAGAGTATTGGACAAATATTCTTGCGGGTGTAAGTGGTGCTGCACCTATTACACAT
>CAYGUR010000354.1:0-3271 GCA_964353035.1 uncultured Comamonadaceae bacterium | reverse complement strand
TGGAGATAAACGATCGTCCGCAAAATTTCAATCTCAGCGAAGATGAAATGTCTTCCGTCCTCAAACAACGTCCGAACAGAAAAGTAATCTTCTTTCGATTTCATTTAGGTGTGTACAACTTGGTCAATCCTGAACGGAAGCGCTTGGCTCACGCTCGGAAGATGGAACGGAAACAAAAGAAACTTCAACGAAAAATCGACCGCGGAAAAGAACTCACTTCAAAAGAGCGAAAAGCCATTCTTTCAGATACGCTTACGTGGAGAGACTGGTTGACAGATGCGGTCGGGGAAGCGCCAGTGGTGTTTGATTCAAGCAAAGCCG
This sequence comes from uncultured Comamonadaceae bacterium, assembly GCA_964353035.1. Classification (GTDB taxonomy): domain Bacteria; phylum Bacteroidota; class Bacteroidia; order Flavobacteriales_D; family Sanyastnellaceae; genus JAQWQB01. The sequence continues at coordinate 2,950 of CAYGUR010000354.1, read as the reverse complement.
AAAGGTCTCGTACGCAACTGTCAATTCTCTTGAGCAAGAACGGCTATTTTCAAAATGAAGTGGATTACACGGTGAAATACAACCGGAATCAACGCAGGGTGAAAAAGCTCACTTTTACCGTCTCTCCGAAAAAGCCTTATGTGATTGATTCGGTACACTTCTTAGTGAACGACAATGGTATTAAACGCAGAATAGAGTTCCTTGAAACGACTTCAAAAGTGAAGCCGGGCATGAACTTCAAAGTAGACGATTTGGATGCTGAGCGTGTTCGAATCACTGAATACCTGAACAATAGAGGCTACTATTCTTTCACCAAAGATTACATCACATTTAAGGCTGATAGCACCATTGGCAATCGGAAAGTGGATGTGGACATGGTCATTCGAAGGCCACAAATGGCCATTGCAGGGTCAGACTCTGTGGTGAAAGTTGACCACAAGCGCTACTTCATGGGGGATATTTATTTTCACCTTGATTACAATCCGACAGACATCAATTATGAGCCAACAGACACCTTAGAAGTAGAGGGAATCTATATTTTAACACGAGGTGAACTTGCGGTCAAGCCAGAATTGCTTCAATACATGCTGGCATTTGCTAAAGGCGATTTGTACCAGAAAGATAAAATCGATCGCACGTACAGAGGTTTGGCTCAGTTGCCAGTCTTTCGTTCGGTAACGATTGATTTGCAGGAAGAAACCAAAGACGACTTGAACGTCTTGAACGCTCAAATCTACCTAACACGAACGAAACGCCAATTCGTTTCTACCCAAGCGGGAGTGACGCATAGAGATGGACTTTTTGGGCTTTCAGGAAGTTTTTCCTTTTCCAACAGAAACTTGTTCCGTGGCTCCGAGACAGGGCAAATCAAAATTACGGGGGCCGTTGAAGCGCAGCAGTCGCTGACACAAACTTCGAATGATGCATCTAGTACTGACGTCACAGACAACTTGAGGTTCAACACCTTTGAGATTGGGCCTGAGTTGAGCTTAGATTTTTATCGGTTCTTCCCCTTTAAGATGAATGCCTTCCGCAGGTCAAATGAAGCAAGGTCTACCTTAACTGCTGGATTTAATTACCAGAACAGACCCGATTTTCAGCGGACCTTGACCCAGTTCAGATACGGCACTTCGTTTTGGGAAAACCGGAGCAGAGGCTCTAGAGTGTTCATTGATTGGGCCGAAATCAGCTCAATCAATATTAGTCGGTCAGCCGCCTTCGAAGAATTGCTCTTCGACATCAGTAATGCCTTCTTGCTGGCTAGTTATTCTGACCACTTTATATCGTCCAGTAGAATTGGTTACCAGCGAAATTCGCAGAAGCCACAGTTCCAAAAGGATTATTTTTTCTTTCGAACTTCAATTGAAGGAGCGGGGAATGCACTTCACGGTTTGTACTCTTTGGGGAACAATAAGGTAGATGAACTGGGAAGTTACACCGTTTTTGGTGTGCGATTCGCTCAGTTTGTGAAGTTTGAAACTGACTTTCGTTATTACCGCAATAAAGACGAACGCAATTCAACAGCTTACCGTTTCCACGGAGGGGTGGGACGTCCTGGAAAAAACTTGTCAGTACTTCCCTTCGAAGAGAGTTACTACGGAGGAGGTAGCAATGGAATTCGCGCTTGGCGCCCTCGAACCTTAGGGCCAGGAACGTTCAGAGACTCATCAGCAGCGGTGACGTTCAATAACATTGGAGAAGTGATTTTGGAATTCAGTGCCGAATACCGTTTCGAACTCACACGCACATTGGAAGGTGCTTTGTTTGTTGACGCGGGCAATATATGGATGCTCGAAGAAGACCCTGAACGTCCGGGAAGTGGTTTTGACCGAAATTTTCTTCAAGCAGTAGCTGTGGGCGCGGGAGTCGGACTTCGATTCGATTTCGATTTTTTCTTGATTCGTCTTGATACAGGCCTTCAACTAAGAGATCCGTCAAAAATCAATGGTGAACGCTGGTGGTGGCAGCCCAAAGATGAATACACGAATTATGTGAACGATTTAAATGGAACCGCAGATTACCGATTCATACCGAACTTGAACTTCAACTTGGGAATTGGTTATCCTTTCTAGTAATTTCACACTTTCTTCATATCAAATTTAAAAGAAGGTTGACCTCTCATTCGCTTTCTTATATTTGCAAGTCCTAACGCACAAACATGGGTTGGTTTAAAAGAATAAAAGAAGGTATTACCACTAAGTCCGACGAGAAGAAGGAGATCCCAGAAGGGATGTGGTATAAGTGTCCGGAGTGTAAGAATGTGATTACCTCTCAAGATCACGCGATCGAGAACTGGGTCTGTCCGAACTGTGATCACCATGAGCGCATCGGTTCAGAGGAGTATTTCCATATCCTTTTTGACGATGGCAAATACCGTGAGATTGCAGCGAACTTGACCTCAGGTGATCCACTTGAGTTTTCAGATACGAAAAAATACACCAGCAGAGTGAAGGCTTCCATGCAGAAGACTGAACTCAAAGACGCACTTCGAACTGCATCAGGATTGATGGAAGGAGAGAAGGTCGTGATTTCGTGTATGGACTTTAGTTTCATTGGTGGATCAATGGGTTCTGTTGTGGGCGAAAAGATTGCAAGAGGTATCGAACACGCCTTGAAAAATAAATGTCCGTTCATCTGTATTTCCAAATCAGGAGGTGCACGAATGATGGAAGCAGGGTTCTCACTCATGCAAATGGCGAAAACTTCAGCTCGACTCACTCAGTTGGCCGATGCTGGATTGCCTTACATCTCAATCTTAACAGATCCAACAACTGGAGGCGTTACTGCTAGTTTCGCAATGTTGGGCGATTTGAACATCGCGGAGCCTAAAGCACTGATCGGTTTTGCCGGTCCGCGTGTGGTAAAAGAAACCATTGGAAAAGACTTGCCAGAAGGATTCCAACGTTCTGAGTTTGTTTTGGAACACGGATTTTTAGATATGATTGTTCCG
>CAYGUR010000353.1:0-3274 GCA_964353035.1 uncultured Comamonadaceae bacterium | reverse complement strand
GGTAGATTTCCGCTCCCAATTCCCTTGCTTTTTCGGCATGTGTGTCTTGTAGAGATTCATAACAAATCGCCGGCGCTAGCTTCTTTCCTCGAAGTTCAATGATAGGTTGTTCTTTTCCTGGGACGAAGTAGGGCAGTTCATCTGTGTGAAGCAGTTGTTTTGAATAACGGATCACTTCGCGCTTCGGTTGAAAAACAAGCATGCCAATGGTAATACCTTGTTCAGTTTTAAGAGGGATGCCCACACAAATTACCATGTCAAAGGTTTCACTTGCTTCTTGAAGCACCGAAAGTCGAGGGTCAGTGCTAGCTGTCGCCAATTCTTTTGCCAATTTGGGTTCGAATCCAGTTAAAGAAAGCTCAGGGAACAAAATTAGATCTGCGTTATGAGTAGCCGCTTGCTTCACCCAATGCAAATGTGTTCGGATGTTCACGGCGATGTTGCTTGTGGTTGGACAAAGTTGTGCAATAGCGATGGTCATGCTGATTAAACTTATAATCTACTCGTACAATCGAAAATTTTAACTTGGAAATTGAGCGCAACAGAATTAAAACCTGTACCCCACATTCAAGCCGTAGTTCACTCCCCTTATTTGCTGTTCAACATATGAAGTTGGTTCCAATTCTGCATGAATAACTTCCATTAGGAAGTAGTTGATATTTAAACCAACCAAAAAATGCTGTTTGATATAGACGCGGTAAACAGACTCAATACCGTAATTGTAGCCAGCAAGCTCATTTCCGGGGTCATAGCGTTCAATAATGCCGTCAGGATTGAAAACCGAAGCTTGAGTTGCTGCAAATAGCAATCCTACATTGGGCATCAATCCGAGTTCAAATTTGAAGGTTCGATCTTCATCCTTTGTCAACCGTATCCTTCTTTTCAAAGCGATATTTATGAGGTTGATCCCGTTCGAATGCTCCAATTGTTCGAAATCTTTGTTGAGCAGTTCATTGGCCGAGACGTGCTCATTGTTCCAAGTCCCAAGTTGGTAGTATGCTTTGTTCACATCCACATGGTACGCAAGGTGTGTCCCCGTAAAGACGAAGGAATAGTTTGGAGATAAATCAATTTCGGCATTCACCTTAAATTGAACTACACCGAATTCTCCCTTCAACAAAGAGGAGGAATAATTTCTGTCTTTCGCTGAGACGTGGTGAATCATCAGGTTTCTACCGTATTTTTCTTGGACGAAATGGATGTTGCTATTTTTATAAATAGATGCTTGTACACCGTAACTGAGCTGCAGATTTCGTGAAACGAGGAATTTTTCAAAACGATCAAAAATGCTTTGAGCTTCTGAATTGGTTGTTCCCAAAGTAAAAGCTAGAAGTAGGAGGGAAATCCCCATGCATTGTTGGAAATTGAACATGTGTTGTTTTATTTGTCTTGAAAGTAATAAGTTTTATGGATTACTAGGTTAACTTATTTCACCGCAACTAGTCAGGATAGTTTTTGCTTGGTAGGAGAAAATCATCAGATTCAGGGCTTCATATGTGCCAAAAACCCTTGTTAGGTTGCGGAATTCCCTATTTCTTAAGAACGGACGGAGTCGAAATCAAACTCTTCAGAGAGTGACACAGAGATGACGTCCCATCATGAAATTCCAGAAGACCGTTGGCCTGAATTTCAAGACGGAATGCGGAAGCACTTTCCTGATTTAACCAATGATGATCTGCCTTTTACCAAAAAGTTCTCCAATGATTACTTCGGACGAATTGAAAAGAAACGCGGTCACTCCATTACAAAATTGCGTGAAGCTGCTTCTCCATTTTACACGTGGCGAGGCTAGTGGTCAATGTATCAGTGAATCAGTTAGAACTTTAAAAACCCCTAAGCAATGAGCAAAGAAGAAGATTTAAAACAATACAATATCTCGAATGAACGCCCAAGCGTCAAAGAATCCATCAAGGCTGAACGTGATGCGCGAACCGTGCAACATCACCACACAGACTATAAAAATACGTGGCCACTGACGATTCCAGAGAAACGTATGCCCGAATTCCGCAGGCACGTGGAAGCGCAAATCCCTGAATTTGTAGACAGCGATTTACCGTTAGAGAATGTGCTAACCGAACGCCATTTGAATGAAATGGAAAAGCGGCTCGGACGTAGTTTTCAAGAGATCAATGAGGCGATGCGAAGTTTTAATGAGGCCTGAATGGTCTTATTGCACTTAGCTTTAACTTCGAGTTTCGTACAACAAGGGTAACTGATTGTTCAGTTTACCCTTTTTATATGAAGTCTATGTCAACTTCTATTGGTTGAACCAACGGTTCATTAAACACCCGTTACCGGTCCGTCTTGTGTTGGAAGGGTAGTCGCGTCTTTCCGATAAAAGTTGAAAAGGCTGGCCAAACAAAATCCAATGAACGTAATACCAATCATAATCAGGTATTGGTTGCGCCATTTGGGTATTTCCTCATTTTCGAGCGGGAAGACATCGTAGAACAGCGCATACAAAATGAAGTGAATAACAGGACCAATCAAAAAAAGCAAAAACGCTCTCAGGTATAACTTACGGATCTTTTGTTGATTTGATTTTTCCTTTGCTTTTGGTTGTTTGAGCAGCTTGAGGTACTTATCGTGAATGTGAAACATGACTACAACGTAATACACAGCACTCATAAATAATGCAAACGTTTCGCCCTCGGTTTCAAGAAATGAAATTTCCATATAAACCTGCTTTTGCTATCCTTCTTGATTTGGTAATTCATCAAACTTCGCCTTCATCGTCGGATTCCCATGGGTTAGCTTCTTGATGGTCAAATCCTCTGCCTTGTTGTTAGCTAGCCGCAGATTGTTTTCAGAAGAGAGGAGGGCATCTTTCGTCTTTTGAAGATGGCTGATGGTTTTGTCAATCTCGTCAATGGCTGTTTTAAACTTACGACTTGCTAACTCGTAATTTCGGGCGAAGCCTTCTTTAAAGGTGTTGATTTTCTCTTCAAAATTAGTGATGTCTACATTCTGGTTGCGCATCAGGTTCAACTCCGCTTTGTATTTCATAGAATTTAAAGCAGCGTTGCGAAGGAGGGTGATGATGGGGATGAAAAACTGCGGACGAACAACGTACATTTTAGGGAATTTGTGCGATACATCTACAATGCCGTTGTTGTACAATTCGCTTTCACTTTCTAGGAGCGAAACAAGCACCGCGTATTCGCATTTTTTCTCCGTTCGGTCCTTATCCAACTCCTTGAAGAAATCTTCATTTTTCTTTTTCGTGGCTGTTTCGTCCCCTTCATTCTTCATTTCGAACATGATGGAAATAATC
>CAYGUR010000352.1:0-3291 GCA_964353035.1 uncultured Comamonadaceae bacterium | reverse complement strand
TCCTTGTACTTGGTCACTTGAGCCAATGCATCAGGAATTACATCACTGCAAATCACAATCATACTGCCAGGTTTGGCATTTGAAATGGCGAAGTCAATGGCTTCACTTTCTTTCGGGATGATTGTAATCTTTTTATTTGGATCAACTTTCTTAAAGCCTTCTGAAAGCATGTCAATCAGTTGCGTTTCACTTTTTCCGCGTAAGTGTTTGTCTTGACGAATAATGATTTCATCAAACATTTCTGCCGCAACCTGTCCAATTTCATTGTTGTCTTCTGTTCTGCGGTCGCCGATTCCAGCGATAATGCCCACTTTTGGCGTTCCTTCCATGCGTTTGAGCATGTTGTGCAAAGCACGAAGTCCGGCTGAGTTGTGCGCGTAATCAAGAAGCACATTGAAATTCTGGAATTCGAACATGTTCAATCTTCCAGGCGTTTGCGATGGCGAAGGAATGAATGATTCCAAGGCCACTTTAATGTCTTCCAATTTCACACCTCTCACGTAAGCTGCAAGGGTTGCTGGTAAGACGTTTTGAATCATAAAAGTAGCTTTCCCACCGTAGGTTAAAGGCACGTTGATGGCCTTGATGACACGCATTTTCCATTCGCCTCTGCAAATGGTGATGTAGCCGTTTTCATAAATCGCAGACAGTCCGCCAACACGGGCAATGGCCTTGATACGCGGATTGTTTTCGTCCATTGAAAAGAGCGCCACATTCGCTTGAACCGTTTTACGCATGTTGTAAACCAAGTCGTCATCTGCATTCAGGATGGCATACCCTCCGGCGTGCACCGTTTCAGGAACAACTCCTTTCACACGCGCCAATTGTTCAACGGTGTGAATGCCTTTCAGACCGAGGTGGTCAGGCGCAACGTTGGTCACAATGGCAATGTCACACGATTTGAATCCCAGTCCGGCGCGCAGCAATCCACCGCGTGCTGATTCCAACACAGCAAAATCTACAGTAGGATCTTTGAGTACAAATTCAGCGCTGGCAGGCCCCGTGCAATCACCTTGCATGAGCAGACGATTTTGGATGTACACCCCATCAGTTGTTGTGTAGCCCACTTTGAATCCTTTCATGCGCATGATGTGCGCCAGCAAACGCGTGGTAGTTGTCTTTCCGTTGGTTCCGGTGATGGCAGCAATTGGAATGCGCGATTCTGTTCCAGGAGGAAAGAGCATATCAATCACATGTCCGGCCACGTTACGCGGCAAGCCCGAAGAAGGAGCGAGGTGCATTCTAAATCCTGGTCCTGCATTCACTTCCAAAATAGCGCCACCTGTTTCGTGCAGCGGAGTGCTAATGTCGGTGGTCATGATGTCAATCCCACAAATATCCAATCCCACAATTTTCGCAATGCGTTCAGCCATGAACACGTTGTGTGGATGAACAATGTCTGTCACATCTGTAGAAGTTCCACCTGTGCTCAAGTTTGCCGTGTCTTTTAAAGCGAGCCATTCGCCTTCCGGCAACACACTTTCCAAGGTAAGTTCATGCTTTTCAAGAATTCCCTTCGTCATGGCATCCACAGAGATTTGTGTCAATACCTTTTCGTGTCCGTACCCTCTACGCGGATCAGCATTTACTTCATCAATCAATTCTTGAATGCTTGATTTTCCGTTACCTGTGACACCAGCAGGTGTACGTTTCGCGGCGGCAACCAATTTGTAGTCGATGACCAACAAACGATAATCTTCGCCAACAATGTAACGCTCAACAATGACAGATCTAGAGACTTCTTTCGCGGCAGCAAAAGCCACCAAGGTATCTTCCCAATTGTTCAAGTTGGCGGTGATTCCTCTTCCGTGATTTCCATTGATTGGTTTAATCACTAGCGGATAGCCGATGTACTCTACAGCATCTTTCAATCCGGCTTCTGTGCGCACAATGTCGCCCTTTGGAACAGGCACTTCAGCCTGCTCAAGAAGGAATTTCGTGTCTTCTTTATCACAAGCGATCTCAACGGCAATGCTGCTGGTTTCGCTTGTAACTGTAGCTTGAATTCGCTTTTGATTCTTTCCGTAACCAAGTTGACAAAGTGAATACTTATTGAGACGAATCCACGGAATGCCACGAGACTCTGCTTCTTCAATAATGCTTCCAGTAGATGGACCTAAACGCTCTCCCTCGCGGAGTTCGCGCATTTCTTGAATGTCTTCTTCCAAGTCATATTCCGTACCTTCAATCAACGCTTCTGCAATGCGAACAGCTGCTTTCGCCGCGTACCTTCCTACTTTTTCTTCCATGTAGGCGAACACAACACTGTAAACGCCTTCTTCGCCATAACCTCTTGTTCTGCCAAAGCCAACATCCATGCCTGCCAGCGTTTGAATTTCCAAAGCAATATGCTTTATTATATTGATAATGCTTGTACCTTGATCTACACGACGAAAGAATCCGCCTGCTGTTTCCTCAGAACAACGGTGCTCATACATCGTTGGAAACATTTCTTCTAACCGTTCGCGAAATCCGGGGATTTTGTTGGTAGGACGCTCTTCTAACTCCTCAAGGTCCAAGACCATCACAATTAATTTATGTCTACGAATCGACCAGTAATTTGGTCCGCGCATGGCATTTATTTCACGAATCTTCATTGTATCTAGTTTTTGGTAGCGTTCATAAGTTTTTGAACACGGCTACTGGAAAGTAGGCAATTTTTGGTTCGAAGTAATAATTTTACACTGAAATTGAATTAAGACCATGGGAGCAAAAGGCGTATTGATACCAATTGGGGGGAATGAGGACAAAGGAATCGAGAAAAGCGAAAGTTTTGAAGTCGAGTTCATTGAGGATGGAATTCTCAGTCACGTTGTGCGTGAAGCTGGCGGACCCGAAGCGCAAATTGTAATCATCCCTACTGCTTCAAGTATCCCGAAAGAAGTGGCCGAAATGTACCTGATGGCCTTCGGTAAGCTGGGATGTAAAAATTTGGTCGTCCTCGATATTCGAAACCGTATGCACAGCGAAAAAGAGAGCACCGTCAAAGTGCTAGAAAGTTGTGACTGCGTGATGTTCTCAGGAGGCGATCAAAGCAAAATCTCCAAGTTCATTGCCAATACCAAAGCGCACGCCGTACTGGCACGTCGTTACCAAGAGGAACGATTTGTGATTGCAGGCACCAGTGCAGGGGCGATGGCCATGAGTGAGCACATGATTTCAGGCGGAAGTAGTCAGGAATCCCTTTACAAAGGCGCGGTTATGATGCGCAAAGGTCTGGGCTTGATCAAAGGACTGATCATTGATACCCATTTTATTCGTCGAGGTCGGTTCGGAAGACTTGCCGAAGCC
>CAYGUR010000351.1:0-3295 GCA_964353035.1 uncultured Comamonadaceae bacterium | reverse complement strand
CAATTTCGGATTACACAATTAGTAGTTGCTTGGATTGATATTCCGCCACCTTCACTAAACAAATCAGGACCGTTGGCATTTCCTTCTTCAATAACAAAGCCGTCAATGTGCGAGTTTCCATTAGCGTCTGCAGCTTTCACTACGTGGAGCGAATTATCAATAAAGTCAACTGGCAACCCAACGTCACCACTTAAAATAGTCAAGTTCGCAAACCAGTTTCTTTGATTTAGCGTTGTTTCAGTCGCATTAAAACCACCATACAATTTCACATCATCTGGAAGTAAAAAACTAACTGTTCGATCAGATGTTGTGGTAGGATAGTATGTTCCATCGGCTACCCAAACTTCGTCGCCAGGTTCTGCTACAGCAAGTGCATCTTGTAAATCATTGAAGGCATTGTTCCAGTTGGCACCGTTGTTCAAACCAGATGCGTCTAGGTCAACATAAATTGTTGAAGGCACATTGGCTTCATAGCATCCTGCATCAACATTTGCTCCTTGAATTCTGAATTCATGACCTAAGTCAAGGCCTTGAGAAGTGAAGCCATTATCTCCGAATCCAATCGCTGTTGAGGCGGCTTGCAAGCGAAAATTATTGGCTGCTGGATCTACAAAAAGCGGATCATCAGTTCCAATGTTGGAAGTTGTGGTAAACCCAAGGTTTGGCTCGGTGATTACACACGAATGAGCTTGAGAAAAAACACCCGTTTCACAAACTGGTCCTGACAAGGTGTTACCTGAAACAATCGCATTCCAAAGTGTTAAATCTGTATTCGCTGCAGTGGTGAAAAAAATATTTTCACCGATATTCTCAGAGTATGTTGAGTTGAGATCTTCGAGAACTCCATCGTTCGCTATAGTGAATATAGACGTTCCACTTTCATTATCACGGAAGAGACAATCTTTCACTTCCAATTTCCCAAATTGAACGAAGAAGACAACTTGGTTCGCGTAGTTTGTTCTAAACTCGCATTGTTTGAAAAGAACGCTGTTATTTCCAATAAAAACGAAGTTGCCAAAGCCTTCATTGTACGCGCGTTGAATTTTAAATCCAGAAATAAGCACCTCTTCAGTGGCGTTGTCAACTCGAATTAGAACTTTGGTATTGTCTGTAATGTCCATTTGACTTCCAATGGCACCGGACAGAACTGTAGGGTTGTTCTCCCAATCTCTTTGCGATTTTTGTGTTTCGCCACTGGCAAAGCCACCTAAAAGAGATATGCCACTTGGTATTTCAAATGAACTATTTCTGTCTGTTGTTGTAGTGGGTTTGTACACACCATTCGCCACCCAGATTTCATCTCCCGAACTTGCAGTTGCAAGGGCATCCTGGAGGTCTATGTAAGCGTTGGTCCATGAGAGTCCGTTGTTGGATCCTGTAGCATTGATATCTACATATATGACCGCAGCAGAAGCGATTGATGCGCTTCCAAAACAGACAATAAGTACCAGAAGTTTAAGTAGGTTTTTCATTGATTAAGGTTTAAAGATCGAAAGGGTGTTCAACACAAACATAATTTGAAAGCCAAGGTTGGATGTCACCCAGATGGGTGAAATGAGATGAAAAGTAAAAGAGGGTAACAACTTGTGTTGTCACTCTCTTTCGTTTTTAGATCGTTAAAGTCCGAGAGAAAATTTTATAGATTAAGGGCATGCTGTTCCGAACACACCTAGAAAGTCAAGTAAGTCAGACGTATCTACAAATGAATCTCCGTTCATATCACCTGAGCAGTATGGGAAACCGCAGCTCGAAGCAAAGGTAGCCAGGAGTTCAAGCAAGTCAGAAGCATTGACAATTCCATCATAGTTAAAGTCACCTAAACAGCTAGGCACGCATCCTTCACCGCAAGAACCGTCATCTGTATCAGCGTTTGGATTGTAGTTACACGCCATACTGTTGGTACAACCGGCAAGAGTGTATGGACTTTCATAGGCCCCAGCATCGATGCCTGCGTTTTGAATTCGGGCATTTTTTGCTAGATCAAAGGTTGAGAATACTTGACCATTGTCTCCAAGACCGATTGCTGGCGAAGTGGCTTGAAGGCGATAATCTCCGCCTCCTACAAATAACGGGTCTTCTTGTAATACATTTTCATATACTCCTGAGACCCCCTCTGTATCAGTTATACTATTTCGCATAGAAAACAAACCGCTTCCATTGACTAAGTAATTGAAATCATGTCCCCAAATAATACTATTCTCAATAGCCATGCCGGTAGTTCCTGCACTAACGAGAGCAAAACCCAATCCCTCATTGTCAGCAAGAGTGCAATTGTACATTGTCAGTTGAGCGTCAAGTGAAACTGAGAAGAGCGTTCCAAAACCCAGTGGATTCATATTATTTACAAACAGACTGTTTCCTAAGAATGAATTAGAGCCACTTGCTGTTGAAAGAAGGTATCCTGGATAAGTGTTGTTTTGGAAGATACAGTTCCTAAATCCATTGTTCCCTGCATTCGAAATAATAATGGAAGACAGATCACTGTGGAAATCTTGAAAAATGAAACCGTCAATAACGCTAATATTGCCTCCTCCATTAAATCGGATAACGGTCTCTGTGTTGTCTGTTAAATCTGAAGGGTCACCAATTTCACCTGAGATAATCGTTAGGTTTAAGCTCCAATCTCGTTGATTTCTAGCAGTTTCAGTTGCAATAAATCCACCGTAGATATTGATGTCATTTCCGATTCCCAGCTCGTCGTTTTCATTGTCTGTTCCAGTTGCATAGTAAGTTCCTTCAGCAACCCAAATTTCTTCGCCCGCCTGCACTACGCCCAAGGCATCATAAATGGTATTGAAAGCGTTGAACCACGAGCTACCATCATTGTCGCCGGTGGCGTCTTGATCTACATAGACCACACCTGGAACGGCGGGAATACAATCATACGTGCATTGTCCGTTGTCTGGACAAGGAGCAGAAGGATCATAGTTACACGCCAACGGGTCTGCGCACAAAGGATAGGTACATGAACCATCGTTCGTTTGTGCATCTGCATCATAGTTGCACGCTTCTTCATCTGTACAACCAGGAATTCCAAAAGGACTTTCTATAGCTCCTGCATCAACAGTTCCAAATTGGATGCGGTCATTGTGCTGAATATCAAAGTCTACAGAAACGAAACTATTGTCACCTAGGTTGATAGCAGCAGAAGAAGGTAATAAAGAAAAATCGTTGCCTGCAGGATCTGTAAATCCGGGGTCTGCTATTAGGTTGTTTGAACCAGTGATCGTTCCTCCCTGGTAAATGTTATTGTCACCGTCAATGTTTGAAAACGAATTATCGCTTCCATAGTTAT
>CAYGUR010000350.1:0-3296 GCA_964353035.1 uncultured Comamonadaceae bacterium | reverse complement strand
CTCCAATAATCCGGACGTGTTTCAGCAAATTTGCAGAGTTCCGTGCCAATGCAGAAGGCGGGAAGATCATATTTCGCACTCATTTCGGCATAAATCAGAATGAAGTTGGTGTAGTCTTCCTCAAATGAAGCCCAATCTTCATCATTCGTATAACAGTGATGCCCAGTAAATGATCCGCTGGTAATCCAAATTTGTGGTTTGATAATTACCTGCAAGTTTTTCAATTGGGCCTGTTGAATGCAGGACTCTACGCCTTCCGGACTTTCGCCCCACCATTGCCAATTCAGGTTTTCATAAGCCAACGATGCTTCACCCGAATTCCCATAGGCGAAAGGCATCAATGTAATCGCGTTTGCCTGAAGCGCAGTAACTTTTGAAAAAGCTTCTTCGCCTACTGGTTTTGGATTACCTACAAATGACACCCCGTTAAACTTGAATGCGTTCTCAACAGAATTGGGCTGCGAATTGCAGGCATAAAAAAGAATGCAAATTCCAACAAGTAGAAAGAACTTCTTCATTCGATGATAATCCGTTGTGAATGAATAAGGTCTGGACCAGTAAGTTTCAAGATGTATATACCTTGGTTCAACTCTGGAAGCTCCAACTGATTGATGTTCCACTGCGAAAATTCAGCCACTTTTTTTCCTGAAATGGAATACAAGGAAATGTTGCTGATGGCAGAAGGCGAACTAATTTGAATGAATTCCCCAGGTGAAACCGCTGTTGGATAAACCTGCACACCTGTTTTTTGCTGACTAGTGGCGATAAATTCACCGCATTCGAGGTTGTTTTCGACTGCAGTAAAAACGGCTTCTTCCAGCGTATAGAAGGCAGAATAGTTTCCGAAACTGAATCCATTCCAAGCTCCATTGGTCAAGAAAATAACTCCACTTTCATTGTCCTTGTCAAAATAGAAGTCGGAAATCAATCCATACGCTTCACCAGGATGGCCCATGAAATCATTCTGGTTGGTAGGGAAGACGATGTCGCCATTTGGTGTGTTGGTAACCAATTGAATGCCCAACCCCCACGAATTGAAGAGTCCGAAATAATTGTCTCCGTTTGTGCCATCGTAGGTCCACACCGGAGTGTGCATTTCTTGCATAATTTCTGAGGGAATCAGTTGCATGCCATCTGCAAGGTCATAACCTTCATTCATTTGAAGAAGCATGAGTCGCGCAAGGTCTGGTGTGCTGATTCTCAAACCTCCTTGGGGAGCGAAACGCAGGCCGTTCGTCCCAGGTGTGTATCCTGAAAGTGCTGGAGACGATGGCGCAACACCCATGTAATTGTCTACTTGAGGTGTCCAACCGCCTTGATTTCTGTAAAGCACAGCAAGGTTATTGATGTCGTTGAGGTTGCTCACGTTGTAAGAAGCGTCCATGCCAAGTGGGGCGAAAAGATGATTGTCCATATAGGTGTCAAAACGTTCTCCACTGATGGCTTCAATGAGCGTAGCTACCATTCCGAAGTTAAGGTTGCTGTAGGCGAAGTAAGTGCCCGGTTCTTCTGTTCGCCACATGTTTGAAGTGAAATAATCTCCTCCGGGAACAATCAATTCGTCAATACTAGGAAGGGTTTCGTCTGAAGCGTAGGTGGCGTTTAGAAATCCGTTGTATCCGTTTCCGTCTTGTAAACTACTGGTGTGCGACAAAACTTGGCGAATGGTAATAGGTGTGTCTGGGTAATCCGGATTTCGAACTAAAAAACCCAAATGGTCACTAATATCGTCGTCAAAACTGAAATCCTGCTCTGATTTCAACAGCATCATTCCGGTGGCAGTAATGGCTTTGGAGATGGAAGCAATTCTGAACTGTGTTGCATCGTCAATGGGCAATTGGTTGTCCCATTCTTTGAATCCGTAATGATACACTTCGTCAATCTCTCCACCGCAAATTGTGACTACAGACATCCCCATGAGTTGGAAATCCTCTGCAATGACATCTAAATCTTCTGCAAGTGATTGGGCGAAGATGTTAGGGAAAAAGAAAATTGAAAAGAGGGAAGTGACAATTAATTTAATCTCCATGGTACTTCAAGTAAAAAACGAGGAATTTCAATAAATAAGAACTCTTTTGTCGATTTATTCTCCACCATGTAATGTCCGTGCATGGCACCAAAGGTGGATTTTAAATCGCAACCCGACATGTAGGAGTGTTCTTCATTGGGACGAATGATTGGAAGTTCGCCAACAACGCCAGCACCTTCAACCGTTCGCACTTCGCCACTGCTATCAAAAATGACCCAACGTCTGCGTAACAGTTGAACGGTATGTTCAGTGCTATTTCGGATGGTCACTTTATAGGCAAACAAGTGACTTCTCACCGCAACATTTCCAATACCTTCTTGGTAATGGGCTGACACGTGCACTGAGATACCGTGAGTTGTAGCTGTATAGTTTCTAAAGTTGTTCAACACTCCTAAGATACACAACCTGTCTTGCCATCGGGTATGTTAGTGAAAATTTAACGGTGATGTCTACACCGTAATTCGTCCTGATGCATCAAAGCCAATGTGCTCACATTTCCCATCGTACAATAAATCAATGGCGAATTCCGGCTTTGGATTCGAACGGGGCTTGGCTAGTAATAAAACACCGTTCAATCTTTTCAATAAATTCTTTCCATCGTGGGAATTGACAACCCTAAATGGAATGGTTTTTAAAGCAAGCAATTCCTGCGGTAAGCCTCTCTGAACAACGAAGGAGAGCTGAAGGTGTTTTTGATTTAAATCTAGCAAGTCCCAAGCCGCATCTGGTAAATCATCAGTGAAATGCTCAATACGTTCTGGTCGATCTACCAAAATCTCAAAATTCTCATGATCGTAGATGAATTTGGCAATGTCTTCGGCAAACTTCGGACTAACAATGCCGCAAACTTTGCTGTGACTGCTGATTTGGATGCTCTTTCCAGATTTAATTAAAGTAACTACTTCTTCAATCGACATACATTTTGGCTTTATTTTTGCAAACATCGGCTAATGATGCAAATTTGCAACAATGAATATGTCCAACTATTCTAAAGTACTGCTGTTTTTCACGCTTCTTCTCGGAAGTACCGGCAGCGCATTCAGCCAATGCCAAGACTGTGAGTTCTTAGAAAATTTGGTTTTTAACAGTGATTTTCAACTAGGTCCGCTGGGTTATTCAACCGATTATACTTTGTCTTTCACCAATGGACCCTGGGGACTGCTCAGCAATGAGGGGACATATGGAATTTCACCCAACGCCAATTTATTGCATTCGAACTTTCAAGGAAACGATCATACGAATCCGCCAACCGGCAATTTTATGGTTG
>CAYGUR010000349.1:0-3336 GCA_964353035.1 uncultured Comamonadaceae bacterium | reverse complement strand
CCGAATTCATTTGGGTTGCACGCAGGAGGAAGCGAGGCAGCTGTTGAAAGTCTTTCAGTAGACGCAGGCGCCGCTCGTGTGACCGTGAAACAATTCAATCCAACGTCAACAGACGGATCAATTCCGTTACCAGAAGCTGATTTAGTAGTTTCTGCCGGAAGAGGAATGAAAGGACCGGAGAACTGGGGGATGATTGAGGAGCTTGCACGCGAATTAGGTGCTGCGACGGCTTGTTCAAGACCCGTTTCTGACATCGGTTGGAGACCTCACCATGAGCACGTAGGGCAAACAGGAATCGCTATTCGTCCGAACCTCTACATTGCCATTGGTATTTCTGGAGCAATCCAGCACCTTGCAGGTGTAAACAGCAGTAAAGTAATTGTTGTCATCAACAAAGACCCTGAAGCACCGTTCTTTAAGGCAGCTGATTATGGTATTGTTGGAGACGCGTTTGAAGTGGTTCCGAAAATGATTGAGGCTGTAAAAGCATTCAAGGCGAGTTGAACCGTGAAAAACGCTTAAAATTTTTTATTTTCGCTGAGAGGGGAAGCCGTTGTGCTCCCCTCTTATTTTTCTATGGAAAAGATTGAACTAGAAATTTCAGACATTGCTCCAAGTGGGTCAACCTCCGGAGCATACGCCCTCGTTTTAAGTGAAGCCGAAGGGGTCAGAAAGTTACCTATTGTTATAGGTGGACACGAAGCGCAGGCCATAGCAATTGAGTTAGAGAAGATGACACCTAGTCGTCCGCTCACCCATGACCTGTTCAAAAGCTTTGCGCATTCATTCTCGATCACAGTTGAAGAGGTCATCATTTACAACTTAATCGAAGGGATTTTCTTCGCCAAAGTGATTGCCAACCTTGACGGAAAGAAGGCAGAGATTGACTCGCGAACTTCAGATGCAGTGGCCATAGCTGTACGATTTAATTGTCCGATCTACTGCTACGATTTCATACTTGATAGTGCAGGAGTGAACGCTGATGAGGCCGAAGAAGGAATGTCGCAAGACATGGACTACGATGAAGATGATACTCAAGAGGTGGCAGATGCCAAGCCAAGTTCTTCGTCACTAAGCATAGACGAGTTGGAGAAAGAGCTTGAAAATGCCATCGCTAAAGAAGATTACGAGCGAGCTTCGATACTTCGCGATGAAATCGACAAACGAAAAAGTCAAGGGTAGCGCCACCAATTAACAATCGTCAACTATGAGAGCTATCCTTGGGGTTATTGTATTGGTTGCCATCGCCTGGGCGCTGAGCAGTGATCGAAAGAAAATCAACTGGGTGACCGTCGGCGGTGCTTTTGGATTGCAACTCATCCTTGCATTGCTCATTCTCAAAGTACCTTTTGTAAATACAGGCTTTGATTGGTTGGCCAAAGCCTTCGTAAAAGTGATTTCGTTCACTGATGATGGAAGTGATTTTCTCTTTGGTTCTTGGCTGTTGAATGGTGCTGTGCACGAAGGGCTGTACAACTTTGCGTTTCGAATTCTCCCTACCATCATTTTCTTTAGTGCTCTTTCTGCCTTAATGTACTATTGGGGCATATTGCAAAAAATTGTTTGGCTGTTTGCATGGGTTATGCAGAAAACGCTTCGCCTCTCTGGAGCCGAAAGTTTAGCAGCAGCCGGAAATGTGTTCCTCGGTCAGACTGAAGCGCCGCTGCTTGTTAAACCTTTCTTGGACAGGATGACCAAATCAGAGATGATGTGTCTGATGACAGGAGGAATGGCAACCATTGCAGGAGGCGTGCTTGCATCGTATGTTGGTTTCCTTGGCGGTGACAATGACGCCGAAAAGGTACTCTTCGCGAAGCACCTCTTAGCAGCTTCTATTATGTCGGCTCCCGCAGCCATTGCAGCAGCAAAAATTCTGGTTCCTGAAAGAGAGAACGTAGATACACAACTCAAAATTCACAAAGAGAAGATTGGGACAAACGCGCTTGAAGCAATTGCCAATGGTACAAGTGACGGACTGAGATTGGCTGTGAACGTAGGAGCCATGCTCTTGGTGTTTACCGCTTTGATTTACTTCGGGAACTACCTGATGTTTCAAGGAGGTGCGGTTACAGGATTGAATGATTGGATTGCAGCAAATACGCCTTATGAGAAGTTTTCATTCGAATTTATTGTGGGCTATATCGGCGCGCCAGTAGCTTGGCTCATGGGAGTTTGTTCCGAAGATGCCCTGCTCGTAGGACAGTTATTGGGCGAAAAAACAATCTTAAATGAATTCTATGCCTACAAGACCCTAGGTGATATGAAATCAGGAGGGCAATTTATTGAGAAGAAGAGCGTCATCATTGCGACCTATGTGCTGTGTGGTTTCGCCAACTTCGCTTCCATTGGGATTCAAATTGGTGGAATCGGTGCGCTTGTGCCGAATAGAAAGGGATTGTTGAGTAAATTGGGCGTGAAAGCATTGATTGGTGGAACGCTCGCTTGTTTGTTTACAGCGGCCATCGCCGGACTATTGATTTAAGAAAGAAAACATGTCTACAGTAAAAGTTGGTATCATCATGGGGAGCAAGTCAGACCTCCCAATCATGCAGGAAGCTGCTGATGTCTTAGAAGAATTGAATGTGCCATTTGAAATGACTGTGATCTCAGCCCACCGAACACCAGAGCGCATGATGGAGTATGCTGAAACAGCTGCTTCGAGAGGATTGAAAGTCATTGTTGCCGGCGCAGGGGGAGCGGCCCACTTGCCCGGAATGACGGCTTCCGTGACACCGTTGCCCGTGATTGGGGTGCCAGTTAAATCTAGCAATTCAATTGATGGTTGGGACAGTGTGCTTTCCATTTTGCAAATGCCTTCAGGTGTTCCAGTGGCTACTGTTGCTTTGAATGGCGGACGAAATGCGGGCATACTTGCGGCGCAAGTTGTAGCAGCTGGAGATGCAGATTTACTCCGTCGAATTGGTGAGTTTAAACAAGCGCTCAAGTCCAAGGTGATGGACAGCATTTCAGAGGTTGAAGCCAAAAGCTGGCCACGACTATAAACGGATCCTTCACGTTGATAAATTTGGTGTGCTCAAATTGGGTGATACCCACTTCATTCTAGTAACTTCGTAGTGTAATTTGTAGTTATGATGACGCTTGACCCCAAAGAACTTCCCGTTGGAAAATTGCATGGATATCTGCTCGGTGCTGTGGCTCCTAGGCCCATCGCTTTTGCAAGTACCATTGACGAAGAAGGGAACCATAATTTGGCGCCTTTCAGTTTCTTCAATATCTTCTCTGCGAATCCACCAATTGCGATTTTTTCTCCAGCGCGAAGAGGAAGGGATAACACAACGAAGCACACATTTGAAAATGTAAAAGTGGTGCCAGAAG
>CAYGUR010000348.1:0-3361 GCA_964353035.1 uncultured Comamonadaceae bacterium | reverse complement strand
CAGCACACTAGGAACCATTGTGCTCCCTGTGCCGTGCAGCGAAGTATAAACAATCGGCAAATTGTGCTGAGCCTGAACTGCTTTCGGACTCAGTGCCTTCTTTTTCAGTTCCTCGAAATACGCTTCATCTACGTCAGTACCGATGTAGGAAAGCAAGGCAGGATCTGCTGTTGTTTTCACCTGCTTGTACGACTCAATTTTTCGCACTTCAGCAATGATTCCAGCATCATGGGGTGCCACAATTTGTCCGCCGTCTTCCCAATAAACTTTGTATCCGTTGTATTCTGGTGGATTATGACTCGCAGTCACAACAATTCCTCCTTGGCAATTGAGGTGCCTCACGGCGAAGCTCAATAAGGGCGTAGGGCGAAGTGCATCAAAAAGGTACACGCGAATCCCATTTGCTGTCAGTACATCGGCGGCATTTTTCGAAAACTCAGGGCTGTTATTGCGCGAATCATATGCAATAGCGACAGCAGGTGTTTGGTTCGGAAAGGCCCAATTCAAATAATTGGCAAAGCCTTGGGTAGCCAGCCCTACGGTATACTTATTCAACCGATTGGTTCCAACGCCCATGATTCCTCTCAGACCTCCTGTACCAAATTCAAGGTCCGTATAAAATGCTTCGGTAAAACCCTCGGGATCTGAATCCATGAGTGACCTCACTTCATCTTGGGTGCGCTGGTCAAAGGGAGGGGCCAACCACGGTTTTGCTTTTGCTAGTATTGCTTCGTTATGCGTCAATTTCGTATTTATTTATCTGTCATTCTAAAACATTCTTCGAGGGCTTTTTCCCAAGGCAAGGGCTTAATTTGGCCTATGTTTTTGAACTTTTCATTGTTTAACTTTGAGTACTTAGGTCTTTCTGCTTTCGTTTTAAAGAAGTCAGAATCTACAGGAACAAGCTCACATTTCGCTTCACTCAAGCGGTGAATCTCAGATGCAAAATCAAACCAAGAAGCCTCACCTTCTTCTGCGTAATGCATTATTCCATGTAAACTTTCATTCACCTTTAGGTCTGGCAAGATCGAACACAAGTTTTCTGCTAAGTGTATCGCATTTGTGGGAGATGCAATTTGATCATTGACAACGCTGACTTGATCTTTGGAAGAGAATAGGTCCCTCATGGTGGTATAAAAATTCTTTCCAAAAGGCGAATATAGCCAGCTAATTCGAATGACGAGTGCAGCAGCATTCGCTTCCAACACAACGCGCTCACCTTCCCTTTTTGAAGCCCCGTAGACATTTAATGCATCGGTAGGGTCAGTTTCAGACAAAGGTTGTTTTCCCTTTCCGTCAAAAACATAGTCTGTAGACAGGTGTACGAACTTTATATTGGCTTTTTTACATGCTAAGGCACCAAACGCAGCGCCATCCTTATTCACGGCGAAGGCCTCAATCTCATGTTCTTCAGCAGCTTCAACATTTGTGTAGGCTGCTGCATTGATAACTACTTCAGGAGCGTATTCATCCAATGTCAATTGCCAATTTTCATAATCAGTAATGTCCAAATCTGATTTCGACACATAGTCCACCACCAGATTCTGATACTTCTGCCTTACCCGCATTGACTTCGCAAATTGGCTATTACCGCCTGTCACTAAGACCTTCATCAGTTCGTTGATTAGCCCCGAAAAATACATCAAATTCATTTTGGATGAAGTAGGAAGGTTAAACCGCTAGCAGTAGGATAAATCCTACAAAGAATAAATGTAGGCCTAACCCTTTCTGTATGAATGCACTTAGCCTTACATTATTGCAGGTTCTTGCCCCACATTCCAGCCGCTGTTCTAGTCGTACTTTTGAACTATTGAACGAATCACATGACGGTGCTAGTCATCGTTATATGACGTATTCGTGAGGTTGAATAGTTTAAGTTAGGAAAATGGGACAGGTTCGCCTGTCCCATTTATTAAATTGTTCTAATATTGGCCCGCCATTGGATTTTAAAAAGGAAATGCAACAAAAGGAAGATTTTAATTTCGATAAAATATCAGCGCTTACCGGGTCAGACCAATCGGCTATAGATCATTTTACCGAGCTATTCTTAAGCCATACATTGGAACAGGATTGGGTTGAGTTGAATCGTTCAGTTGCTGAACAGAATAGCCAAAGCATAAAAGATTTGGCACATAAAATTAAAGCTAGTTTTGACCTCTATAGCATGAGAAGAGCTAGTGTTTTGATTCGGATTATTGAGAGCAGTGCATTTCAATCACCTGAATCATATCAGAAAGAGTTAATAGAATTAAATCATCTGCTCACCCGCATTGGTGAACAAATGAAGAGCTTGCTACAAGGCTAACACGTTTCATTCAGTGACCCACCAAATTGGAGAAATGGGAAAACTGAAAAAACATTTCCAGGGACGCCGTTTTCGGTATACGAACTGGATAAATTCTATCATGATCTGGAGCACCGCGCTCAATTTGGTCATAAACTTCATGCTATGCACTTCGGCATGGTTTGCATTCATGGGCGGAAGCACTGTAGTTTTTGCGGCATTTCACCTAACTCTTAAACTGCGCGATTCTCGTCAATTCTCCCTGCTTTTTTACTTCTCGGTCTGTATTCTCATCAATGTTTTAGGGGCTAAAATGCTCTATGAAACTGGATTGGCATTTAGCTACACCATCCTTGCAGCACATGCGCTCATCTCTCAAAAAAATACGCTAAAAATTGCCTGGATTTTCAGCTTCGGAATAACAAGCTTTATTTTCTATTCTCTTTATCCAACAAGCTTGAACACCGCTCAGATTTTCACCGTTCCTTACGGTTTGTTCTTTTTTCTTGCGGTATTGGCAATTATAGGTACGAATAGCATGGTGGCATTGAAAATGAAGCAGATGCAGATTCGTTCAGTTCAATTTAAAACACAATACGAACAACTCAATCAGTTTGTCAAATTTGTTCATGAATCGTCATTGCTGCTCATTCGTGTCAATGATTCAGGAGAAATTTTACTTGTCAATGATGTTGCAAAAAAGAACCTAACCGACCGTGAGTCAGGTGAAATCATCTATCCCCCAGGATGTTCGGAGTCTATTCTTGAATCTTTCAGGCTAGGTATCCCCCAAGAACTAACAACCTATTACAATGGAAAACACTACCATTTCAGGTTTGAACCAAGGGTTTTTGAAGGATATGTGAGCATTTATGGCCAAGATGTAACTGAGCTAGAGCAAAACAGAGAAAAAATTCAAGAACTGAACAATGCCATTGACTTCTCAGCTGACGGTATAGCTATCATCTCCAAAACAGGTGAGTTTAACTACGCCAACGTTTCTTTAGCGCAACTCGTGGGTTATTCCTCAAAAGAAGAGTTGTGCTCAGCGTCTTGGTTCGACTTGTGGGATGCTTC
>CAYGUR010000347.1:758-3363 GCA_964353035.1 uncultured Comamonadaceae bacterium | reverse complement strand
CCTTTTCTGGAAAGGTTGAATTGAAGCAGATATCAGCAATCAATTCAACCGCTCGATCGAGGTGTTTTTCAAGATACGAAGCATAAATCCACGTTTCTTCCTTGGTTGTGTAGGCATTGATTTCGGCTCCGACACTGTCAAGACGACTGAGGATATGGAAGGTCTTTCGCTTCTTCGTCCCCTTAAAAATGCTGTGTTCAATGAAATGAGCTAACCCTTGCTGATGATCCAATTCATCACGCGAACCGGCATTGATAATTAGTCCGCAGTGACTAACCTCACGATCGGTTTGTTTGTGAATCACGCGGATCCCATTGCTCAGCTGAAAGGTGTGAAATTCCATAAGGAGTGCAAAGATACTCCACATGCAACAAAAATCTATGATGTTCGTAAGTATCACCAACCATTCTTAACTACTTAAATGCGATTATTCGCCCTCTCTCTTCTGCTCACCCTTTCAACGCAGGCTTTCAGTCAATTTGTTGATGTTGCTCCTTTGGTTGGCTTAGCCATTCCAGGGGCGAAAGATGGTGGCGCTACATTCGCCGACTTCAATCAAGACGGATGTTTGGATATTTTAATCAACACGTCCAGTGGTGCTCAGCGGTCACGACTTCTAGTGAGTGATTGTGCTTCGCCCCCAAACTACACCGATCAAACAGCTTCATTGGCTCCTCATCTGCTGGACAATACCTTAGAACGCTCTGCTGTTTGGGGAGATTTCAACAATGATGGCTATGTTGATTTTGCACGAAATAGATCTGGTCACTTAGAAGTGTATCAAAACCAAGGTCCCAATGGCTCTCCTGCTTGGAGTTTCGGAAACGTAGCCCATGAACCCAATTATGAAATAACCAACTTGGCTAACGGCTTGAATTGTGAAGGCCTTGCCTGGATGGATTACAACGGAGATGGATTTTTGGACCTCGTGCTCGAAAACCACAACTTTGGAGTTGATCTGCTGCTGAATCCTGCTGATTGCTCAGCGAACTTTATTCATGCTACTCCTAACGCTACACCTCTAGGACTGCCTACTTCAGCTACAGACGGTGACTACATGGCCTCTGGAGATTACAATGATGATGGCTGGGTAGATCTTTTGGTGAGGAAACAAAATCAAAATGACCTCTGGAGAAACGATGGCGGAACCTTCTCTAACATCCAAAACATTGACAATGCTTCGAACGGAAATAAAGGCGCCGTGCTCTTTGCAGACTTTGACAACGATGGCGACATGGATCTTTTCTGGACTGCACAAGGAACCAATCAAATCTGGGAACAGACATCCCCAAACGTATTCTCACCTACAGGTGAACCATCTGCATCAAGTGGTGTCTCTCTGGGAAACGGCATAGACGCTTGTGCTGCGGCAGACGTAGATAATGACGGAGACATTGATCTGTTCTTGTCAGACGATTACGGTCCGAGCTTTCTTTTCATCAACCAGTCTACGACCTCATCTTGGGACTTCGCCCAAAACAATGGAGGAATCAACATTAACGGTGATGGTGAAGGTGCTACATTTGCTGATTACGACAATGACGGAGACTTGGATTTATACATCAATGTTTCCAATAACAACAACCAACTTTGGGAGAACCAAACAGACGGCAGTGATTACTTTTTTGTTCGGCCAGAACTAGATTTAGGGGGCGGATTCACACGTTTTGATCACGGTGCAACCGCCGTCTTGAGGTCTGCTGACGGAAGTACAATTTTGGGAGGAATTAGAGATTCACGTGGCAGTTACGGACATGGCACGCAATACCCTGAAGCCATCCATTTCGGCTTGCCTAATGGTCCCAATCAACAATACCTTCTCTCACTGCATTTCACCAATATTGGTGGAGAACGCATTGAAATAGATACACTCATCACCCCTGCTGATTTAGTGGATCAAACATTTCGGTATGTTCGAAGCAGTTTCGGTGTGCTGACCAACATTGGATGTAATTTACTTCCCATTTCGCTTTTGAAATTTGATGCTACGCCAGGAGCAAATGAAATAGAATTGTCTTGGGAAACGATTAGCGAACAGAACAACAGTCACTTCGAGATTGAGCATTCCACAGATGGATTTTTCTTCACCCCACTGACCACCGTCTTAGGAAATGGAACTTCCTTTGACCACCAAACTTACTCACACACACACTTGCAACCGAGTGCTTCAACAAACTACTACCGGCTTTTCCAAGTAGACCATGACGGACAGCGCAATGGACCTTGGTATGCGATTGCATCGTTGGAAAATGAGGCGTTCACCGTTAGAGCCTTCCCAAATCCGATGCTACCTCATCACCGCGCTTGGTTTGTGAGAATTTCTGGGGCTAAAAACTCAGACATCACGGTCACACTTTATGGAAGTGATGGGAAAATGCACTTGCACGAGGAAATCTTTGCAGACAGCAACTACATCTCCCTTGAGTTTGACAAACCAAACACCTGCACTCCGGGGATTTACATCTTGGAAGTGGTGTCCAACACACGAAAACTAAGCAGACAAATAATATTTTATTGATGCTTTAAAACTTGCAGCAGTACCGCTATCTTTGAGCGATGCGAACGCTTTTCCTATTCGGATTTTTCTGTATTTCCACTTGTGTTT
>CAYGUR010000347.1:0-748 GCA_964353035.1 uncultured Comamonadaceae bacterium | reverse complement strand
TTTCTCCCAAGAAGTGCGCCTCCAAAGTGCAAAGAGCTCTGGAGATTCACTGATTGTTTTATCGCAAGATGAGCCTGCCATTTTCAACCTTGAGGACGGACAAATGCTCACCATTGAAGTTGTTGACGAAGAAGGTGTTCGCTCCTTCCCCATAGAATTAAAGACAGAACTTCCCTTTTGGCAGCAAGTTGAATTCTTGTGGGCACTCATTCTTTTGTTAGGAATTGCCATCTACTTCGTTTTTCGTTTCTCTGTGAACCGATCGCGGAAAAACGCCGTTGTTGAAGCGAAGTTGGCGCACTTAGAACGAAGCGCTTTGCAGGCTCAAATGAATCCGCACTTTATTTTCAACTCTTTGAATTCAATTCAGAGCTACATCGCGAACAATGAGAATGACAAAGCCAATCGCTTCTTGGCGAAGTTCAGCAGACTCATTCGCTCTATGTTGAACCATGCGCGTTCACAAAAAGTTAGTTTACATGAAGAAATTGAATCCTTGCGCCTGTACCTCGAGTTGGAAAAAATGCGCTTCAAAGATAAATTTGATTTCGACATTGTGATTGACGAAGACATTGATCCTTCTGACATTGAACTTCCACCACTTCTGATCCAACCCTATTTGGAAAACGCCATCATTCATGGGCTTGCTCAAAAAAGAAGCATGGGTAAAATTAACCTCTTCTACATCATGGATGGTAAATATTTGCTGGCCACAGTGACTGATAATGGGGTGGGTTACGAAACCTCT
>CAYGUR010000346.1:0-3376 GCA_964353035.1 uncultured Comamonadaceae bacterium | reverse complement strand
ACAGATGCCACACTGCAGTTATCACTTGTTGCAGGCGAGGTCAATGTCACGCCTGTTGCGAAACAAGAACCACTATCAGCATTGACTGAAATATCAGCAGCACATGTAATGGTTGGATTTTCATTGTCAGTTACGATAACATCATGTGAGCAAGTTGAAGTGTTACCTGAATCATCAACAACAGTCCATGTAACAGTAGTTGTTCCAATAGGGAAGGTTGCGGGAGCATCATTTGAAATAGAAGCAACTGTACAATTGTCATTGTAGGAAGGCGTAGGCAATGATAGCGTTGAATAGCAAAGACCAAAGTCTGCTCCAACGGTTAGGTCTGGACCACACGAAATAGTAGGAAGTTCAAGGTCAACAACAGTTACATTGTAAGAACATGTTGTTGTAACATTGCCTGAGTTAATGCTAGCTTCATAAGATATGGTAGTTGTACCTGCAGGGAAATTGGCTCCAGAGTTGAGTCCAGTGCCGTCTGTTCTAGTTAAAGTGATATCACAATCTGAATAGACTGGGGGTATTCCGAAACTAAATGCACCTGAAGTACAAGAGCCAGGATTGAAACCGATGATTGTGTCTGATGGACAGATGAAGTACACAGAAGGATCTTCAATGGTTAAGGTTTGGGTATTGACGTTGTACTCATTGCAAACAGCCCAGCCCATTGTTATTTCCACGGTTTCTACTCCTTCGGTAAGCGCATCTGGAGTGGCCAAGATTCCAAATCCTAAAGTGGTTTGTCCTGCTGCGAACGAAATTGGAGGTGTTACTTCTCCACCTCCATCAATCATGATGTAGTCAGTTCCGTAAGTTGCAGTTCCTCCAAAGGAAATATCAACGTCAAGAGGCACTGAGATGTCACCTGTTCGCTCAATAGAAAAGAAACCGATTTGGCAATTTTCCGTGGCATTGCTTGAAGTAGGGTCAGGATTTAAGTAAACGCTTTGAGGTCTTGCGAAACCTGAAAAGTAACCTCCATATCCTGCTACCCCTGAAACACCGTAAAAAGATACGATGGCAATGGTGCTTGAAGTAATATGTTGATCACCTGAAAGTCCTTGAATTTTATAAATGTCGTAGCTATCACCACTGTCAATAGTAATTGTGGTAGGAGTGCTTGTTTCTAAAACACCATTGATGTAGATGTCTGAACCAGCATAAGTAACAATGGTGACACCACCGTTGAAATTATTTGATCCAATTTGCTCTACGTCAACAATTGCGTTAATGTCATCTTCAATTTGACAAGAGATGTCTGGGACGAAGTTCATCCCCGCTGTGTTACCAGCATCGTTACCTGCAAGAATCTGATAAGCGAAAGAGTTCACGGATGTTCGAACATACATCACTTCGTTCACATAATTTGAACCGTGAACGGTGAAGTATTCCCCAGCATTGATGGTTGCCATTGGTGTTGCACTTCCATTCACAAAAATTTGTGTGCCATCAAAGTGCGCAACAATCATTGGTAACTCTCTGTCATCACCTCCTTCGGCACGAACGAAAATGTAGTCAGTACCTACTTTTTCAAGTCCAACAATTTGATCAATTCCGTAATCACGTCCGCCTGAGGTAGTAGGCTCACCGTTCCAAGAACCAGTATTCACAACAATTGGATTGGTTGAAGTCACCAATGTCCCGATCATCCCGTCCAAGTTATCTGGGTCTACGTTTGCTTCACAACGCATCACATAGCAATCACCTTCATTGAGGGTAACAGTGATAACCGAAGCTGTGCTTGGTGCACCAGTTCCTTGAAGCGTCACACCTGATCCTGTCATATCAATGTTGACAGTGGTGTTATCTTCTGTTGCGGTGATACCAAATGTTGTTGCCTTGTTGGAATCGTTTTGCTGATTCGGAATAGAGCCCAGTCTGAAAATAGAACCAAAGGCATTTTGTCCTTTTGAGGTCAATGATCCTGCTTGTGCATCGTCTTGAGATCTAACACGAAGGTTTGCATAAATTGGTGCGTCTGATACAACTTTGAATCCCACTCCTGAAGTTAAAACTTGGTTCAAATCGGCATCGTACACTGCCACTCCTGAAGCCACTCCATTGTCATCATATCGAACAGGTGATCCTGCGGTAAGCGTCCCCATCATGAGAATGTTCGTTCCGCTGGCATCTGAAATCGTGAAATTCACTGTGCTTGTCGATGGTGTCGACAAATACAAGTGCATGTTTCCAGGACGTTCATTGTTTGATGTATCCGTGCCGAATGGCGGGATGTAATGCAATGTGTCTAATTGAGCTTGTGTTTTGGTCAATCCTGCTAAAGCAAGACAAACTAGCAGAGCAATCTTCAATGTGGGTTTGAAGGTAGTTCTAAGCATCAATGATGTAGAGTGTACGAGACTATTCATAACTATAAGCTAAGTGCTTGATTTTGTTTTAATGCACTATTTCGGTTGTCGAGTTATCTCGAATACACAGTACCAGTTCTGATGGTCTCAAAAAGAAGACGGGTGCCTTGCAAGCACTTTTGCTGGGTGTAGTTCTTGATCTCTCTCATGTCCAAAAAGTATTTATTCAAGTCAGGTTAGATAGTGTTGTAAGCGGTTTTCAGGTTCTTATACCACATCTCTTAAAAAAAGGTTATCAATTCCTACAAGAACTTCAGAAAACGAAACACAACTCCTTGTATATTAATTGATTATTTTATTCGGGGATGGTTGTTTTATGGTTGAAATAGATGCGCTTATGAAGGTCATGACGCCATATTCCATTGATTTTTTTAGCTGAATGATCACGTTTGGTTTGAAGCGAAGTGACTATGTTTTTCCATCAACAAAACAGGGCTTCGGCCCTGTTTGTATTATGGTGCCAATCGCTCATGATTTGCAGTGCATTGGACCCTTTTTTGAGATAACCTTTTTACTTACCGTGTTATCTTAGAAGTAGCGCGGATATACTATACGTCTACGTTTTGCTTTGATTGCATAGGAAGCCATGATCTCATGGTTTCCGAAGGTGTTGAGGATGAGCCTATTTGTAGGCACTCCAATGGAGTATCCAAACTTCCACCTTCTTTCGTATTCGTATTGAATCAGCGCGCCGGCCTCTTCCCTCAAATAGTAGTACCCGCCAACCTTGAAGTTTTGAAAGAGAATAAAATTGAGGTTTGCACCAATGGAGAGTGGGGCATTCATGGTGCCTTTCATCATCAGCGTAGGTTGTATTTTATGCTTACGGTTGAGTTGCCAAAGCTTTCCTGCCATCAGGTACATAGTAGGCTCAGTTCTACCGAGTGCAGAGAGCAATGCTTCTTTTCTAGGTTGAAGCACCTGGTTGAGGATTTGCGGCATGGAAATGCCAAGAAAATGTTTGTTGTCATGATAAAATGCTCCAAATCCGACGTTTGGCAAGA
>CAYGUR010000345.1:0-3384 GCA_964353035.1 uncultured Comamonadaceae bacterium | reverse complement strand
TCCTGATGACCGCACCGATGAAGGACTTTTCAAGGTTTTTAGTGAGAACTTCCCGATTACTGACACCCGTAATCAATTCGTACTCGAATTCCTTGACTACTTTATTGATCCACCTCGTTACACCATTGAAGAGTGTATCGAAAGGGGATTGACCTATAGTGTCCCGCTTAAAGCAAAATTGAAATTGTATTGTACCGATCCCGAACACGAGGATTTTGAGACAATAGTTCAAGACGTTTACCTAGGTACCATCCCTTACATGACCCCTCGTGGTTCATTTGTAGTGAATGGCGCTGAACGTGTAATCGTAAATCAACTTCACAGATCTCCAGGTGTGTTCTTCGGTCAAAGCCGTCACGCCAATGGAACGAAGCTGTACTCAGCGCGTATCATTCCTTTCAAAGGATCTTGGATTGAATTCGCTACTGACATTAACAGTGTTATGTACGCGTACATCGACCGTAAAAAGAAGCTCCCAGTAACTACTCTGCTTCGTTCTATCGGTTTCGAAAGTGATAAAGATATTCTTGAAATCTTCGACCTCGCCGAAGAAGTAAAGGTTTCTAAAGCTGCTCTGAAAAGAGTAACTGGAAGAAAACTTGCCGCGCGTGTGCTCAAGTCGTGGGTTGAAGATTTCGTTGATGAAGATACAGGTGAGGTTGTATCTATCGAACGAAATGAAGTGGTAATCGATCGTGAAACGATCATTGAAAAGGAACACCTTGACCTCATTCTTGAGTCGGGAACCAAAACCATTATCCTTCACAAAGAAGACGTGAACCAAAGTGATTACACAATCATTTACAACACGCTTCAAAAGGATACTTCGAACAGTGAAAAGGAAGCGGTAGAATACATCTATCGTCAACTTAGAAACGCTGAGCCACCAGATTTGGAAACGGCTCGTGGCGTTATTGATAAATTATTCTTCTCTGAGCAACGTTATGACCTTGGAGAAGTGGGACGTTTTAGAATCAACCGAAAACTCGGATTGGATCTTTCAATGGACCAACGAACGCTTACACGTGAAGACATCATTTTGATCATTAAGTACTTGATTGATTTGGTGAACTCAAATGCAGATGTTGATGACATCGATCACCTTTCGAACCGTCGTGTTAGAACAGTAGGTGAGCAGTTGTACAGCCAATTCGGAGTAGGTCTTGCTCGTATGGCTCGTACCATCCGTGAGCGTATGAACGTTCGTGATAACGAAGTATTTACACCTACTGACTTGATCAACGCGAAGACATTGTCTTCTGTGATCAACTCTTTCTTTGGTACCAACCAACTTTCACAGTTCATGGACCAAACCAACCCGCTTTCTGAAGTGACGCACAAACGTCGTATCTCAGCACTCGGGCCTGGCGGTCTCTCTCGTGAAAGAGCAGGGTTTGAGGTGCGTGACGTTCACTATACGCACTACGGAAGACTTTGTACCATTGAAACACCAGAAGGACCAAACATTGGATTGATCTCTTCTCTTTGCGTTTACGCGAAAGTGAACAGACTCGGATTCATTGAGACGCCGTACCGTGAGGTGAAAGATGGAAAAGCACTCTTCGGGGCTGATAAGGTAACTTACCTCTCTGCTGAAGAAGAAGATGAAATGATCATTGCGCAGGCAAACGCGCAAATTGATGATAAAGGTAAATTTGAAACAGCTGTTGTAAAAGCACGTCTGGAAGGTGACTTCCCAGTTGTGCCTCCATCAGACTTGAAATTGATGGACATCGCTCCGAACCAGATTGCATCTATTGCTGCATCGTTGATTCCTTTCTTGGAACACGATGATGCCAACCGTGCACTGATGGGATCGAACATGATGCGTCAAGCTGTTCCTTTGTTGCAACCAGAATCTCCAATTGTGGGTACTGGACTAGAAGCGCGTGTTGCACAAGATTCTAGAGTTCTAGCTACTGCTGAAGGAAAAGGGGTTGTATCCTATGTAGATGCAAGTGAAATTCGTGTGAAGTACGACATGTCTGAAGGCGATTTGTTGGTGTCTTTCGACGATGACACAGTGTCTTACCCAATTACCAAGTTCTCGAAAACTAACCAAGGAACTTGCATCAACCTTCGTCCACTCGTTTCTGTTGGCGATAAAGTTGAGAAAGGTCACGTTCTTGTTGAAGGTTATGCTACTGAAAAGGGTGAACTCGCAATTGGACGTAACCTTCAAGTGGCTTTCATGCCTTGGAAAGGATATAACTTCGAGGATGCGATCGTAATCTCTGAAAGAGTAGTGCGTGAAGATATCTTTACGTCTGTTCACATTACAGAGTACGTACTTGAAGTGCGTGACACGAAACGTGGTGTTGAAGAGCTTACTTCTGATATTCCGAACGTAAGTGAGGAAGCAACAAAAGATCTTGACGAAAACGGATTGATCCGCGTTGGAGCTGAAGTGAGTGAAGGAGATATCTTGATTGGTAAAATCACACCAAAAGGTGAAACAGATCCTTCTCCAGAAGAGAAACTCTTAAGAGCAATCTTCGGCGACAAGGCTGGTGATGTGAAGGATGCTTCTTTGAAGGTTCCACCATCAAGTCAAGGTGTTGTGATCAACAAAAAACTCTTCTCTCGTGCGATCAAAGACCGCAAGTCGAAGGCTGCTGACAAAGCAGTGATTGAGGCTGTTGATAAGGAGTTTGACAAAGAAGCAGCTGAGTTGAAGAAATTGCTCGTAGATAAGTTGATGAAGATTGTTGGAGGTAAAACTTCTCAAGGTGTCTTCAACTACTACAAAGAAGAGCAAATCAAGAAGGGAGTTAAGTTTAGTGCGAAAGCGCTTCAAACGCTTGACTACTCAATCGTGAATGCGGATGGTTGGACACGTGACGAAGAACTCAATGCACTTTGCAAGCGTTTGGTTCACAACTTTAACCTCAAGCACAACGATCTACTTGGAATCTACAAGCGTAAGAAATTCCAAATTACTGTTGGAGATGAACTTCCAGCAGGAATTGTGAAACTTGCCAAAGTATATATCGCACGTAAGCGTAAATTGAAAGTAGGAGATAAGATGGCGGGACGTCACGGTAACAAGGGAATTGTTGCGAAGATTGTTCGTCAGGAAGACATGCCGTTCCTAGCAGATGGAACGCCTGTTGATATCGTTCTTAACCCGCTAGGGGTACCTTCTCGTATGAACCTCGGACAGATCTATGAGACTGTTCTTGGATGGGCTGGTAAAAACCTAGGTGTGAAGTTCTCTACACCAATTTTCGATGGTGCGTCAATTCCTGAAATCAATCACTACACTGAGAAGGCTGGAATTCCAGAATACGGAGTTACTTACCTTTATGACGGAGGAACGGGACAACGTTTCGATCAACCGGCAACTGTAGGGGTGATCTATATGCTTAAACTCAGCCACATGGT
>CAYGUR010000344.1:0-3458 GCA_964353035.1 uncultured Comamonadaceae bacterium | reverse complement strand
AATTTATTCAAATGATCAGCTAAACTTTTCGGTTGATGTATCTTCGTCCCGCATGAACAAAATCATCTCATTCGTTACACGTTTTATTCCGCGCCACCTGCTTCAGCGCGTTGCACACCTCTTTTTGCAAGTGCTCTCAATCTTCTACAGAGGGAATAAAATTGAAGACCCCATTAACGGAATTACTTATCGAAAAATTCTGCCATACGGTCGTGTTCACCCAAGGGAAAATGCCTTGGCACCAGATAGCATGTCGCTTGAACGCCACCGACTTATATGGTTGTACCTAAAAGAGAAAACAGACTTTTTCACCGCAGAGCACAAGTTCTTGCACATGGCTCCAGAATACTGCTTCTTGCGCTTGTTCAAGAAATTAGATAACATTGAGTATGTCACAGGTGATCTTGTTTCACCTTGGGCAGAGCACCATTTCGATGCGCATGCCATTCCCTTCGAAGACAATTCATTCGATGTGGTGATGGCGAACCATTTACTTGAGCACGTTGAAGATGATCAGCAAGTGATGCGCGAGTTTTATCGTGTAATGAAGCCTGGTGGCTGGGGCATTTTTCAAGTGCCTGTTGATTACAACAATCCGAAAACGGAAGAAGATAAAAATGTAACGGACCCCGCTGAACGCGAACGTTTGTATTGGCAACGTGATCATGTTCGCTTATTTGGGATGGACTATGGTGATCGACTAAGAGCGGCCGGATTTGAAGTTACGGAGGATCGGTATGCAGCGGAAATTGGAGCAGAACTTCAACAGCGCTATGCCTTGATGTCTGACGAGATTCTCTACTTCTGTCGAAAAGCTTAATCCAATAATTTCACTGTAACGTGGTCGATGTCTTCGAAGGATGAGCTCACGGCTTTTACTTCATCAAGTCGCACTTCTGTAGTGAGTTCACAGGCAATTTCAAAGTTGTTCGTGTGCATTTCCAATTGGAAGTCTTTCAATACTTTCATCACACCTCCCATGCTGGCGTACGGAAATTTTACCTGAACGAATTGTGTGACCTGTTTTTCCAGAATTACCCCTTCTTCAATGGCTAGCTTGGCGGCTGTTCGATAGGCGTCGATCAATCCGCCAACGCCCAACTTCGTCCCACCAAAATAGCGAACAACAATGATGAGGACATTGGTCAAGTCAAATGATTGAATCTGTCCTAGAATTGGTTTCCCAGCACTGTTAGAGGGTTCGCCGTCATCGTTGGCACGAAAGTGTTTCTTATCTAACCCCAATCTCCACGCATAAGAATGGTGCCTTGCAGAGTGATGCTCTTTTCGAATTTGCTCAAGGAG
Organism: uncultured Comamonadaceae bacterium; assembly: GCA_964353035.1. GTDB lineage: Bacteria > Bacteroidota > Bacteroidia > Flavobacteriales_D > Sanyastnellaceae > JAQWQB01. The sequence continues at coordinate 2,153 of CAYGUR010000344.1, read as the reverse complement.
TTCCTTGATTTCATCTTCCGAATATACAGGAAAAGCGAAGCCGAAATGCTTGCTACCTTTTACTTTATAAAGACTCTCACTTCGACCTTTGAGCGTACGGTATGTGTCTTGCGCTTCAATCAGACTATGAAATAGGATTCATGATCACAGAGAATACCGTAATGCCATTTGGGTCGCGATCATAGTACAGCTTATCAAGCGCACCAACAATGTTTTTCGCACTGAAGTACGAAGTGTGCAGTGCATTGTCGCCATGAATTGACCATTGAATGGTATAGGAAGACTCGCGGTCTTTGTGGCTTTTTACGTAGCTCAGCATGGCACGTAGCGCTTCCAGTTTGGTCACGCCTTCTGTTTCGTGGTACAAGAAACTTTGGTTGTGTCTTGGATTTACGGTGATTAGACGAAGCGTAATGGTTGTATCATGATCTTCATAGTCAAAAACAAGGCTATTCAATCCCATTCCAATGTAGTCTCCAATTTCTGATTGGAGCTGCGCTGTTTCAATGTTTTTATCTACTGTCATGACTGTGTTTGAATTTCAAAAATACAAAATCACCATTGGAAGAGGTGACAATTTTTCCACTTATCCCTTGGTATGATCTAATGCCTCGTATTCAGAATTGTTGCTGCGGTATTCAGGCACCAAAGCCTTCAACTGAGCTACAATTTCTGTATTGTTTTGTTGTCCGAAAAGCGCAATTAACTTCTGAACATCAGCACGCACAACATCAAATGATGCTTCACGCACCCGAGCTTTCAGGATTTTTTGATGATGGGTAGGGATGGTGTTCTCTTCGTTGGCAAGGAGTTCTTCGTAGAGTTTTTCACCCGGACGAAGTCCTGTCACCTTGATTTCAATGTCTTTGCCAAGTGTTCGTCCAGACAGCTGAATCATCTTTTCGGCTAAGTCATAAATTTTGACTGATTCGCCCATGTCGAACAAAAAGATTTCGCCGCCATTGCCCATAACTCCGGCCTCTAAAACAAGCTCTACAGCTTCTGGGATGGTCATGAAAAAACGGGTAACATCTTTGTGCGTTACTGTAATAGGGCCTCCATTTTCAAGTTGTTTTTTGAACAAGGGAATTACAGAACCATTCGACCCGAGTACATTGCCAAAGCGGGTGGTGATAAATGCACATTCTGATTGTGCGTTGAGCGATTGCACATACATTTCTGCAACGCGTTTGGTAGCACCCATAACAGAGGTTGGGTTCACTGCTTTGTCTGTAGAGATGAAGACGAAGCGTTCAACATTGTAATGGTGCGCGGCATCAGCAAGGTTTTTCGTGCCTTTGACATTCGCTAAGATGGCTTCACTCGGATTTTCTTCCATCAGTGGCACGTGCTTGTACGCCGCCGCATGAAACACCACTTGAGGAAGGTAGTTTTCCATCAAGCGGTTCACTCTGTCTTGTTGGCGGATGTCGCCAATAACGAAATCACAGTGGGAGTGAAGGCCTTTCGCTTTAAGTTCCTGTTCAATTTCATAGAGCGGCGTTTCGCCCTGATCGAAGAGGATGAGTTTGCTGGGTTGGTATGCGGCAATTTGTCGAACCAATTCGCTTCCAATAGATCCAGCAGCGCCCGTGACTAGAACTCGCTTGTCATGAACCAAAGAGCGCACTTCCTGATTGTCTAAGGTAATGGCAGACCTACCGAGTAAATCTTCAATATTGATTTCGCGCAGCTGTCTGAGACTAAGTTCGCCATTGATCCATCTTCGCACTGGAGGCACATTTAACACGCGCACATTGTACTTCAAGGCCAGATCAATGACGGCGGCCTTCCGTTCGGGAGTAATTTGTTGAACGCTAATAATCAACTCATCAATTTTCCCTTGGGCGAAGTATTCGGCAGCTTTACTGAAATGATAGATGGATGCCCCTTCGAGTTTTTTTCCAGATTTCTTTTTGTCGTCATCAATAAATGCAGAGACATTTATCCCTGACTGGCTATCCCGTTCAATGGCTTGTTTGGTGATCAATCCGGCTTCACCCGCGCCATAAATTACCACATTCTTCTTTGAGCGAACAGGCGATTTCAGTTCCATGTATGCCACTTTCACTGCAATTCTGCTTGCAATTAACATGAAAAGAGAAGCCAAGAAATCAATGATGATGATGGTGTTCGGGACAAAGTACGCTTGG
>CAYGUR010000343.1:0-3466 GCA_964353035.1 uncultured Comamonadaceae bacterium | reverse complement strand
GTATTCGCACTCCTTTGTATCACGCTGTTCGGTTGTGGCTTTCAAACTGAAGATGCTGATTTGATTGTTCACAATGCAGTCATTTATGCGGTGAACCCGCAGTTTTCAACTTTTGAGGCCATGGCCATTAAAGATGGAAGGATAATCGAGCTCGGTCCAGAACGCCAGATTCTCAATAAATACAATGCGAAATCGAAATACGATGCTGGAAAAAGAAGCATCTATCCCGGATTCATTGATGCACATTGCCATTTTCTGGCATATGGATTGGGCTTGAAGAATATCAATTTAGTAGGAACCAATTCATGGGGTGATATCAAAAAGAAACTAGCCAGTCATGAAACAGAAAGTTCTGAAGAGTGGGTCATCGGAAGAGGATGGGATCAGAATGATTGGGACAACACAGCGTTTCCAACGGCATCTCAAATAGATGAAGTTGTTGCCGAAAACCCAGTTTTTCTTTCACGCATTGACGGACATGCAGCTTTAGTGAATTCGAAAGTGATTGAGTTACTAGATCTGAATAACCAAGAAGACATTGACGGAGGTGCAATTGTTCGTGACGCGAACGGCAATGCCACAGGTGTTCTGATTGACAATGCGGTTGATTTGGTCTACCGAATTATTCCAAAGGCCGACACAGAATCGAAAAGAAAGGCACTTTTGGCCGCACAAGAAGAATGCTTCGAAGCGGGATTAACCACCGTTGATGATGCCGGACTGCTGAAATCGGAAGTAGAGCTCATCAAATCAATGCAAGATGGGCAAGAACTGAAGATGCGTGTATACGCAATGCTTTCAGATACACCCGAAAATCTTGAGCATTACACAGCTGTTGGTCCGCAAAAAGATGAAATGCTCAATGTTTCGGCGTTTAAATTTTATGCTGATGGAGCGCTCGGGTCGAGAGGCGCTTGTTTAATTCGCCCCTATACAGATAGAGACAGCACTGGTGAAAGAGGTTTTCTCCTGAACACCGAGGCACACTACCGGGAGTGCGCTGAAAAACTATTCGATGCAGGGTTTCAAATGAACACCCATTGCATTGGAGATTCAGCCAATCGAATGATGCTGGGAATCTACGCGGATGTTTTAAAAGGAGTGAATGACCGAAGATGGCGAATAGAACACGCTCAAGTAGTGCATAAGATTGATGTCCCTTACTTCGGGGCTTATTCAATTTTACCTTCAATTCAGCCAACACATGCCACAAGTGATATGTATTGGGCTGAGATTCGCTTGGGTCGAAATCGAATTCGAAGAGCATATGCGTACAAAGAGCTCCTTGAACAAAATGGCCTGGTGGCTTTAGGAACCGACTTCCCTGTCGAAGGGATTTCTCCAATCCAAACTTTCTGCGCTGCCGTTGTGAGAAAAGACAAAGAAGGATTTCCGTCATCAGGATTTCAGATGGAGAATGCGCTCTCGCGGAAGGAAGCCCTTCAAGGGATGACCATTTGGGCGGCCATTGCCAATTTTGAGGAAGACTTGAAAGGAAGCCTCGAGCCGAATAAGGTCGCTGACTTCGTAGTTATGGATAGAGATATCATGACGGTTGAGGAAGATCAGCTGTTCGAGGCGAGACCAGTGGCTACTTTTATCAATGGAACATGCGTGTTCGAAAGGAAATAGGTCGTGAAAGCATAGAGCGCATCTTGATTGAAAGCGGATTGAACCCTGATTACCAGATTCTGGCAAGCTCAAGTTCCGATGTAACTCAAATGTTGACCTTGTTGACGGAAAAACAATCCTATTTCGTCAAGTGTTCCTACGATCCGTCGGTGGAAGGTATGATTGAAGCGGAAGTTGACGGATTAAAAGCGTTGAATTCTGCAGGGGTTCGAACACCCGAATTCATCAAGAGCGGCATTGCTGATGGTTGGAGTTGGCTTTTGATGGAGTTCATTCCTGTTCAAACCTCAAATTCCGAGCAACAAGAGGAGGGAGGAAGACAAACAGCCATTCTGCATCAAACAGCTTCGTCCCACTTCGGATGGAAATCAGATAACTTCATCTCAATCCTTGGTCAATCCAATACGCTTTACAAAGATTGGTGGGAGTTTTATAAAGCAGAACGACTGCTCGTTCAATTAAGATTGGCAGGAGAACGTATTCCTTCCAAACTCAGAAAGCGAATTGAGTACATCATTTCCTCGGGAGCAAACGTATTTCCTGAAGAGCACCCGTCATTGTGTCATGGGGATTTATGGAATGGGAACATGCTGTATGGACGAAACGGAAAAACATACATGATTGATCCTGCCGTCTATTTTGGACATAGGGAGATGGACCTAGGGATGACGATGTTGTTCGGAGGATTCAGTAAGGAGTTTTACAGCAGCTATCAAAATCACTTTCCTCTGGAACAACATTGGCAAAAAAGGGTTCCTATTACAACGCTCTATCCATTGTTGGTTCATGTAAATTTGTTCGGAGCATCTTATCTGAATAGGTTGGAAGAAGCTGTAGAGTTGACCGAAATGGAGGTGCTTTAGAATCGAATAAGAAATGTTGCTATATATATAAGGTATAAACGATGAATGTGAGAAAGCAGTTTGGAGCGTTTTTGGTGATAGCTGGAATCGCGATTGTGATAGGGTATTTCATACTCAAGCCATCAGATGTATTACCCGTTTTTCAGCCAAGCGATGTAAATCCGGCATTGGTTGATGAGGATGTTAGAGGGAATGAGGATCACCACATACTCGATTTCGAGCTAGTGAACCAGTTAGGAGACACGGTAACGAATGCTGATGTGAAAGGAAAAATCTTGGTAGTGAACTTCTTTTTTGCACGCTGTGTGACCATCTGTCCTAAAATCAGCTCGAACATTTCTAGGACACAAGCTTACTTTTTAGAGGATACTACGGTGCATTTTCTTTCACATTCTGTGACTCCACAGATTGATAGTGTGTCTGTTTTAAGAGATTATGCCGAAACTTTTGAAGCAAATTCAGATAGGTGGTGGTTGCTTACGGGCTCAAAAGAGCACATCTATAAGTTGGCACGCAGGTCGTATTTCGCCGTTTTGGACGAAGGCGATGGAGGGCTTCAAGATTTCATTCATACAGAGAATGTAGTGCTAATTGACCCAGAAGGAAGGCTGCGGGGCTATTATGACGGGACAGCGAGTAAAGATATCTCTTTGCTTATCAGTGATATAGGGAAGCTTCAAAAAGAGTATTTCAACCAAGAATAGGTGGTTAGAAAAATAAACGTTCTGATAATCAGAGCTTAACATGTTATTTCGGAAAATAAATGAAATAAAGCGTGGTACTGTGAAAGTCATGACTATCTTTGCACCCGCTTTACAACGAAGCACACGTTCTTAACATGATGGCATAGATAACTTGAGTGTAGCAACTTCAAGAATTGGATTGAGGCCTGGGAGGCAAATTAGCACCTCAGATAACCCCGAAAAAAAACTTGAAAAAAAAGTTCACTAAAGTTTTGAGGAATGAATATT
>CAYGUR010000342.1:0-3471 GCA_964353035.1 uncultured Comamonadaceae bacterium | reverse complement strand
TGCAAAAAGGGGCCTATTTCAAGGGTTTGTCCGAATGCTGATAGTCCTGAAAGTACGCTTAGGAAAGCAATAAAAGGTGATTTCAAAGTGATTGTTTTGCTCAAAGGTAATGAATCCTTAAAAGCTGATAATCACCATTTTTTAACCCACGCGGTCTGCTCTTCGGGCGTTAAAAACGTCCAAGCGACCAATCTGCTGACCTTATTGCCTTGAGCCATAGGTAGGGTTTTCATATCAACGGCTTCCAAGTTGCGAAGCGCTTTGTAAATGGCTTCTAGGTTCGACTCTTTCGAAACGAGGGTTGAAAACCAAAAAATGTTCTTGCCGAACTTTTTGCTTTCGCGAATCATGTTTCGAACGAACTTCTTTTCTCCTCCTTCGCACCAAAGCTCATTGCCTTGTCCGCCAAAATTTGAAACTGCTTTTTTCGTTTTAACACCACTTAAATTGCTCACTTTTTGAGCGCTGGCCTTCGTAGCTTCAGGTTGCGAAATGTGGAAGGGCTGATTGCTAATCGAAAGGTCAAAAAATTCATCTTTCTTCAACACACTGAAAAACACGTCTTTTGGTGAGGGGTGGTTACGAAGCTCAATGGCTCCTTGCAAACTCTCATTGCTTTTAATGATGGCTTTTGAAGATTTGAGCGACACCTCATCAATGTCTGTCCCGACGAATTTCCAGCCGTACTCTTGATGTCCGATGATGGGGTAAATGCAGCTTGCTCCAACGCCTACATCAACACATTTGATGTTTTCACCTTTGGGCATGTTGCCCGCGTTGGACATGGCTAGCAGGTCTGCCATGTTGTGGATGTAATCTGCCCTTCCAGGGATAGGAGGGGATAAGTAATTGCGTGGGACGTCCCAGTTTTCTATGCCGTAGTGCGTCTTCAAAAGCGCCTTGTTCAACATTTTGACCGCTCTTGGGTCTGCAAAATCTATCGATTCATTCCCGAACTTGTTCTTGTGCACGTAGTGCTTCAGCTGAGGCGTTTGTGCGTTCAGGGCAGTAAAATCATAGCGTTCGCGGTGCTTGCTGCGGGGATGAAGCATTGATTTTTCTTCGGAACCGGAATTGTTTGTTTCAGACATAGCGACAGTATTATCGGTTAGAGCTGTTGTAGCTACGTTGCATTCCGTAGAGAAATTTGCGCAAGAATTGATCTTTACATTCAGCGTATTGGCGCTGTTTTGGGTTTCGGAAGAGGGCACTCAGTTCGTGCTTGCTCACTTTCATTCCGCCCACTTCTAACATTTCAAGAATATCTTCATCGCGCAGATTCAACGCTATTTTCAGTTTTCGTAGAATCATGTTGTTAGAGAGAACGCGCTCTGGCGGAGGGGCAACTCCTTCTTTTTTACCGCGCTTCAAGGTGATAAATCCGTTCAAGAAGACAGCTAAATACTGGTCCATCAAATGCACGAAATCAGGATCATCATCTTTCTTCAACCAGCTACTGACCTGAGCGCGGGTCACTTCAATGCCTTCAAGCGCGAAAAGGTGCATCATTTGATCATCACTGAAGTCGAAGGTGTATCGAACACGTCTAAGTACGTCGTTATTGGTCATGCGGTGGTTTCATTTCGAGCAACAAAGGTTGAATTTTTTAGCGAGGTAGAGACCAGGCTTGGAGGCTTATCATGCCAATTCTTCGGCACGCGCCTTTTGAACACGTTTGCTGATCACAATACTTACTTCATAGAGCAAAAGCACAGGGATGGCAACCATAATTTGACTTGTGAGGTCAGGAGGTGTGATGATGGCCGAAAGGATCAGCACCACTACCAGAGCGTGTTTTCTGTATTTCCGAAGAAGCTCTGGAGTCACAATACCAATTTTCGAAAGGAAGTAGACCGCAATCGGCAGCTGGAAGATGAAGCCAGTAGCTACGGTAATGGAAGCTACCAATTTCATGTACGACATAATGGTGATTTTCGACTCCACATCTCCTAACTCATAGTTGCCGAGGAATTGGAGTGAAAGTGGGGCAATACCAAAATAACCAAACATTACACCGAGGAAAAACAGGAGCGATGTATAGAATGTGATACCGCGAACGGCTTTTGCTTCTTTCATGCGCAAACCTGGTTTGATAAAACTCCAGAATTGCCAAAAGATGAATGGAAAAGCTACAATGACTCCACCGATGAGTGAAACTATAATGTGGGCGGTGAATTTCCCCAGCATAGTGGTGTTGATAATGTCGTAATCAATACTTGTCACGCACATAGATTCACCAAGATTCAAGGTGTGGGAAAGCCAACACCACGCTCTAAAAGAGATAAAATCAAGTTGCCTAGGAGCGAAGATGATTTCATCAAATACGAAATCTTTCAGGGTAAAAAGCACAATAGCGCCCGCCACAATGGCAATCACTGATCGCATCAATCTGAAACGGAGCTCTTCGAGGTGCTCCAAAAAACTCATGTCTTTGCTGTCTTCAGCCATTTCGTTCACTCAAACCTAAAAAATTCCCTCTCTGAGAATATCATGCAAATGTACAATACCCATGTAGTCACCCTGCGAAGTGACGATAATTTGCGTAATGCTATTGCTTTCCATCATATGGTAGCCTTCTACAGCCAGTTCGTCTGCATCCATGGTTTTCGGATTTGAAGACATGATGTCTGCAGCTGTTGTGGTAGAAATATCAAGATCTCTTTCCAGCATTCGGCGTACATCTCCATCTGTTATGATGCCTCTCAGCTCACCATTTTCAACCACTACGGCTGCTCCTAGGCGCTTCGCGGAAATCTCAATGATCACATCTTTGACAGAGGAGTTGAGGTTAACTTTCGGACGGGCATCTTGAATGATATCGCCCAGTGTGACGTACAGTTTTTTACCTAAAGCTCCACCAGGGTGGTACTTGGCGAAGTCGCGCGCTGTAAATCCACGTGCCTCCATCAAACAAATAGCGATGGCATCTCCCATGGCCAGTTGAGCGGTTGTGCTGGTGGTTGGGGCAAGGTTGTTCGGACAAGCTTCTTTGGTAACGGTGGTATTCACTATTAAATCTGCCCGTTGAGCTAGAAAGGAATCCAAGTTTCCGACCAAACCAACCAAGGTATTGTTCATACTCTTTACCAAAGGTACAAGCGCCTTGATTTCAGGCGAATTACCGCTTTTTGAGATGCAAATTACGATGTCGTCTGGCTGAACAATGCCCAAATCACCGTGAATGGCATCAGCGGCATGCATGAAAAGTGCAGGCGTTCCAGTAGAGTTGAAGGTGGCAACAAGCTTATTGGCAATGTTCGCACTTTTGCCAATTCCTGTAAATACAACCCTTCCTGTTGAAGCAAGAATGGCCTCTACAGTGCCTGTGAACCCTTCGTCAAGGAAATTTACAAGTTGTGCAACGGCTTCTGATTCAAGCGTTAACGTTTTCCTTGCAGACGAGATGATGGAAGTTGTGTTTTTCAATGGCGATAGGAGAATAAAATTCAGGGAAGATTGTTCTGCTCCCCA
>CAYGUR010000341.1:0-3487 GCA_964353035.1 uncultured Comamonadaceae bacterium | reverse complement strand
CAATCGCTTCAACACCTTCAAATACCGGTACTGGAACCATGTCGCATTCTACAACGAGGTCTTCAGGAACAACCGTAAATTCAGGAGGAGTAGTATCATCAACAGTAACAGTGTATGAATCGATGTTTACGTTTCCACAAGTATCTTCAGCACGGAAGAAATATGTGAATTCGTTTTGGTTCACACAATCCTGCTCATTCGAAGGAGTACACTCCTTGTCTACGTTGATGTCACCATGTCCTGTAACTGCCTCACCATTTAGCATACCTGTATAGGTAAACCATCCGCTCATACCGAAGTTAGCGTTCTTGTTGTTCGCAGCTTCACCACACTGGAAACCGAAGTAGTAGTTACTTGGCATGTGGTACATATATAAGGTAGAACCTTCAAAATCACCGATACCGGTCAAAGTTGAGAATCCGTTCACCATTTCCATGTAAGACCAAGTAGTCCAAAGGTCACCACCAGCGGCAGCAAAACCTGCGTCGTCCTTATAAGAGCGACCCATTGCAGACCATGTTTCCCAGTCAACTGTGTTCTCGAACCAGAAATCGATGATAAATCCTTGATCAGGGTTCATGTTGTTCACGACCGTTCCAGAAGCGTGCGCTGTACCGTCGTTAAACTGTACAAAGCTCAAATCACCAACAGGAATAAAATCGTCTGTAAGAGAAACACCTGATGTTTCAAGTACTGGCAACCAGATTGCCCAGTCATCACCTAATCCGAAAGCGGTTGAAGCAACACACTCATTGATAGGGAATCCTGTTTCGCTTGTAAACACATCTGTAGAAACTACATCAGCACAAGCATCTTCTGCTTCTGGCTCAACTGGCTCAGGCACATCTTCGATGCACTGAACAGTAAAGCTTTCAGGAAGGTTCGTGAATTCAGGAGCTGTAGTATCGAAGAACTCACAAACAACGTCATAAGAGTCAGTTGTGTTTCCACAATCATCTTGCGCTGAGAACGTCCATACAACACGTGCAACCATTGGACAATCTAGATCTTCTGGACCTTCAACTGTTTGGCTATACGTTGGGAAAACTTCTTCATCACATGCATCTGTAGCAGTTGGGTAGAAATATCCTTGCGCTTCTAATTGTTCGTTGAATAGCGGGTTCAGTTCAACCAGTTCAAAGATGGTCAATTCACCGTTGGCAAAATCTTCTAGGAAGTTCCCGTTGAATACACTCCATTCTAAAGAGTAGTACAATGGAGGAAGGGTCAATTCAGGAGCCTGCGTATCAACCACTTCAATGGTTTGAGTACACATGTCAACTTCGTCACCAGCAGTAACCATCCAAGTTCTAGCGTATACGGTAGAACAATTGTCAGAACTAATGATTTCATCGTTGAAGCTCACGTCCACACCATCAGTGTAGCAAGGATCATAATCAACAGTTGGTAAACCAACTGATTCAGGAGCGATGGACTCACCGCATTCTACTGTTACATCAGCAGGACAAGCGATAGATACATTCGGCACACAGAACACACACTGTTCAACATTCACAGTTAAGGTTCTAACTGTAGATGCTACTGGCTGTCCGTTATCTGTTGCAGTAAAAATGAATTCATAGATACCAACTGTAGAAGTCTCAACTGTGAAGCTAGTCACAGATGGGTTACCAGGAGTATTTACGTCAACGTTGATATTGTTGTCACCCGAAACAACCACAGTCACTTCTTCGTTTCCTTCTGGTCCGATAAACCCTACAGAGAGGTCAACAACATCACCTTGACATACGGTCAAACTGTTTCCATTTGGGAAACCTTGAGCAACGGGAGGAAAGTTTTCTGCACTGCTCACGTTAAATTGGAAACACTGATCATCTAGCCAGTTTACTCCGTCTGTTTCACCGTTCGGACCATCATAGTCATCTGTGTTGGTTCCGAAACGTCCGATTTGGATAAAGTCTACACCGTTTCCAGAGTTCACACCTACTGTTGCAGGAGAACCTCCAAAACCATTTTCACCATTAGAAGCATCCCCGGTAGTCCACCCCATATCAAGGTAGTTGAATGCGATGTTATTCCCTGCATCCAATACTGGATCAGAACCATCAGTGATGATTAATTGGAATGTATTTCTAAGTGCTGGATCCGTGTTGTCAAAAGCATAGAAAACACCAACTTCAACCCAATTCACATACATCGCGTGATCATCTACGAAGTACCACACTTCACCCAAATCATTTCGCGTGTCAACATCACCCCAGAAAGGAGCTACCATTGGTGTAGAAATTGGAAAACCATCTGGTGTGAAAGTAGAAAGTCCGTTGTTGAACGTAACATTTCCATTGTTGTTCAAGTAGAAGGAGTTGTAAGTGTCCCCATACAGGTCAAATGTAAAAGGCAAAGCAATGGGGCCTAAGGACCCGTCATCGTTCCCTGGAAATTCTGTCCAAGTAGCCGGATCATGCGGAATGTAGCAATCGCCATCGCGATTCTCTGCATCAGCAATGTAGTGGCTTACATCAGGCATTTCACCGTAGTACTCCATGCTCAAACTCGGCTGAACCAACGTTCCAGCAGTTTTAGCATTATTGTATTCGGAAGTGCCTGGTTGAGGCGTTTGCGCGAACATGGACATGGCTGACAACAATAGTGTCAATACCAGGCTCAATGTAAGGCTCCGCTTAAGGAAAAGGTCGATGCTAGAAATAGCTATCGCCTTTGAAACTGTAGAAAGTCCCATAAAGTTACAAGAGTTTAGTTTTCAGAGTTAAATTTTTGTTAGGGGTAGTACTACCCGAGACAAAAGTATAACTTTTTTCCTTTATCCGACCATTAAGGCTTTTCATCTTAGTTTTTTAACGTTTCATCGCTCACTTGAACTTCTCATATTCTTTATGGTTATTTGTACTTAAACTCTACACATGACACATTTAACGAAGGGAGATCATGCACCTGATTTCAAATCAGAAGACCAAGAAGGGCATGAAATCAGTCTAGCATCTTACAAAGGAAAAAAGCTGGCCTTGTATTTCTATCCGCGAGACCTCACTCCTACGTGCACCACACAAGCATGCGATTTAAGAGATCATTATGCTGAGCTTCAAAAGCACAACATTGAAATTTTGGGCGTCAATGATGACGACGCGAAGAAGCACCAACGTTTTATTGCAAAGCACGACCTTCCTTTCCCACTATTGGTAGATGCAGACCATACTGTATTAAAGGCATACGGTGTCTGGGGACCGAAAAAATTCATGGGGAAAGAGTTCGACGGAACGCATCGAACAACTTTCCTTATTGACGAAAAAGGAGTCATTGTAGATGTCATTCAAAAGGTGAAAGCCAAGATGCATTCAGAACAAATCATTGAAGGTTTCGGACTTTAGGCTTACACACACAAAAAAGTTCCGAACGTTGACAAATTAGATGGAGTACGTAAGTACATTACGTTCTGAAATAAATACTTTAGCCAAAATTCATAAGCATGGCAACCGAAGTAAATAAGGAAAAATTAAAAGCGTTACAG
>CAYGUR010000340.1:2097-3525 GCA_964353035.1 uncultured Comamonadaceae bacterium | reverse complement strand
GAAGGGCATTGTAGTTCAAACCAAAGAGAACTTAACCTGTCGCCCTTGCGGTTTACATGGAAAAAAAGCGTGTCCGCTTGACCACTTTAATTGCGCCTTCTCGATTGATGTGGATGAACTTACAGCAAAGGTGCTCCAAAAAGCGTGAGCTCCATGCAACCTTTTTTGTATAAATTGTATCTTCTATCTGAAGGTGTATACTTAATAAATAACTTTGTACCTTTCAGCAAATAATTAATGCTATGAAACATATTGTTGCCCTCGTATTCGGACTATTCGCATTCACCTTTTCTGCAGACGCTCAAGTAGCAGCAGATGGAGAGAATGTTAGTGTTACTATCACTCATGAAACCACTCGTACTCAATTGGGTGAAATGGCAACCGCATTTCGTGCTCAAGGAGTTGAGATGCGTTATGACAATATTGAGTGGGCATCCGGACATTTAATTCGTATTCGTTTACGCGTTAAAGGAGCTCAAGGAGAAATCGTAGAATACTTTGCTGAAAACCTTTCTCAGGAAGACGCGCTAAAAGTGACACGTCACATGAATGAAGGCACAGAAAGCTTGTGTGCTGGACTAGATTGCGAATAATATTAGTGTAGACTTCGGTCTTACTATACATATAAAAGTACTGCGCGCTTGCGCGGAAAGGTCGAACTTAAGGTTCGACCTTTTTTTTGGCTTTTTCTGGATTTTCACGAATGTACTGTTCAAGGGCACTCAGAGCTTTTTGATTTTTAATCAGTTGATCATAGAATCCACGTTGCCATTCAAATTGAGGGCAACTTGTCCTGATTTCTTTGCAAGCATAACCTTTAAACACTCTGACAACGTGAGATAAGCTACCAGGAATAGGGCCAGTTTTGAAAGAAGCAGTCTTAGTTGAAGCTCTTTCGCCGCCAATGTGCAGAATAGCATGCAGGTGATCAGGCATAATTATGTACTCACCTAATTCAATGTGATTGAAAGAATGGAGCAAGCTCACCCATTGTTTCTCAGCAATCTTTCCTAGTGCGTTCAATTGAACACCTTCATCTGTCACCAAGCCAAATGCTTGAAAGCGATTCTTGACGACAATTGTAACATGGTAAGACGCTTTTTCAGTGTAATTCCAATTCGCTTTTCTCAAACTATTTTTTCTTTTCATTTGGTCGTTTTATCCAAATGTGGGCGAAGATTTGGTTGGTTTTACAATGACTTTGCAGACGGCATACATCATTTTGTAACCGTACTTCCATCCCCAACGCCCGTTTCATTCAACAACCACCATGTTTCGTTTTCAAAATTGATTGTGTTAAACGGATTTGTAGGTGGGCGAACGTCAGCACCCTACAAATCCGCACCTACAGTAGGCGGGCGGACTGACGTCCACCTCTACACGTCCGCCCGCTACAAAATCACACCTACAGCGGGCGGACTGACGTCC
>CAYGUR010000340.1:811-1997 GCA_964353035.1 uncultured Comamonadaceae bacterium | reverse complement strand
CCTCTACACGTCCGCCCGCTACAAAATCACACCTACAGCGGGCGGACTGACGTCCGCCCCTACCGGTGTTAACGCCTATGATGTCCCTTTTCAAGTTGTTCTGCATTCTTTCTCTAAACAATCGAATCATGGCAGAAAAAAACCTATCACCTAGACAGAAGATGATTGGCATGATGTACCTCGTGCTAACCGCAATGCTCGCGCTCAACGTTCAACGTGAAGTGCTTGATGCATTCGTTATGTTGAACAGTGGAATTGAACGTGCCGGCGTTCAACAAGAAGCTGAAAACAGCAACCTCTTCGCACAGTTTCAAATGGCTTCAAGCTTAGATCCTGTTAAAACAAAGCCCTGGTTGACTGCTGCCTCTACCATTCGCGAAGCTTCAAAAGAAGTACGCAACATGCTTGATTCTCTGCAAGTGGAACTCACCTCTGAAACGGAAGGACTAGAGCAATTCGAAGCAGACACCCTTCAACTGCGTTTTGCAGATAAGCAAGACGATTACAATGAGGTTACCCGAATCATGGTGGGCGACAAAGAAGATGGTTCTGAAGGAAAAGCACTTGTGCTCAGACAAGCCATTGAAAAATACACCGCTGATGTAAATGCTTTGCTGGAATCAAAAAAACTTGAACCTGTTGAGGCGCCCATTGATTTTTCAGATGGAAACAAAGAGGGTGAAATGCTTTCGTGGGAAGTACTCTCTTTTTACGATATGCCATTTGTAGCGGCCATCACACTGCTTGAAAAAATAAAGAACGATGTGCGAAGGTTTGAAGGAGAAGCCATGCAACGACTCATTGGTGAGCTTGATGCAGAAGATTTTCCTATTGACACTGTTCTAGCCAAGGTCATTCCAAAATCACCCTACGTGATGTTAGGAGAGACCTATGAAGCAGAAGTTTTCTTAGGCGGATTTAGCAGGACCCTTTCACCAGAAGTATTTGTTGGTGATCTGGATGAACAAGGAAAACTAAAAGAGGGAGCCGCGGCTTTAGATGTTACCAATGGAATGGGGCATTATGCTGTTCAAGCAAACAGGGAAGGAGTTCAAACTTATTCGGGTGTGGTTCAAATGGCGAATAAACGAGGCGATGTCCAGAGTTTCCCTTTCAGCTCAAGTTACATCGTGGCACGTCCGTCTGCTGTGGTTTCTCCCACAAAAATGAACGTGCTGTACAAAGG
>CAYGUR010000340.1:0-801 GCA_964353035.1 uncultured Comamonadaceae bacterium | reverse complement strand
GTACAAAGGAGTTGACAATCCGATTGACGTGAGTGTTCCCGGCGTGGCCAACGACAAAGTGCGGGTGTCATTGCAAGGAAGTGGAAATATCAAACAAGCTGGAAATGGCTATGAAGTAAAATTAGCGAACAGCGCCAGAGGAGATGTAGCTGTGGTTGTTCAAGCAGAAATTGACGGCACGTGGATGGAGATGGGTAGACAATCATTCAGGGTGAAGCCTTTACCAGCACCTTATGTGCGCTTTGGTTCTATCAAAGGCAGCGGCAAAATGACAGCGGATGAGGCTGCCCTGCAGTTCTTGAAAGCCGAATATTCCTCAGATTTTCCGTTTGACCTCCCAGTGGCTGTTCAGTCGTTTAAAATGTTCACCGTCAAGGACAATGGTAATGTGGTAGAAAAAATTTCGAATAACAATCGACTCACAAACGAAATGAAAGAATACATCAAGCAATTGCGTCCTGGAGGCCAAATCATCTTCGAAGACATTGTTGCCAAAGGACAAGATGGAGTGAGCATTCCAGTGTCTCCAATTGTTGTCACCATCAAACGATAGAAGCAATGCTAAAGTAATCTGCATTCTTCCAATGAGCTGAACCACAAGCATATTGAACAAGGGCGTATGCGCGTGGTGAAGAACAGAGCGGCTTTCACCGAAACACGCGTTGAGGTGGGGCCGCTCTTTTGAGTTTCGAACACCCTGCACGTCTACAAAGTTCTTCTGCACGTCTGCAAAGTTGATGTCGAGGGTGTCGATTTGGTTCGGAGCTTTGCACAGGGAAGGGGCTAGTGATAATCCATAGG
>CAYGUR010000339.1:0-3568 GCA_964353035.1 uncultured Comamonadaceae bacterium | reverse complement strand
GGACAATACGGCATTCACGGTTTTTGGGAAAGTAGATTACCCGAGTTGTATGAGCCCGACTACGATTTTTTCGTAGGCAAAGCGAAGTACGTTGAATCTCCGCTAGACAAAGCATGGGAAGTTGTTGAGGCCAGCCACAACGGACTAGACAGTGTGCTTCGTTTTGAAAAAGAGTTGACAGAAGAATATCCGGAAGACCAGAAATTCAGCTACGAAGAACGCGGAAGAATGCTGGTCAAAGTCTATTCAGAAGAATTCAGCAATGATTACCACCAACGTTTGAACGGACAGGTAGAACGAAGAATGCGTGAAGCGGTCATCACCGTGGGAAGTCTTTGGCTTACCGCTTGGATCAATGCCGGGCAACCTACTTTGGAGGACATCGTTCCCGAAGAACTAGAGCTCTTGAAGGAAGAGATCGCCAAAGAAAATGAATCGAAGGTCATCCCAGAGCTTCGAAAAAGAGAGCACGACAATTGAATTGTCTCTTTCTCAACGAACTGCACCACTCAAAATGTAACCTTGTAAGAAAAGTAGAAGTATAAGGGTAAGTAAAGAACCACAACCACACCTTTATGAAAACTACTATACTCCTGATTACCAGTGTTCTGATGAGTCTTGGCGCACTCGCTGACTTGCCAAAAGTCCTTCTTTATGGGAATGTTATAGACAGTCAGGTAGACGAAGTAATTTCGCCGAGAGGAAAATCAGAAACAAAGTTCGTTGACCATGTTACCATCACCGTGACCTGTGCTGACGACACCCTGAGTGTGAAACCCAATCGAAATACAGGCTTCTATTCAATCGTCCTCGAAAGTGGAAAGAAATACAATGTGACATTCAGTAAAGAAGGATACATCTCCAAAAACTTTACCATTGATGCCACAGCAGTGAATGCCATTGAGAATAAGAAATCGTTCAAAATGTTCACTGATGTTACGCTCTTTCAATTGCCCGAACAAGGAGATTTCTCATCTTGTGAAAAACGCCCCATGGCGAAATGTGTTTACGTTTCTGAAAAAGAGCGTATGGAATGGGATATGGGTTTTGCCAAATTAGCTTTTGACCATTTTCTTTCTTCTGTAAAACAAAATTCTACGGCCTCCGTTTCCCGAGATGAAATCGGGAGCGAACGCTGACCAACACCCTTCATCGTTCTATTCAAAACGACATGCTTCTGTAAGTATGTCGTTTTTTCTTTGGCAACTTCAGGTTCAGCGTAGGTGCAAAGTTTCCTTCCAAGTCCTCAGTCAAAATGAGGCAGCAAGGCTTTGGTTACGTTATCTGGACACTTGGTGGGGCGCATCGTTTCACTGTTGAGAAAGACCAATGTAGTCTCAGCCGTTGTTAACAATTTCTCCCCTTTCATGCACTCATAGCGGAAGTGAATCTTGCTTGTAGGCATCGATTCAATGGTTGTTTTGACCAAAATAAGGTCGTCATAGGTTGCAGGCGCGAGGTATTTTATCTTAAAATCTACCACTGGGAGCAGCACCCCTTCAGCCTCCATATCTTTATAACTTATCCCAACTGATCGTAAAGCCTCTACCCGAGCAATTTCAAAAAATGTGGCATAATTCCCGTAGTAGACAAATCCCATTTGATCTGTTTCGGCATATCGTACTCTAATTTCAACTTCTGAAGTATGCATGATTCGGTGGTAATTCAAGGTCGATTTTCAGGAAGAAAATAGTTTAAGGCAAAGTTAAGAGACTGGCATTAAGTACTTCCGAAAAAATGATGTAAATTAGGAAGGTGTGGAGAGAACACAAACCGTGCTTCAAAATTGCTTTTAAGCTAGGCAATCAATTCTGGATACGCAACATTTTTTTTAATGTTCCCCAGTATTATCAGACTTTTCCGACGAAGCGCACCCAAATCAAAAAAACCAAAAAGTCAATAGGGTAACGGTTTTTTTTTTCAGTTTTTTCTCCAAATATTTGTCACCCCAAACGAATAATACATTCTGAGGGAAAAAGCACCCATTGTATTAATTTTTTGTTAACACCCGTTATTTCAAATCAACCATGACGAACGACTATAATCAAGTTTGGCAACATTGCATTGACATCATCAAAGACAATGTAAGTATGCAAGCTTTCAAAACTTGGTTTGAGCCCATTAAACCGGTCAAGTTGGAAAAGAACGTGTTAACCATTCAGGTACCTAGCCAATTTTTTTACGAATGGCTGGAAGAGCACTATGTGCCTCTTCTAAAACGTATTATCCGCAAGGAGCTTGGTCAGGATGGAAGGTTGGAGTACAGCATTATCATGGAGAACAACTATGACAATGCCAATCCTTACACTGTTAAAGTGCCTACCACCAATAAGAAGGCCATCAAGAATCCTGCGGTTTCAATGCCACTCGACATGAGTGACAGCCCAATCAAAAACCCGTTCATCATTCCGGGATTGAGAAAGCTGAACATTGATTCTAACCTGAATCCTAACTATTCTTTTGACAATTTTATTGAGGGCGATTGCAACCGCCTAGCCAGATCAGCTGGTTTCGCGGTAGCAAACAAACCAGGAGGAACTTCCTTCAACCCCCTACTCATCTATGGAGGGGTTGGACTTGGAAAAACCCACCTTGCACATGCCATCGGAATTGAAATCAAGAACAAGTCTCCTGAAAAGACCGTTCTGTATGTCTCTTCTGAAAAATTCACACACCAATTTATTGATGCTGTGAAGAATAACAGCGTAAACGACTTCAGTCACTTCTATCAAATGATGGATGTACTGATTGTTGACGATGTCCAGTTCTTTAGCGGAAAGGAAAAAACACAAGACGTGTTCTTCCACATCTTCAATCACTTGCACCAAACAGGCAAACAAATTGTTCTTACCAGCGATAAGCCGCCAGTTGAAATGCAAGGAATGGAGCAACGTTTGCTTTCTCGTTTCAAATGGGGATTGAGTGCTGACCTTCAGACTCCTTCACTTGAAACGCGTATCGCAATCCTCGAAAAGAAAATGTACGCTGACGGAATTGAACTTCCGAAAGAAGTGGTGGAATACCTCGCCTATAGCATTACAACGAACATTCGTGAACTAGAAGGTGCGCTCATCTCTCTCATAGCTCAAGCATCAATGAACCGTAAGTCGATTACCCTCGACCTGGCGAAACAGATGATAGACAAGTTTGTGAAGAATACTGCGCGTGAAGTATCTATCGATTACATCCAAAAAGTAGTCTGTGACTATTTCGACCTACCAATCGAACTCCTGAAATCGAAAACGAGAAAACGTGAAATCGTTCAAGCGCGACAAATCGCTATGTACTTCGCGAAGAAAATGACTAAATCTTCTCTTGCAAACATTGGCTTGCACTGCGGAGGTAAAGATCACGCTACAGTACTGCACGCATGCAGAACGGTGAACAACCTTCAAGAAACCGATAAACACTTTAGAAAATACCTGGATGACCTTGAGAAAAAACTCAGCATCCAATAACACTGCAACCCTGACAGCGCGAAAGCCCGTCAGGGTTTTTTTTTGCTACTTTCTGTGCCTATTCAATGGAGACCACTTGTTGTAGTACCTCTGAATGGGCGGATGTCCCT
>CAYGUR010000338.1:0-3579 GCA_964353035.1 uncultured Comamonadaceae bacterium | reverse complement strand
CACGGGCATTGGCTACGCCCGAAACAGCATGAATGTATTGGCTGCAGATGCCGTCATTGCTATTGGTGGCGCTTCAGGCACCCTGTGCGAGATGGCCTTCGCTTGGAGTTACAAAAAACCCATCATCGCCCTAACAACCAGCGGCGGCTGGGCTGAACAATTGGCAGGTAAACACATTGACCACCGACAAGATCAGCCTGTGCATGCTGCCCACTCCTTGGAAGATGTCAGAGCACTTTTAATTGAACTTCTAGGCGAAGACTAAACGTCTTCACAGCGCTTCTTCAACGCTGTATTCATTGATTCGAAACTTTCCTTTGTGGTGGTTTTGATCATCTTGCGCAAGAAAGGTAGAAGGATTCCTCCAAACTGCTCTGAATGAATGAATCGAGTGGTTCCGTTTTCGAGCGGTTCCAAGGCGAAAGAATGCTGTCCGTCAAAGATGCCTTTCACCCCAAACTTCCCCTTCCATGAGAATAGTTCGTTGGGCTCAACAATCTTCACTTGCGGACTGATTACCATCGGCTTACCTTTGGTTTGATGAAGTTCTACTTGTAGCTTCTCCCCCACTTTCTGTGGTCCAGAAATGCTCCTCACAAAAGGATTCCACTCTGGGTAGTGTTCAAAATCCATAAGCACATTCCAAATGTGTTCAGGGGTCGCGTTGATGGTAATTTCTGTTTGTAAATGCATGTCGTTGTATTTGTTGGATACAAAGTTCAATGCATTGAAAATGGGATTTCTTGATGTACATCAAGAAAATGGTGTATTGGTGATTGAAGTGCCATTTAGAATGAATGTCCCTTATTTTGGGCGGACGGTTGTCCGTCCCTGCATCGACCTCACCCGACTGAGGGTTTCAGGCGTCATTCCTAGTACCGAAGCCAAGTACTGCAGTGGGACTTCTTGGAAGAGGTCTTTATTGTTTTCAAAGAAATGGAGGTAGCGCTCTTCGGCCGACATAGACAAATGGGAGAAAACACGGTCTTCCAAGGTCGTGAAACAGCGTGCTAGAAAGCGCTTTTCCAGTTCATGCCATTCCGGAACCAAATCGCCAATCTTTTGATAATCTGATTGGTAGATGGAAAAAAGTCGCGTTTCGGTCAATGCTTGAATGTTCCACCGCGCGGGTTCGTCAAACATAAAAGCAGAAAGATCTGTGACGAAGTAACCACTTTTGCTGATCCACTGGGTCACATCCTTCTCTTCAAGGGAAACGAACATGCGCACTAGACCTTCGTTCACAAAACTGAGTCGTCTACACTTCCCTCCCGTTTGCGAAAAGTATTCGCCCTTCCCTAAGGTTTCAGTGCGAAAAAGGCTGGCAATCTTCGAGAGAGATTCACTCGGGATTTCGAAATACGAATGGATGTAATGCTCCAGTAAGTTCATCTTCGAAAGATGCGAAATTGTCTGCATTTCGCCTTGAATATGTCAAAAAGAACGGTGCATCTGCTCCCTTTTCGGTCGAAACGATCACGCCTCTGTCAGTTTGGCAGTTCTTCATGCTATGGAACGTGAATTGAGTACCTCCAGTGAAATTCGGCACACGCCGATCAGTACAATTTGACAAACAATCAGAAAAATGCAACAAGGAAGTATTAATGTACAGACGGAAAACATCTTTCCAATCATCAAGAAGTTTCTCTATTCTGACCACGAAATTTTCCTTCGTGAACTTGTGTCCAGCGCTGTTGACGCATCACAAAAAGTAAAGACACTTGACCAAATTGGTGAGCTTTCTGCGAAAGTAGATAAGCTAAAGGTGGAAGTCATTCTTGATAAAACAGCGAAAACGTTGACCGTTCGCGACAACGGAATTGGGATGACCCAAGAAGAGATTGAAAAGTACATCAATCAAATCGCCTTTTCGGGAGCTGAGGAGTTCGTGAACAAATACAAAGATTCAGAGGCGAAGAATGCCATCATTGGCCACTTCGGACTCGGATTCTATTCAGCATTTATGGTTTCTTCGAAAGTAGAAATCATCACGCGTTCTCAAAAGCCGAATAGCACCGCCGTTCGCTGGGAATGTGATGGTAGTCCGAACTACACCATTGAAGAAACCAATAAGAAAACCAAAGGAACAGACATCGTTCTTCACATTGCTGAAGATTCGTTGGAGTTCTTGGAAGAAGATCGCATCCGTGGCATCTTGACGAAGTATTGCAAGTTCATGCCCGTGCCGATTGTGTTTGGGAAGAAATCAGTGACCGAAGATGATCCTTCTGGGGCGAAAGACGAAGAAGGAAAAGTGCTTCAAATCACCAAGCAGGTAGACGACGTTGTGAACATCACGGACCCTGCATGGATGAAGATGCCGGTTGACTTAGAGGATGAAGATTACACGAACTTCTACCGCGACCTGTATCCTATGCAAATGGAAGATCCACTCTTCCATATCCACTTGAACGTTGACTATCCATTCAACTTAACAGGAATCCTGTTCTTCCCGAGATTGAAGAAGAACATGGAGCTTAAGCGAAATAAAATTCACTTGTACTCAAACCAAGTGTTCATTACAGATAATGTTGAGAACATCGTTCCTGATTTCTTAACCTTGTTGCATGGGGTGATAGACTCCCCAGACATTCCGTTGAACGTATCTCGTTCATACCTTCAGGAAGATGGCAATGTGAAGAAAATCTCTAGCCACATCACCAAGAAAGTCGCTGACAAATTGAAGTCGATGTTCAATGAGAACAGAGAGGATTTCGAAGCAAAGTGGGACGATATTCGCATGTTCATTGACTATGGAATGTTAACAGACGAAAAGTTTTTCGAGCGTTCGATGAAGTTCGCCCTGATGAAAAACACTGAAGGGAAAGCTTACACATTTGACGAATTGAAAGCTGCTGTTGGTGAAACCCAGAAAGACAAGAATGGAAAAGTTGTAGTTCTGTACACAACTGACAAAGAAGAACAGCATGAGCGCATCTTGAAAGCCACAGAGCGTGGATATGAGGTTGTGGTGCTTGACGGTCCGTTAGCTGCTCACATTACATCACGATTAGAGCAACATGACAATGAAGTTCAATTCAAACGTGTAGATGCTGACATCATTGAAAAGTTGATTGAGAAGGACGAAGAAATGCCTTCTAAGTTGACAGATGATCAACAAAAAGAATTGCAGCCGGTGATTGAAGAGGTGGCTAACAAAGAAAAGTTCGACGTGAGTTTTGCCAGTATGAGTGTATCTGATCAACCGATGGTGATCACTCAAAGCGAGTTCATGCGAAGAATGAAAGAACAACAAGCTACTGGCGGTGGCGGATTCCAAATGTTTGGAGCCTTCCCTGAGAAGTACAACTTGGTTGTTAATTCAAACCATCCACTCATTGAGAAACTGGTGGAAGAAAAAGATGCGGCAAAGCAAAAAGATTTGGTGAAACAATTGACCGACTTAGCTCGCTTGAGTTCAGGCTTGTTGAAAGGTGAAGAATTGACCAAGTTCGTTGCGCGCAGCGTTGAATTGATGAACTAATCCCCATTGAACGAATCCCCCGTGCCGTTCGCCCTAAAATAGAGCGACGGCGGGGGATTTTCATGTAAATTGACTTATAAATTAGAAAACAACAC
>CAYGUR010000337.1:0-3584 GCA_964353035.1 uncultured Comamonadaceae bacterium | reverse complement strand
ACTGACGGGTCTGGAAATACAACTACGTGTGATCAACTGGTAACGGTTGCTGACAACGAAAATCCAACCATTTCATGTGCTGCTGATGTTACAGCGAACACAGCTGCTGGTTCTTGCCTCGCTACTGTTTCCTTGACGAACCCAACTACTGACGATAACTGTTCGGTGGCTTCAGTGACAAACAACGCACCCGCTTCATTCCCGATAGGTACTACTACAGTAACCTGGACGGTGACAGACGCGGCAGGAAATACGGCGACGTGTACTCAAGACGTCACCGTTGTTGACAATCAAGACCCAACCATCTCATGTGCTGCCAACGTTTCAGTTGACACAGATGCTGGATCTTGCGTAGCCACTGTTTCGTTAATGAATCCAACCACGGCTGATAACTGCACGGTGGCTTCGATTACCAACAACGCCCCTGCTACTTTCCCTATTGGAACAACAACCGTTACTTGGACGGTAACTGACAATGCAGGCAACACAGCAACATGCACACAAGATGTGACCGTGGCTGATGATGAAAATCCGACCATCTCTTGCGCTGCTGATGTTTCAGTGGGAACTGACGCTAGTTCTTGTGTAGCAACCGTTTCATTGACAAACCCAACTACCAATGATAACTGCGGAATTGCTTCTGTAACGAACAATGCACCGGCTACCTTCCCTATTGGAACTACCACTGTTACCTGGACCGTTACTGACAACTACGGAAATACTGCAATGTGCACACAAGATGTAACCGTTGGTGATGATGAAGATCCGACCATCACCTGTGCTGCAGATGTAACTGTGGATTCAGAAGCAGGATCTTGTTCAGCTGTTGTGGTATTGACAGACCCAACAACGGATGACAATTGTACGGTTGCTTCTGTGACGAATAACGCACCCGCTTCATTCCCGATAGGTACTACTACAGTAACCTGGACGGTGACAGACGCGGCAGGAAATACCGCTACTTGTACACAAGATGTAACCGTTGTTGATACTGAATCTCCTGTTATCACTTGCCTTAGCGATGTTACGCTGAATGTAGGTGGCGAATCTTATGCCGAAGACTTCGAAGGTGGGGCTACAGGTTGGTCGAATAACACCACTTCAGCTTCGCCTTGGTCCGAATTCTTAGGTCGTTTTGGTGGCAATGGCACAAGTGGTATCGTTTCAAAAACATTTGATCTGGCCAGTGGAGTTTCGACCCAAATAGACTTTGATTTTTATCGAATAGACACATGGGACAATGAGTTTTTCAGAGTCTACATAGATGGTGTTCAAGAAATGAATATCCAATTACACCAAGGAGGTCCAGGCTACGCTGGTGGCTCAGGCACAAATGGTGACGTATCATGGACCGCAACGGCAACAACTGGTATTTTCAACCAAGTTTTTGGCGGCGCCACAGATCAAATTGTTCATGTGACGTTGACCGTGGACAATCCGGGCAGCACCCTTTTACTTGGCTTTCAAACAACGTTGAACGAAGGAATTAGCAATGAATCTTGGGGAATTGACAACCTGTTAATTGAACAAGGTGCTGCCGGATGCGCAGCAGTCAGCTCACTCACAGCACCCGCTGCAACAGACAATTGTTCAGTGGCTTCAATAACGAACAACGCGCCTGCTTCATTCCCTCTTGGCACTACAACAGTCACTTGGACTGCAATAGATGCTGCGGGAAATACGGCAACCTGTACGCAAGATGTGATTGTTGTTGACAATGAAGACCCAACCATCTCTTGCGCAGCCGACGTTTCAGTTGAAACAGATGCTGGAGATTGCGTAGCAACCGTTTCGTTAACAAACCCGACTACAGACGATAATTGCTCCGTGGCTTCGGTAACAAACAACGCGCCTGCTACTTTCCCGATTGGTATTACTACCGTTGTGTGGACCGTGACTGACGGGTCTGGAAATACAACTACGTGTGATCAACTGGTAACGGTTGCTGACAGCGAAAATCCGACGATTTCATGCGCGGCTGATGTTGCTGTAGATACTGATTCAGGCTCTTGCTTCGCGACAGTCGTACTTACTGCCCCTACAACAAACGACAACTGTTCAGTTGCTTCAGTATCGAATGATGCCCCTGCTACGTTCCCAATTGGAACTACCACCGTGACATGGACCGTAACTGACGCTGCTGGAAATACAGCTACTTGTACACAAGATGTAACCGTTACAGACAACGAAGACCCAACCATTGCTTGTCCGGCTGATGTAATTCAAGGAGCTGATGCTGGTGAATCGTTCGCCACCATTTCAATCCCTGTTCCTGCTACCGCTGACAACTGCGGCGTGGCTTCAGTAACAAATGACTTTAACGGGACCAATGACGCTTCAGGGCAATATCCTGAAGGAACGACTAATGTCACTTGGACCGTGACCGATAACTATGGTAATGTAACGACATGTGTTCAAATCATCAACGTAAGTGATGATCAAGCGCCAGAGATTACTTGTCCGGCTGATCAAAACGAAACCTTCGATGCCGTTTGTGCATTCACATTACCAGATTACACCTCACTTGCTTCGGCAACTGACAACTCTGATCCTGTGCTCGTGATTACACAATCACCTGCACCTGGAACAGTGGTAACTGGTGACACGGTTGTGACCATGAGCACAACTGACTCGGCTGGTAACACTTCGACCTGCACCTTTACCGTGTTCATAACTGACACAACGAATCCAACGATTTCATGCGCTGCTGATCAAACGCAGACTGCTGATGCTGGAAACTGCTCTGCTCTTGTAACCGTAGTGGCTCCAGTAGCGGATGATAACTGTGCCGTGGCTTCTGTTGTGAACGATTACAACGGAACAGCGAACGCTTCAGATGTGTATCCTGTAGGAACAACAACCATTGTTTGGACGGTGACGGATGCTGCTGGAAATACCGCAACATGCTCACAAGACATTACCGTGACTGACGACGAGGCACCTGCGATCACCTGCGCTGCTGACATCAATGTATCTGCTGATGCTGGAAACTGTGATGCTGCTGTAACCGCAGTGGCTCCTGCTACTTCAGACAACTGCGCCGTAGCCTCTGTAACAAACAACTTTAACGGAACAGCGAACGCTTCCGATGTCTATCCAGTTGGAACAACTACGGTTGTTTGGACCGTGACTGACATCCATGGAAATGTATCTACCTGTTCACAAGACATCATTGTGACTGACGATGAAAATCCATCTATTACCTGTGCCGCTGACGAAACACAAACTGCCGACTTCGGCGGATGTGATGCAGTAGTAACCGTGGTGGCACCTGTAACGGCTGATAACTGTGGCGTAGCTTCTGTAATCAATGATTACAACGGTACGGCTGATGCTTCAGACGTGTACATCATTGGAACAACAACCATTACCTGGACAGTCACTGACATCCATGGTAACACTTCGACCTGCACACAAGACATCACTATTACAGACAACGAATTGCCGACCATCACATGTGCTGCTGATCAAACGCAGACCGCTGATCTTGGGAACTGTGACGCTGCTGTAACTGTGGTTGCTCCTGTGACGGCTGACAACTGTGGTGTGGCTTCTGTTGTGAACGATTACAACGGAACGGCTGA
>CAYGUR010000336.1:0-3611 GCA_964353035.1 uncultured Comamonadaceae bacterium | reverse complement strand
ATTAGATAAAAAAAACGTGCATTATGTGTGCAGGTATGTTACCTTCGCACTCGCTGTTGCGGGTGTGGCGGAATTGGTAGACGCGCTAGACTTAGGATCTAGTGCCGCGAGGCTTGGGGGTTCGAGTCCCTCCACCCGCACCAACGAATACAAGGAAGGGGCGAATGTTAGATTCGCCCCTCTTTATTTCAGGAAAGATCAAAAAAGACCAAATGGAGATCAAGCGCACTGACGTAGACAATTTAATAGCAAAATTGTCCATCACTCTTTCGAAAGAAGATTACTTCGAGAACTACGAGAATTCATTAAAGAAGTATCGCAAGCAAGTGAACATGCCTGGATTCCGTCCGGGAAAAGTTCCAATGAGCCTTGTGAAGAAGCAATTTGGCAAATCAATTCTAGCCGAAGAGCTGAACAAAGTAATCAATGATGGGATGTATGAGCACATCATGAAGAATAAGCTTAACATCTTGGGTAACCCTATTCCTGCAGAATCGAATACCGCAGAGGGAGACTGGGACAACCCTGACACCTTCTCTTTCGAATACGAAATTGGCCTCGCTCCTACCTTGGAGGTAGATAAAGCAACGAAAAAAGCACCTGTGAAATACAAGGTGAAGGTCGACAAGAAGATGATTGACAAGCACGTTGAAGAACTTGCGAAGCGTCATGGTAGTGTTGCAGATGCTGAAAAGAGTGAGGAAAGCGACTTGTTATTGGGAACCTTCATTCAATTGAACGCTGACGGAGAAATCCTTGAAGGTGGAATCATGAATGATGGAACACTTCACTTGGAGACCGTTGAAGATAAAAAGACGAAAAAAGCACTTACAGGCATTTCTAAAGGTGACGAAGTTACTGTTGACCCTGACAAGATTGCCAAGAATCATGATGAACTCGGACGTATGCTAGGAATTACGCATGAGCAGGTTCATCACCTAGAAGGAAACTTCAAATTCCGAATCAATGAAATTAAGCGATTGACGGCGCACGAAGTGAACCAAGAGCTGTTCGACAAAGTATTCGGGAAAGATGAAGTGAAAGATCAAAAGACCTTCGAAGACCGCTTGAAGACAGAGCTCGAAAAAATGTTTGACAGAGATGCCATGAACTTGTTTAAACGCCAGTTCTCAGAAAGCATCCTTGACAACCTAGACGCACCGCTTCCCGATGAGTTTTTGAAGCGTTGGATCAAGCTTTCGAATGAAAAACCTATTTCCGACGAACAATTAGATGCTGAATACCCTGGCTACTCACGCCATCTTCGCTGGCAATTGGTAGAAGGAAAAGTGATGGAAGACAACAAACTTCAAATCACAGAAGAAGAAGTCAGATCTCAAGCCAAAGGAATGATCGGAGCGCAGTATGCGCAATACGGTATGCCGTTGGATGAAGAGATGCTTGACAACTTCGCAAACAATGTGTTGGCAGACCAAAAAGAACGCCAGCGTATCATTGAAGTACTTCAGGAAAACAAGGTGCTCGATGCACTAACAGAGCAAGTTAAACTGAAGGAGAAAGAAGTTTCTTATGACGACTTTCTTGAACTAGCAGGTGCAGGAAAAAACTGATTTTGAGGTCGGATTTCTGCGCTTAATATTCGTTAACTTTTGAGGGAAAGAAATTGTGTGTACATTTCCGTCAGCATAGAAAAATTGAACATGATAAATCGCAAAGAATTTCGACAATACGCGGTGCACAATCAAGGCATCAGCGGTCAAGGAGTAGATGACTACATCTCACACGTTTATGGGGCAGACAACATGACCCGTACCGTCATTGAAGAACGCAACATGCCTTTCCGTGAGGTAGACGTGTTTTCTCGTTTGATGGCAGACCGAATCATTTTCCTTGGAACCGCCATTGATGATTACATCGCTAACATCATCCAAGCTCAACTTTTGTTCTTGGAATCAACTGATTCTTCTAAAGACATCCAGATCTACATCAACTCTCCTGGAGGAAGTGTTTACGCTGGTCTTGGAATCTATGACACCATGCAAATCATCAAGCCTGATGTTGCAACAATTTGCACTGGAATGGCAGCTTCAATGGGTGCTGTTCTTTTGTGTGCGGGTGCCGAAGGGAAAAGAACTGGACTCAAGCACTCACGTGTGATGATTCACCAACCTTTGGGTGGCGCGCGCGGACAAGCTTCCGACATCGAGATTACAGCTAGAGAAATTCAAAAATTGAAGAAAGAGCTGTATGACATCATTGCCACACATTCTGGACAAACCTACGATAAGGTTTGGGCAGACAGTGACCGTGACTACTGGATGGTTGCTGATGAAGCAAAAGAGTATGGAATGATTGATGAGGTGCTTCAGAAGAAGTAAAACTCCAATCGAGCGACAGATTTGATCTGTCCTCGAAATCGAAATAATGTATCTTTGGAAGCTGTACGTAATGTGCAGCTTTCTTTTTCTCCAAACGGTAGAAGTATTATTATGGCTGAACGCGAAATAAGTTGTTCGTTTTGCGGACGAAAAAAAAGTGAAGTAAACATTCTGATTGCAGGTATCACAGGCCACATCTGTGATCACTGCATAGATCAAGCGAACAACATTGTTCGTGAAGAAATCACTCAGAAAACAAATTCTGAAGTGGAGCAAAGTCTCACACTTCAAAAACCCATGGACATCAAGCGATTCCTTGATGAATATGTGATTGGTCAACACGAATCGAAAAAAGTACTGAGTGTAGCTGTTTACAATCACTACAAACGTCTTCTACAACCACCTTCGAAGAATGATGACGACATTGAAATTGAAAAGTCGAACATTGTTCTCGTAGGTGAAACAGGTACAGGAAAAACGCTCTTGGCAAAAACCATTGCCAAAATGCTCAACGTTCCTTTTTGCATTGCTGACGCTACTATTCTAACTGAAGCAGGCTATGTGGGCGAAGATGTTGAAAGTGTGCTGTCAAGATTGCTCCAAGCAGCTGACTTCGACGTTGCATCAGCAGAACGGGGAATTGTTTTCATTGACGAAATTGATAAAATCGCTCGTAAAAGCGACAATCCTTCAATCACCCGCGACGTAAGTGGCGAAGGAGTGCAACAAGCATTGTTGAAGCTCTTGGAGGGATCCATTGTGAATGTACCGCCTCAAGGCGGAAGAAAACATCCAGAGCAAAAGCTGATTTCTGTAAACACGAAGAACATTCTATTTATCTGCGGCGGAGCTTTTGACGGTATTCAACGCCACATCGAAAAACGCCTCAACACAGCTTCTATCGGCTATGGCGTAGGTGCCAATGAAATTGAAGACAAGGAAAACATGCTGAGGTACATTGCCCCGCTTGACTTGAAGACCTTCGGACTGATTCCCGAATTGATTGGTCGTTTCCCTGTGCTCGCCCACTTGAATCCACTGGATGCCGACACACTTCGAAGAATCCTTACTGAGCCAAAAAATGCCCTTGTAAAGCAGTATGTGAAGCTTTTTGAGATGGACAATGTGAAACTCAGTTTCGACAAACAAGTACTGGATTTTATTGTCGAAAAAGCCATGGAATACAAACTGGGAGCGCGTGGACTTCGTTCAATTTGCGAAGCAATTATGACGGATGCCATGTTTGAAATCCCAAGCAATGAAGAATCATCT
>CAYGUR010000335.1:0-3611 GCA_964353035.1 uncultured Comamonadaceae bacterium | reverse complement strand
TTTACCTCTTCCTCTAACCACGAATGGTATTCGTGGCTACTGTTCTAATTTCTATTTCTATCAACGCGGTTGATGGCGGTTGTAGCCACGAGCCTAGCTCGTGGTAAGGCGGCGGGTAGGATTTTAAGAGGTCGCGAGCCTAGCTCGCGAACACCAACAGGGGAAATGTCCGGTTTTCAACGTCCCCTTTTGGCTTCGTGATCTGTGTGATGGATCGCCTTATAATAAGGGAAAGACGCAACCAATTTACCTCTTCCTCCAAACACTTGCTCTTCCTCCATTCCCTACTCCACCACAACTTTCTTCACCACACTCCCCGTCTCAAAAGACACTTCCAAAAAGTAAACTCCTGTGGGAAGCGCATTCACATCTAGGGTGGTTGTTAATCCTGAGGGTGTTTGAAAAGCAACGCGTTCACCAAGCAGATTGAAAAGGGTGAGTGACTCCATACGTGCTTCACTTTCAACAGTCAGTAAACTGGTTGCCGGATTGGGATAAACAGACAACTTCACTTCCCGCTCACGCTCTGGCACCATGGTCCAGCTTTGACCCAGTTCACCTACGCCCGTGAGTGTGCGCAGAATTTTGGTTCTGTTGGAGTTGATGGAATAACAAACATCCTCATTCACCCAGCTAGGAAAAGCTAAAGATTCATAATAGCCATTGTCATTGTAGGGTAAATTTACCCCCTGCCAGGTAACGCCTCTATCTGTTGTTTGGTAAGTTGATTGATAAAATGAACTATACGAAAAAGAGCTGAGGTAGCCCGTAGAATCATTGACAAAGAAAAAGCCTGTTGTTCCAGCTCCAAACGGGAAATCAAGGTAACTGTAAGTTTCACCGCCGTCTTCAGTTCTTAAGATACTGGTGAAATTGCTAAAACCAACAGAGCCCAAAGCACCTAATAAATAATTATCAGAGTCCCAACCATGAACAGCTTGACCAATTCGCTGTGGCTCCTCAGAGGCAGTCGGAAACCCCTCTTGACTCCATATACATCCTGTTTCTTTTCTAAGCAACCCTGAATAGACCCCAATTTTATTGCACTCATTAAAAATGTGAAGACCCCATGAAAACTCAACATTTGCTAGTTGCCACGACTGACCACCATCAAAGGTTTCAACACCGCCTCCATTTGTAGAAAAGCAAACGCCGTAGCTGTCGTCTAACATTTCAATGCGCTCCAGCGAGGTCAAAGGGATTTCGTGCTCAATCCAGGTTTCACCGCCGTCTTCTGTGCTGATAATTTGACAAGAACCGATGATACCGGTGGTCGTCGTAAAAAAACCCCTATTCTCATTTATGAAGTGTACGTCAGTTACCCTCCGTATGACACCTGCAGGACAAGGACAGTAGTAATTTTCAACAAAAACCGAGTCCCATGTTGTACCATAATCCTCAGTCTTTAGTATTGAAAGGTTTACACCGTTGTCAAAGCTCGCTCGAGTCCCAATAAACCCAGTGCTGTCATTGACAAAAGAAATTCCATCTATGCTAGGATATTGACCACCAGCTTCATAAACATATTCCCATTGTGCGGTCACTCCAAGCCACACTAAGAAACATCCAATCAATAATATGTGTTTTTTCATGGTTGAAGTTGTAAAAGTGAAGAGACTCAATATGCCTCTTCACGCTATGATAAATTTACATCTTTTGGAATAAAGTGTTCAAGTTGGTTTTGTCTGACTCCACCTGAATGACATACATCCCTTGGCCGGGGTTGGGAAAGACGCAAACGATTTACTTCTTCCTCCAAACACGTGCTCTTCCTCTATTCCCTACTGCACCACTACTTTCTTCACCACACTCCCCGTCTCAAAAGACACTTCCAAAAAGTATACTCCTGTGGGTAGCGCATTCACATCTAGGGTGGTTGATGTGGGTTTTAGCGAAAGTACAGTACGTCCTTGCACATCAAACATCAGAAGGTGATCAATGCGCTGTTCTGTATTGATAGTGAAAATACCCTCATTTATGGGGTTCGGATAGACCACTACATCAGTGGTGCTCACTTCTTCAATCGAAAGCGGCGTTGTGCAAGGAGATAAGGTCTCACCGTCATGCCAATAGACCTTATCTAAGAGACCCCAACTAAAACAAGATTGAATAATTCTATTTTGAAAAAGGGCCATTCTAAATTCGCCAGTTTGACTTTCATCTGCTTGCAACCCGCACCATTGACTGCCATTCCACCGTGCTAAGTAACGCATTTGTACACCTCCAGCTTCATAAAATGTGCCCAGTGCATAGAGGTTATTGTTTTCAACTATGATATCTCTTACACGTACTAAATCTGGTGTGCCTTGAAAACTAATTAATGTTTGAGGACCAGACCAATTTAATCCATCCCAAAAAACAACGCCTGAACCAATTCCTTCGTCAAGATTGTAATCTAAACCAATACGTTCTATTGCGATGGCTAACTTTCCCGCATAATCTAACATTTCGAAGATTGTTCCTCTCAAACCAAATCCATTCTCATTCACAACTTGTGTCCACGCAACACCATCATAAGAATATAAATTATCAACTTGATTATTGCCGTTAAATCCCCCTCCTAGATACCAGTTTTCTTGGAAACGAGTCAAGCAATTAGGCCTCGCATATAAAACCTCTGGAAGTGTTTCAAAAGCGTCTGACCACGTTTCTGTTTCGAACGAATAGGAGATGATATTAAAGCTTTGTTCTTCACCAAGACCAAAGGTACCTGCGAAAAGCAACTTGTCTTCATCAGTGCTTAAACAGGAGAATGGATTGGCCATTTGAAAAGAGCCGATCTCAGCTATTGTTTCCCCATCATAATACTGAACAGTATACCCATTCGGGTTGAGGACCAATCCATCTCTTTTCACAAAAGCAAAGCCCTCTTCAATATCTATCATTTTTTGAATCCTCCCCCATTGATCATCATTCGTTTCAATCAAAGGGTTCCAAGAAAGCCCATCAAAACTGGTGAGGTGATGGCTCATTACATACTCATTAAATCCTTCGTCTAGATAATAATTAATGGGGTCATATAAGTAGACCTTGTCAAAATTTTCAGAATAAAAGATTCCCGAATTAGGTACATTTGGAAAGTAACCATTGTCTTGAACTGGGTTGAGAACTTCCCAAGAGTCTGGTTGGGCGTAGAGCAGTTGAGCACAGCAAATAAAACACAAGAAGGAGAGAAATTTCATTTGGTTAAATTTAAATATATAAGAATGTACTTCTTTTACTGTTTTAGTCAAAGCAAAAGAGAGATTACTTCTAATAAGACTGGGCTTCCCACGAGCTAGGCCCGAAGCATCCGCCGAAGCTTTAGCGCAGGCGGGGCGTAGGTGGAGGCTGCTGTTCTATTTTCTATTTCTAAACTCCATAACTATTCCATCCTTCGATGCCCACGAGCGAAGCTCGTGGCTACAGTCCTACAATTCAACAGTGATGTTAACTTTCTTTTCGGAAAGATGCAAACGATTTACCTCTTCCTCTAACCACGAATGGTATTCGTGGCATCCGCCGAAGCATCAGCGTAGGTGGAGGCTACTGTTCTAATTTCTATTTCAAACCTCTGTCCCTACTGCACCACCACCTGTTCTGAATCTATCAATATGCCATCAGCAATCCAA
>CAYGUR010000334.1:0-3612 GCA_964353035.1 uncultured Comamonadaceae bacterium | reverse complement strand
CCTTCAGCCTTTTCGATCAAGGCTTTTTTCTGAGCAGCACTGTCTTTTTGTTCAGATTTCTTTTGGTCGTAATACGCGTTCTTCTTTTCGAAAAACAGGTCGCACAACCCTCTGAATTCTTGCCAAACTTCTTCGTTTTCTTTTTTCGGGGCGAAGCCGATGGTCTTCCAATCTTTTTGATATTGGATCACTTCTTCGGTCTTCTTGGTCCACGTGCCGTGGTTGGTAATCTCAAGTGCTACAGTTTGTCTCAGCTTGTCAACCAGTTCACGTTTCGCCTGAAGATTATCTTCATAAGTGCTTCGAATGGAATCATAGTGAGCCTGAATTTTCTGAATGCTTTCGCGAAGCAAGCCAAAAAACTCATCACCCAATTCTTTCCAGTTCTCTCTTGGCGAAGGACCGATGTCTGACCATTGTTTTTGGTACGAACGCACCAAGAGGTCAATCTCTTTTACATCTTCCATCTTCAAGAGCTCTTTCGCCAACTCGATGAGGTCTTCCTTCTTCTTGAGGTTGATCTTCAAATCGTTCTCCTGAAGCTCTTTGTAGATGTTGATGTTGTAATAGAAGTCGTTCTTCAACAACGTATGACGCTCTTGAAACTCTTTGTACTGATCACCAGGAACATCGCCGGTTGCGGCAAGTTTTTCTTCAATTTCTTTGAACGTAGCGAAGGCTTTTCCAACGTTTTCTTCCTCTTTGATCAAGGTTTCCAATTGGTCAAGCAATTCATTTTTAGCTCTCAGATTGTTTCTTTGCTCTTCAGCAATGAGTTTACCATGCTCTTTTACACGCGCACGGTAGGTTTCCATCAAAGCATCTAGCTGTTCCTTTTCAGGTGATTCAACGTAGTGAAATTCAGCGCCTTCTTCATGCTCTTCACCTTGCCATTTCTCCAATTGGATTTGGCGGTCTTTTGCAGTTTCAGCTTTCACGTTGGCCATCAGATCTCTCACTTCTGTTTTGATAGAAGTAATGTCATCTGTCTGTAGTAGCACTTCAAGTTTTTGAACGAGTTCAGTATTCATGTCGTCTTAATTAGACTTTTGGGCTTGCAAAAATACAAATTCTCCGATGGAAAGTCGCCATCGGAGTACATTACACTACCTTCAAAACGTGCAGACCCCCAAAAGGTTGCAGGATTTTTTGTGGAATGAAGCCTGAGGGCTTGCGTTTGCGAAGGGGATTAAGAAACAGTTAACGCATAAGATAAGGGCCTCTTTTCTATCGGAAGGCCACAATTTACGCTGTTTCGCTACTTTTAGCCTTTCGATTTAAGAGCATGAAAGACCCTCAATTTGTAGAAGCCCTTGATAAGATGCGCTCTTGGTGCTCCAGGCAGGAACGCTCTAAACAAGAAGTGCGCTCCAAATTGATGCAACAAGGCGTTGACCCTGAACGCATCGAAAAGGTGATTATAAGGTTGGTCGAAGACAATTACATCAACGAAGTGCGATTTACCGAAGCCTTCGTCACCGGACATTTTCGCATGAAAAGATGGGGGCGAATCAAAATCAAACACGCACTGAATTTCAAAGGCATTGGCGAACAATTGGCCGCTACAGTCCTCGAAGAAAACATAGATGAGCAAGAGTATGAAGCAGCCCTGATTGCTGTTTTGTCGAAAAAAGTGCCGCGCTCAAAGTGGGATGCTCTTGACTATCAGTCGAAGCAAAAACTCATGCAATATGCCTATAGCCGCGGATTTGAATCTGACCTCATCCGCAAGGTGCTCGAAAGACTCGCTTAGCGCTGGTAGCCAGAAGTGCCTTCACTTTTTTCCTCAGGGAATTCGCGTTTGTCACCCAAGCCTACGATTTCATAATACGCAGCGAATTTAATGCACTCTGCCAATGGGTAAGCAAAAAGCGCTCCGACGCAACAGGCATAGATACCTATCACCTGCATTATGGCCAACAGAAAAGCAAGCAACAAGAACCACCAAATTTTATGGATTGCAATCTTCACGCTCCATTTCAAGGCCTCCCATCCGTTCAACTTACCAAACACAACAAGTGGAATACTTAAGAGTGTGAAGGCTGAGATCAAGATTTGAATGAAGTACTGATACAAGTTCAAAAAGATGGATTTTCCTTGGAAACCAATGGCGAAGTCTTGCATGGCTGTTGGGTCAGTAAACCCACCTTGGAAGATGCTCAACCAAATGTCTCCCATAACAAACAGAATGGGAGCGAAAAGGATGAGGGAAATGAGGATGGTTAGGCCCATTAAACCCAAGAGTGGACTGAAAAATTTGAAGCCGTCGAAAAACGTGTTGAAAGACCGTGTTTGATTGTTTAGCGCTTTCTGCGCATAGATTGGAAAACCAGCTAAAAGCGGGAAAATGATGAAAATCCAACCGATGATTGTAATGAAACTCAGATACATCATTATTCCACTCACAAACGCGTAGAGAATAAACCACCCGATGTCTTTACTCATTGCTTTCCATCCTGTTTCTAGGATGCGAGAGAAGTCGAACTTATAGCCTTCCGAAGCAAGGGTCTTCAGTGAAGGACCTTCATTGCTAAACTGATTTTCATTGGGTGCGCTATACTCGTCGTCTAAAACTTCTTCCATAGGTCATTTTGATTTGGACGAAAAGTAAACAATAATTCAAAAAGTCACTTTTATTAAATTCGTTTAGCGTCAGATTTCATGTGTAAGAAGGGGGTAAAAACAGCGGTAGAATAAGACCTTTTCATTACTTTTGCGCCCTATGGTCACAGCAGACAATATTCTATCCATAAGTACCCGTGTAGCGGCGCTTAAAGGCTATCTTGGTATCGAACAAAAAGAGCTGGAAATCCAGGAAGATGAGAAGTTAACTCAAGATCCTGACTTCTGGAATGACTCCAAGCAGGCGGAAATTGTGATGCGTCGAATTCGTACCAAAAAGTCTTGGACAGAGAGCTATCATGCGTGCGTTACAGCCATGGAAGACCTTCAAGTGATCTATGAATTTTACAAAGAAGGCGAAGCGAAAGAAAGTGAAGTAACAGCGCTGTACAACAAAGCGTTGGCACGTGTGGAAGAGCTGGAATTCAAGAACATGCTTTCTAGAGAAGAAGATGCATTCAGTGCTGTGATGCAAATTACTGCTGGAGCAGGTGGAACTGAAAGCTGCGATTGGGCATCGATGCTCATGCGTATGTACGTGATGTATGGCGAAAAAGCGGGCTATAAAGTACGCGAAATCGACATTCAAGAAGGAGATGTTGCTGGAATCAAACAAGTAACACTTGAATTTGATGGAGAATTTGCCTTCGGCATGCTGAATGGCGAAAACGGTGTACACAGATTGGTGCGTATTTCGCCCTTCGATTCAAATGCTAGAAGACATACGTCGTTCGTCTCTGTTTACGTGTACCCATTGGTAGATGATACCATTGAAATAGAAGTCAATCCGGCCGACATCTCTTGGGAAACTTTCCGTTCTGGAGGTGCTGGTGGACAGAACGTGAACAAGGTTGAAACAGGCGTTCGTCTTCGTCACAAACCAACAGGAATTGTGATTGACAATACAGAAACACGAAGCCAGCTTGGGAACAAGGAAAAAGCCATGCAATTGCTGAAATCCCAGTTGTATGAGATTGAAATTGCTACCCG
>CAYGUR010000333.1:0-3658 GCA_964353035.1 uncultured Comamonadaceae bacterium | reverse complement strand
GAAGAAAAGTAACTTCGACCCTCCGGTCACCTGTGGCGTTTCCACTGGCCAATTCTTCGCCAAAGAAGTTGACCAACACGCGGTGGCTTTCGATTCCGCTGTCCAGCAAATAGGCTCTTACCTTCTGAGCTCTGGCTTTCGACAACCTCAAGTTTTCATCTCGTGAACCCACGTTGTCTGCATAGCCGGTGAGCATGATGCGCATTTCGGTATCGTAGGCCATGAGTGAAACCAACTCATTCAGCTGCAATTGTGCATTTAAGCCGATGCTCGTGCTTCCACTGTAGAACGAAACTGAAAAACTGGAAACATTCGTGGATCCTCTTGGAGCGGGTTTTGTTGGGTTTGACGGATTTGTGGGAAGATTGATTGGTCGTTCTTGAGCAACGCCAGCTGCTTGTCCGAGGTTTTGCTCAACCAACAAGGTCAGCAGCTGTCTGAGTTCATCAATCTGTGCTTGCAACTGTTGGTTTTGAGCTGTTAAGCGTGCTTCGCTCTCGCGAATTTGAGAAGCTTTTACTTCGGCCACTTCGCTGCGAAGCGCTTGTATTTCCTGTGTATTGCTTTCGAGCAGTTCTAATATTCGATCTGCTAAATCACCCGTTGGGAACCGTTCTTCCATGGTGGGCAGTACGAATTCATCTTCGGCCGCCAACAGGGTCATGGTTGACTTGCTGAAGTCGATTTCCATAGGGTCTAGTGGCGAATTCGTTTTAAATCCTTTCGCTTCTTCCAGCTTCGCCAATTGTTCGGCATTGAGCAGTTCTTCGCTGGTAGACACCTTCACCATCAAGTTCCCCATGGTGAATACACTGAGCTCTTGATTGACGAGCTGTTTCAATGAATTGATTTCGTTCTCAATAAAAGCAAATCCATCTGCTCCATTGATGACAGGACCTTTCTGTTCGAGTGCAGTGTTGTTCGACTCAATCTTTTTTCCATCCAATTCTTTGAGCTTCGACGCTACTTCATTCGAAAATCCGTCAAAGTCTTCTATTTCCTTGAAATGGTAGTAGTCGATGGCATCTTTCACAATGGCATCCAGGTCTTTGAGGGTTCTATTCGCAGAGCCTTTCAACTTCATTTGATCTTTGTCGACCAAGATGGAACGATCAATGTAAAAGTTAAGGGCGTCCGAAAGTAGCAGCTTCATACGCTCTTCGTCGGTATTCCCTGCAATCTCATAGTAGTTGATAATGACCGTGTGTTTTTCTGAGGTCGAAAGCACATAGTTTTGACCCGCTCCCAATGAGGTGGAATCCCCTTCGAAGTGATTGATGATGGTAGTTTGCTGAGCTGCAGCAGAATGAGCCATCCAAATGAGTCCTATGAGCAAAAGTGTGCGCACAGTACAAAATTAAGATAGCAGATCAGTGAAACGAAGTGCGACTTAAAAAGCTATTAAAGGAATTTTGAACAATTGAAACGAATCAGACTTCGGCTTTGAAGCGCAGCAAGGTGATGGCAGTGATGGTAAAAAACACCACTGCTCCGATCACAAAAACGGTTGTTGTTAAGTACTCGAACAGAATTCCGCCCACCACCAAACCGATGATGCTGGCGAAACTCCCCATGCTAGTGCCAAATCCTTGGATGGCTCCTTTCATGTTTTTCCCACCCAATCCGGCGAGGTAGCCCATAAAACTTGGCCACATCAATCCGTTCCCAAGGGCAAAGGTGGTGCACCCTACATACAGAACGACGATGTTCTCAGATGTGAGGATTAAAAAGCCCAATCCCAATAACAATGCGCCGAGGGCAATGAGTGTCTTCGAAGACACTTTTGACGAAAGCCATGAAAGCAGCGGCCCTTGGGCAATGACCATGATGAGACTGGAGTACGCCAAGAACACCCCGAGTTCAGCAGCGGTCCAATGTAAGATGGTGTTGGCATAGATGGGCAGTCCGGCGTAAAACAAGCTAAACGCAAGGAAAGTCAGGAAGTATATTACGTAGAGCAGGGGGATTTGTGGTACGGCTAATATTTGACGAAGCTTCGCACTGCTTGGCTTTTCTTCTTCCACATCAAAACAATCTTTTTGTTCGACCTGAAAGAATCTACGAATGGACCATCTGCGGTTTCCCATGTCCACTTCGCAGGGCGACTCCTCTTTTAATCGAGTTTGAATCACAAAAATGGCCAGCAGCGAAATGGCAGCAGCAATCAAGATTGGCAACAGCTCTCCCATGACGGTGGCTGCTAATATGCCTGCAAACGCAGGGCCAATCACGAATCCAAAACTAGTAGCAGCGCCCATTTTCCCGAAGTTTTTGTTCCGGTCTTCATCGGTTGAGATGTCTGAGAGATAGGCGTTGGCCACCGAGATATTTCCGCCCGTGAAGCCGTCAAAGATGCGCGCTAAGAAAATGGTGATTAGTGGCAGGGTCATCACGTACTCACCTGTGTAAGTAGATTGTTGAGACCACAGTTCTGTTTTCGGCAAAAAGAAAGCGAGAATGAAGAGGCACCATGCGAGGAAGGTTCCCCCTTGACTGATGATCAGGACACGCTTCCGACCAATTCGGTCAGACATTTTCCCTAGAATAGGCGCTCCAATAAATTGAAACAAGGGATACATGGCGCCTAGAATGCCGTAAATAAATCCGTTTCCGCCCATGTCCGTCACCAAAAAGATCAGAATGGGAATCACCACGCTGTAGCCCAAGATGCCGATGAAGTTGACCAGCAGGATGGGGAAAATTTTCGATTGGAAGAATTTCGCGAGCGCCATGAAAGCATATAACTAGGGCTTTCGAAAATAGTTCATTCCCGATGATAATCCTATTTACCGAAGCGCAGGGGAATTATGCTTTGTCCTTTTTGAAACCGTAAACCAATTGGCTGAAAAATCCCTTCGGCATGCGCTCAACACCCGGATACCCCAGTTTGACATTCGCGTCATCTTTGGGAATCTCTGCTGTGCCGAAAAGGTAATCCCAAAGGCTCAGTGAAATACCATAGTTCAATCCGTACTTTCGTCCTTCTGGAAGGTGGTAGGCATGGTGCCACAGGTGCATGACCGGATTGTTAAAGACGTACTTGAGTGGACCCCACGTGATGTGGACGTTCGCATGATTGAGGTGACCAATGGCGATGGCCGTGAAATGTACGATGTAGGCTTGCTCAGGCTCAAATCCACCAATCAGCATCA
Organism: uncultured Comamonadaceae bacterium; assembly: GCA_964353035.1. GTDB lineage: Bacteria > Bacteroidota > Bacteroidia > Flavobacteriales_D > Sanyastnellaceae > JAQWQB01. Next base: position 506 of record CAYGUR010000333.1, on the reverse strand, counting down.
CCCCTACTGTTTTTAACGGTTTGTACAGAATGTTTTCCATCCAATGGTAACGAAGGTGGGCGGCGAACCCCATTTCCTCAACAGAGTGGTGCACTTGGTGGAAGCGCCAAAAGAATTCAAAACGGTGCAAAGCCACATGCGTTACCCACTGCACGAAATCGAGGACAACAAAGAAAATGAGTAGCTGTGACCACATGGGGAGCGCACTGAGGTCGAAAAAAGCGATGCTATCAATGTTCACACCGATGCTAGCAAAACCGACTTCAAGCAGTTTGTAAGCGCCTGCAATGGCGATTGAAAAAACGAAGAAGTTGAAGAACATGTAGAATCCGTCTAACCAAAAGTCCTTTCGAAACGCGCCTTGCTGCTTTCGCCACGGAAAGAGTAATTCCAGCGCCCAGACAATTAAAGAGATGAGGATCAATCCATAAAAGTAATTCTGGTACCAAGGAACGTCGAACGAAATCATTCGAACAGTCCATTCCCACGCCTGAACGATGCTCTCT
>CAYGUR010000332.1:0-3666 GCA_964353035.1 uncultured Comamonadaceae bacterium | reverse complement strand
GCCTAACATGCCGCCACTCAACTAAGATTTACAATGGAGAAAAGCGAATACCACGTACCCGTTTTGCTCCATGAATCCATAGACGGATTAGCTCTAGACCCGAACGGGGTTTATGTGGATGTCACCTTCGGAGGAGGTGGTCATTCCCGAGAAATATTGAAAAGACTGGATAAGGGAAAACTGTTTGCTTTCGACCAAGACCCGGATGCACAAGCCAATGTTCCTGACGATGAACGCTTCACACTGATACCGCAAAACTTCCGCTACATGCAGAATTTCTTGCGCATGTACGGAGTGCTCGAAGTCAATGGGATTTTAGCTGACCTCGGAGTAAGCTCGCATCAGTTCAATGAAGCTGAACGCGGATTTTCACTTCGTTTTGATGGACCACTGGACATGCGGATGTCGCAGAATCAGCAAATCTCAGCTGCCGACTTAGTCAATAAGCTTGAAGTGAATGAACTGGCTCGTTTGCTGAGACTCTACGGAGAGGTTCAAGGAGCTATGCGCGTGGCCCATGCCATTGTTGCCAAACGAGATGAAGAAGCAATTAAAACCACCACTGAGTTCAACAAAGTGCTCATGCCGTTGGTGCCGCCAAAGAAGCAAAACAAGTTCATCGCTCAGGTATATCAAGCGCTTCGCATAGAAGTGAACGATGAAATTGCCGCGCTCAAAGCACTGCTTGAGCAAAGTGAAAAACTCATTGTCTCTGGCGGAAGATTGTCAGTGATCTCTTACCACAGCTTAGAAGACCGACTAGTAAAGTACTACATGCGGGCAGGCAATTTTGATGGGGAAGTACAGAAAGATTTCTACGGAAATCCGATTGCTCCTTTCAACCTCGTATCCCGCAAGGCAGTAATGCCCGATGAAGACGAAATAAACGAAAACAATAGAGCACGAAGCGCACGACTGCGGATTGCCGAACGCACATGAAAAACGAGTTCCAACAAAAGAAAGACGAGCAACCCAAAGCTCCTAAGTCGAAAAGTAAATTCTCAAAAGGAATTACCAACGTCTTGAGCGGTGAGTTTTTGTCGCACGAAGGTGTGATGAAGCACGCCCCCTTCTTGTTGTACCTCACACTTTTCTTCCTCGCCTACATCTACATCGGATTCACATTTGAAGACGCTGAGCGCGAAAAACACAAAATAAAAGGTCAGCTCGAAGAGATGAGCGCTGAATACAAGACGCTTAAGAGTGAGCTTGAAGCGAAGAAAAGACAAAGCAGCGTTGCCACAGACATAAAAAGACTGGACCTCGAACAGCCGAATACACCCCCATTGATCATAGAAGTAAACCCAGACAGTTTTGAAGAACAAGAGTGAAATTGCAAGCCGCACGTGGATTGTCTTTGCGCTCATTGCTTTTGTAGCGCTGGCAATCTTCATTCGTATCATCTGGATCCAAACTGTGGACTCAGCGAAATGGGCTGAATTCGTTAAGGCGAAGCAGGAAGAGATCAAAGACATTGAACCCACACGTGGACAAATCTTCTCTACTGACGGAAGTCTGCTAGCGACTTCGGTCCCTATCTATAACCTCTACTGGGACTCACAGGCTAACATTGACCCTGACATGTTCGCCGAGAAACTGGATTCGTTGTGCATAAACCTTTCGAACTACTTTAAAGACCGCACTCCTTCTGAGTACCGAATGGAATTCTTGGAGGCCAAACGACTTAATAAAAAGTACCACCTCATTAAGCGGAAACTCAACCACATTGAGAAAGAAGACTTGAAGCAGATGGACTTTATCAGCATGAGCCAATACCGAAGCGGCTTCATCTTCGAACGCAAAGATGTGCGCAAGAAACCATTTGGAAAATTGGCTTCAAGAACCATTGGAATTGACCGCCTTGGAGCTCGCGTAGGCATTGAATTAGCCTTCAACGAAGAACTGGCCGGCAAGCCTGGAAAGCAGATGATGGAGCGCATTGCCGGAAGCGTGTGGAAACCCACCTCCGATGACTACATCGTCAACCCAGTAGACGGAGTTGATCTTGTTTCTACCATTGATGTTCACTTGCAAGATGTAGCCACTACCGCTCTTGAAAAGCAACTCAAACAGCACATGGCCGCTTGGGGAACGGTGATCCTAATGGAAGTTGAAACAGGCTACGTTCGCGCTATCTCCAACTTGGAACGCGATGAGGACTCTGGAGAGTATTTCGAAACGTACAACTTCGCCATTGGTGAGGCAACCGAGCCTGGGTCAACTTTCAAATTAGCCAGCTTCATAACGCTGCTTGACGAAAACTTAATTCGCCTCGAAGACAGCATCAACATTGGCAATGGAACAGCAGAGTTTTACGGTGAAGAAATGTCTGATTCGCACAAGTACGACAGTGACAACACAAAAATTACAGTAAAAGAAGTCTTCGCTCAGTCTTCGAACGTTGGAACGGCTCTACTGTTGAATGAACATCTGAAAAAAGATCCTCAACGGTACTTAGACAAGTTGGGTAAAATGGGACTTCGAGAACCCTTGGGCATCAGCCTAAAGGGAGAACCTTCTCCAAAGATTTACTCAAAAGTGCGCGAAGGGAATTGGTCTGGATTGTCATTGACGCAAATGGCCATCGGCTATGAAGTGTTACAAACTCCTTTGCAAACTTTGGCCTTTTACAATGCCATTGCGAATGATGGAAAAATGGTTCGTCCACTCTTTGTGGAAGCCATCAAAAAGAACGGAAAGACCCTTGAGACTTTCAAGCCTGTTGTATTGAATGAAAAAATCTGCTCCAATTCAACCCTCAAAGCATGTAGGGAAATGATGGAGGCGACGTGTCAAGAAGAGTTCAAAGGAACAGCCAGTGGCATCTTTAAAAACAGTCCGTACACTGTTGCGGGTAAAACGGGCACTGCCAAAATAGCTCATTCAGGAGGATACTACAGCAATCGCTACCGCGCATCTTTCGTAGGCTACTTCCCAGCTGAAAATCCGAAGTACGCTTGTCTAGTATTGGTGAACGACACACGAACTGGTGTGTACTATGGGTCTTCTATTTCAGCTCCAGTTTTCAGAGACTTGGCCAATAAAATCTATGCCACTCAATTGGAAATGCAAGAACTCATTGACCTGCCTCAATTGGTTGGTGAGCACAAAATTCCTGTTTCAAAAAATGGCTCCAAAGAAGATCTAGAGATTGTTTTCGCGCAGCTGAAAATAAAAACACAGTTGAATGCCGAAACAGATTGGGTTCAGACTTCGACCAAAGACGAAATGGTAGAGCTCAACACGCATGACATCAGAAAAGGTCTAGTGCCGGATGTCCGCGGTATGGGCTTGCAAGATGCCATTTACCTACTTGAAAACTGTGGCATGAAAGTGACCATTGACGGAAACGGAACTGTAAAGAAACAAAGTGTTACACCAGGTGCCAGGTTAAGCGACCACCGCACCATTCGAATTGAACTGTCCTGATGAAATTTCTGAAAGACATATTGTACAAGTGTCGCCTTCAAGAGGTGAAAGGGTCAACGAACGTGGCTATTGAGCACATTGCTTCAGACAGCAGATTGGCGAAGACATTTAGTCTATTCATTGCCGTTCGCGGAACAGTGACAGATGGCCACAAGTACATCGATCAAGCGCTTTCTCAAGGAGCGGTAGCTGTGGTGTGCGAAGAACTTCCAGAAAACCTGAAAGAAAACATCACGT
>CAYGUR010000331.1:0-3666 GCA_964353035.1 uncultured Comamonadaceae bacterium | reverse complement strand
CTTCCATTCCGGCCAAAACACCTGGTTCTTTCACTAGAAGGTGCGCTTTTCTTTGTGCATTCTCAGGAATACACGAAAGCGCTGAATGGTCTCCATCACCGATGTCTTCTGCAATGGCTAATTGAATAAATTGGGTGAGATCAAAGGTTGTTTCCATACCCCAAAAATAGCACGAATAAAAAGCCCCGCCGAAGCAGGGCTAATAGTTATTCAAATTTCTCTATGCGCAACTGTTTTAATTGCATCCCCTTGGCGCCCTTCTTCATAAAATAAGTCACGCGGTAGGTTCCAGTTGAGGTGGTTAAATCACCAATGCGATAGTGGTCATCAAGTTTTGAAGTGCCTTCGTGTTTGATTTCAAACTTAGAAGGCTTGTTCGCTGCAAAGAAACGTGCAAGCTTCTTGACTACTTGATCTGACGGATACATATCCTCATCATCCAAAATAGTTAAGTCTACAGAGGGCACTAAAAACGTCCCGATGGCAGCAGCATCTCCTCTTTGCAGCGCAGTTGCAATCTGTTTTGCCACATCATTTTGCGCATGAACAAACAGTCCAGAAAGCACAATACAGATGGTCAGTACTAATTTCATTGTTCTACAATTTACAAGGTGCAATACAACTTTCAAGCCAAATGTGCGAAATCTAGAAAAAACATGCTCCCTTCTTTCTCCACTTTGCTTACCCCTCTAAATTAGGGTTTTCATTCCTTCTAAACACATGAATTGATGTAGAAATCTATTCACATGTCTGAATTCAGATTCAATCTTCTTTCGCTACCTTCCGTTCATGAAAGTGACGCTCATTGCCATTGGTAAAACCACCGAGAGATGGATTCAGGACGGTTTGGCAATCTATGAAAACCGAATTCCGCATTACATCAAGTTCGAATACTACGAAACTGATGACGTAAAGCTTCGCGCTGGCAAGCATGACCCACGGCTGGTGATGGAAGCTGAAGCGAAAAAAGTCAGTAAACTAATTGATTCTGTAGATCATTTGGTACTACTCGACGAAAATGGAAAGGAGCATTCTTCTGAGCAGTTTGCCACCTGGTTTCAGAAAAGACAAAACCAAGGATTGAAGCATCTAGCCTTTCTCATTGGGGGGCCTTATGGCTTCGCCGAAGAATTGAAAAAACAATCGAAAGAGAAAGTGAGCCTCTCGAAAATGACCTTTTCGCATCAAATGGTGCGGGTCTTTGCTGCCGAACAGATTTACAGAGCGCAAACCATTCTAAAAGGTGACCCTTACCACCATAGCGGATGAACATTCCTACGTTTACATATGGTAAAGTGCCTGTTCAAGCATGGGAATATCCGGCAATCATTTTCATTGTAATCCTGTTTTCCATCATCGGATTGCAGATTGTCAGAAAGAAAAATAGCGACCTACGTGATCCTAGTTGGAAGTATTTCCTTCCCGGGATGTGGCTCAAACTGGGGGGCGGATTGTTTTTCGCACTTATCTACGTCTTGTATTACCAGGGTGGAGATACCACTAGCTATTATGAATGCGCCGTTGCGTATGTGAACCTTCTTTACCACAACCCTTTGTCGTTTTTCGAGGCGATGCTAGGAGGGGGAACGCCCGAAATCAAAAGTCTGTTTACCTCACAAACTGGCTCACCCATGGGCTATATGTTTTTTGACGATAAGACGCGTACCGTGGTAAAACTCTGTGTGCCCTTTGTTTTGTTAGGCGGAAAGAGCTACTTCATTGCCACTATGCTGCTTTCACTTGCAACCTACGGCGGACTGTGGCGTTTGTATCGCATGTTCGTGCGTTACTTTCCCCAGTTCTACAAGAACTTGACCATCGCTGTGCTTTTCATGCCTTCAGTCATTTTTTGGGGATCAGGTATTTTGAAAGATTCGTTCACTCTTGCGGCTACATGTTATTTCATTGTGGCTACAGACATGTTCATCAACAAGCACGGCAGTAGACTTGGAAAGTGGTTCATGCTCATCTTGAGTGGGATGGTCATTCTTTCTATCAAGCCTTATATCATCATCATCTTGCTACCAGGAACCATGGTTTGGTTCTTCTACCAGCGCATCAAGCAAATCAAGAACAAGTATTTCAGATATGTCATCGTCCCTTTCATTTACATCATTATTCTAGGTGGAAGTTATGGGGCATTGACACAATTGGGAGGCGCCTTAGGCAAATTCGCCCCAGACAAAGCCTTGGAAACTGCTGTGGTCATTCAACGCGACCTCAAACAAGAGTACTATGACGGTGCTAGCTTTGATATTGGAGAGTTCGACGCTTCGGCACTGAGCATTGCCAGCAAAGCGCCTGCCGCCATCATAGCCGGATTGTACCGTCCGTTCATCTGGGAAAGTAAAAACGCCGTCATGCTGCTGTCAGGACTAGAAAACCTATTCATACTCGGCATCACCTTAATGGTGTTGATCAGGCTGCGTTTGAAAGTGATTTACAGGCTTGTAGCAGATGAGCCTTTGATCTTGTACAGCTTTGTGTTCGCCCTTTTATTCGCATTTATGATTGGTGTGACTACGTCGAATTTTGGTGCCTTAGTCCGATTTAAGATTCCGCTGATCCCTTTGTACATGGGGTCTCTGATGGTCATGTACAGTCATTTGAATGCCGGAAAGTCTTTTCGTTTAAAGAGGTAGCAACAAAAAACCCTGTTCATCAATGACAAACAGGGTTTCGAAATAAGATTTATCAAGAAGCTTACTCAGCTAGAATAACCACTTTGTTATTCAACACTTCAACCGTTCCACCTTTAACTTCGAACGACTTTTCTCCTTCAGAGGTTTTCAGTCTAACGCTTCCTTTTTTCAACGCTGTGATCAAAGGTGCGTGGTTGTTTAGGATACCTAAACTTCCGTCTGCTCCAGGGAGGAAAACGTATTCAGCTTCTCCGGCAAAGAGGCTTGCTTCTGGTGAAAGGATTTCTACTTTCATGTTGTTTTATTTTGCTTCAGAGAGCATTTTCTCTCCTGCTTCAATCACTTCTTCGATGCTTCCTTTCAAGTTGAAGGCTGCTTCTGGGTACTTATCCATAGAACCATCAAGAATCATGTTGAATCCTTTGATTGTTTCTTCGATAGGCACAAGCACTCCTTTCAATCCTGTAAACTGCTCAGCAACGTGGAACGGCTGAGAAAGGAAACGTTGAATACGACGTGCACGGTGTACCGCCAATTTATCTTCTTCAGAAAGCTCGTCCATACCAAGGATGGCGATGATATCCTGAAGTTCTTTCAAACGCTGAAGGATTTCTTTCACACGTTGAGCGCAATCATAGTGCTCATTTCCTACTACTTCAGCAGAAAGAATACGAGATGTTGAATCCAAAGGATCTACCGCTGGGTAGATACCAAGCTCAGCAATTTTACGAGAAAGTACCGTTGTTGCATCCAAGTGGGCAAATGTTGTTGCCGGCGCTGGATCGGTAAGGTCATCTGCAGGTACGTATACCGCTTGAACCGAAGTAATTGAACCACGCTTTGTAGAAGTGATTCGTTCCTGCATCACACCCATCTCTGTTGCAAGTGTAGGTTGGTAACCTACCGCTGATGGCATACGTCCAAGAAGTGCTGACACCTCAGATCCAGCTTGTGTGAATCGGAAGATATTGTCAATGAAGAAAAGCATATCACGTCCACCAGCATTGTCAGCACCATCTCCATA
>CAYGUR010000330.1:0-3679 GCA_964353035.1 uncultured Comamonadaceae bacterium | reverse complement strand
CTACAGATTCAACAATCGAAACTACCTTGGTGATGGATTTATCAGAGTGGTAAAATACATGATGAAAATACCTCCTTTATCACGTCAAATGGCTGTGGGGGAATGAACGCGCTTAACCGATGACTATATTAATATTAATGGAGGAGACGCGTTAAAAACACACTATTTTACGAGGAGAATAGATTGGAACAAAGATGTGAAAAATGAATAAGAACTCTAATTTTATTGCAAGAACTTTTGGGTTTACAATAGTAGGTGCTGTGATTTTCTGTTTACTTACTGTTTTCGAATTGGATTTTTGGCTTGGTATCTTCACTATCGCCTTCATATCATTGATTTACGGTGTTCTTCCTGGTTTTGTTGTGCTTCTTACAATTTCTTTTATTTTGCTAAAGTTGCTCAAAAGAGAGCATATCATTCGATTAGTTAAAATGCTTGCATTTATTTTCATCTTTTCTACAACTATATCTATTCTTTATGCGTTTTACGAATACACTCCAAAAAATATTGCTTTAGGATTCAATCTAAAAGTATTTTTGTCTTTCCTGTTTTCCCTAGTTTTGAACCTTCATTTTAATGTATTGCTTGCTGATGCACAGTAAATGCAATTTTGGGCGGTGTATCAAAAGTGTTGATATCCTCAAATCTGGATTTTATTACATTAATAATCAGTTGTTCAAATCTAAAATAGCCATACGCCATGGTGATACTACGAATCACCTCACTTAATTTTAGGCTGTAAAAAAGCCTTTTATGCAATCGAACTTGAATAGGTGTTTCAAATGTGTTAATGACATGCACACAGTCAAAAACGACAAAACAAAGAATGGTGTGATCTCAAACAACAAGTCCACATCACCCAGAAAGCTTTTTAATCATCGCAAATAGCATTCGAGATAGTTCATCGAGGTCTAGGTAGTATGCATTGTAGACTGATTCTTCTATCAACCCGATGTCTTTCAGGTAGTCAAAGATTGCTACGCACTCAAAAACCGAGCCTCTAGAGATGATATAAAAATGTCTTCGGTCAGGCTTCGTGAAACGACCCGTTCCTTCAGCAATATTCAGCATAATACTGAAGGAAGCTCTTCTCAATTGATCAGTGGTTGTGCGGTCTACCTTCGTCTCAGTCAAAAACGTATTGACCAATAGGTTGAAACGCTTAGCTTTCGTGTAAACAGTTAGTCTTTCAAAATCAAACATCCTCTTTGAATGTATTTCGGTGAATAAAAAGAGGTAGATGTTGGATTACTGTTCAATAAGCTCGGTGATGTCAGTGTGAGATTTGAGGTGTTAACTCAAGACTCCAAACTCTCACTCAAAACTGCAAAGTGTGAGTCGGAGTGTGAGTCTTGAGGGTTTAAACTCAATACTCACTACTCTCACTCAATACTCACTACTCTCACTCAATACTGTCTTGTGGAGCCAGGGGGATTCGAACCCCCGACCTCTTGACTGCCAGTCAAGCACTCTAGCCAACTGAGCTATGGCCCCATAGGGTTCGCGAAGATAGTTGTTTTTCACATGTGTCAAAGTACAACCATGAAAAAGGACGAACCTTTCGATTCGTCCTTTTAACTAGTTAACTTTTCTCATCACCTTCCTCTTCGTCAAATGCATCAGTTGGTGGGGCTTCCTCATCCAAACGTTTGTCCTCAACACTGCTGTCATCATCCAGCGCAGGGTCAATGGATTCCTGATCCAAATTGCTTTTTCGCGTAGCAGTAATGTCCACAACCATTCTTGAACTTTTGTATTTCTCAAGAAGCTCCGGATTGTCCTTGGCGGCAAAAAGCATCAGCTTGTCTAGCTTTTCTCTTAGCATGCGGTCTGTTCGTACAAACAAAAGATGAAGCGTTTGACCCAACATCTTGCGCGAGATAATCGTCTTACGCGGCTCGCCAATCAGGGTTGTAAACTCATCAATTGCAGTACGCAATTCCAGAATGAATTCATCAGATAACATATAAGGTGCCTTGTTTTCTAAGCCATCAGCTTCTTCTGCAATGACGATGGCCCTTCGAATCAAGTCTTCATCAGCGATGTTCTTTCCAGTTATGGCGTGCTTCTTAAGCACTTCGATTAAGGGTTGGTTTTCCAATGCCATACCAGCGGCATAGAGCAATGAGTAGGCAAGGTGTCCTTGTTCGAATAAGTGTGTTTTCGCCTCGCGTTTCATTTGGGTAGAACGCTGGACAGGCTTGCTCTTCGCAACCGATGTTCGAATGATTTGTTGAATCGTTTCTTCTAATTCTTGAAACAATTCTGAAATCACAGTTTGTTCAATCACAAGTGAAATCTCACCTGAGTAGAGCTGATGCAAGTTTCTGTACATCGCTAACTTATTCATTTGTTTACGTTGCATAATATCACGTATTATGAACGACGAAGCAGTCGACGGGTAGTAAATAGTTTAATGTCGTCCGCGAACGTCGTTCCCGTTAAATGACTGCACAACTTTTGCCCAGTCGGGTATTCGTTCATGAACTGAGGACAAGTTGTGAATCAATTGGTTAACTCACAATAGTCACTTTAGGAATGGTAGGGTTTTGCAAAGGAGCGGTAGGAAATCTTAAATAAGCGGTATGCATACTAAAAAAATGAGCGCGCAGAGACGACCGTGAAAATGGAATTATCGACTATGACTTTGCCTTTTTAGACTGTGAAACTGCCTTTTTAGAGTGTGACGCGCTCGAAATAGACTGTAACGCGCTCGAAATAGACCGTGAAAATTGGTTTATTGACCGTGACAGCGCCTTTTGAGTCTGTGTTTCTGCGTTTTTAGACTGTGAAGTAGGTGTAGTAGACTGTGACGCTGTAGATATTGACCATGACACTGCCTTTTTAGACGGTGAAAGCACCAACATAGATTGAAGTCGTCCCGAAATAGAGCGTGTAATGAACGAATCCCAGTAGGGTCAGACCGCGCTGAACCATCCCAAACAGCAGTGTGTTCAAGAGTCTGGTGCTATTCTACTTGTCGTTTGGTTCATCAATCAAATTCCACAGTCATCTCAACTCGTCGGTTCTTCTGACGTCCTTCTTCTGTGGCATTGTCAGCTATAGGCTCCTTTTCTCCAAACCATTGAATGATCATGCGCTCCTTCGGAACACCATAACGTTCAATGAAATCTGCTACGGCTTGTGCGCGCTCTTTCGACAACTGCATGTTCTTCGCATCGTCCCCCTTGCTGTCTGTGTGTCCAGCAATCTTCAGTTTCCATGTGTCTTTCTCTGTCAATAGCATCGCCAACTCTTGCAATGAACCTTTCGACCCTTCCTTAATAACTGCCTTACCCGAAACGAATTCCAAGTTCTCAAAGGCAGTGTTCAAGATTTCCTGCTCCTCTTGTTCAATGATCGGACAGCCGTCGTTTTCAATTGAACCTGGGGTAGCCGGACATAAATCGTCTTTGTCCAAGACACCATCACCATCGGTATCGCTGTACGGACAACCTTGGTTCTCAATGGGGCCTGCAAGTTCTGGACAACTATCGTCTTTGTCTAAAATGCCATCGCCGTCGGTATCAGTCCACGGACAACCATTGTTTTCAATTGGACCTGCTACTTCTTTGCAGTTATCGTCAAGGTCACGAATTCCATCACCATCGGTATCAGGACAGCCGTTGAACTCAGCCAAACCTGCCAGTTCCGGACAGTCATCTTCGCTGTCTTGAAT
>CAYGUR010000329.1:0-3704 GCA_964353035.1 uncultured Comamonadaceae bacterium | reverse complement strand
CTCCAACAAAAATGGGTTTACCATTGCGGTGGCCTTTCCTATTGCTCGTTCCCGCCCTGTAGTTGGTGGGCAGGTATGAACGCACTCCAATACGCCAGCCAAGCGTTGACGATTCTCTTGAAAGCCGAACAACATCATCAGTAATATCTTGGTTGAAGTCAGCACCCATTGTCAAACTCTTGAATTCATTTGATAGAAAAGTCAACACATCCCCATACACCTCAATCACCTTGGAATTGGTTTGTTCACCAGAGATTGAACTGATATAAGTATTCATGGTATACCTTAACAGTAATCCTGCATAAAGTCCATTGGTATTATGTTGCGCTTTCAAGTAATTAAACTGCCGAAACAGCTGACTTGAATCGTCAAAACTTAGACCTCCTTGGCGCAGGAAATAACCTCCTCGAAGACCAAACACACTATAAACTGCAGTGGGAATTTTCCGAGCTACACTTTTCGAACGGTATTCAACATTCCCAGAGATGGTCAACGTTTTATGTGTAGTTAAAGGTGTTTTGATGGTCTTGACATTTTTCGCTAAAATGAAGTGACCACCAAATTCTCCTTGAAGATAAAATGGAACATCGCTTGACACCTGAGCCACAGATAAATAAGACAGGCGAACAAGGTAGTCAAGCCCCCACTTTGGACCTGGTTGTGCTACGCCCCACATTCCAAAATTCAAGGTGTTTCCCGCATTGTTGGTAGGAGCAAAATACCCTTGAAGCAGTTCAAAATTCAGCGTGAACGCAGGGTCTATACGTGGATCATTTGAAATAACCTCATAAGTAAAGCTACTTCTTGTTCCCAGTTGTGCGTTCGAGGAAAGTGCGACGCAAAACAGTCCAATTAGCAATAAAGTTTTAGTTTTCATTGACTTTAGAAAGCCGTTAAAATAAAACATTAAGTAATACCTACCTTCGTAAAAATTCTACCCATGGCTAAACTCAGTCCTGATCAATTTGAATCCACCCTCGCCCAATCACCCCTTTCAAGCTTGTGTGAAGGTGATAGATTGAAGTTGTTTGACATCCATGAATATGTGATTTTCAATCGCTCACAGGAAGTATTTCGCTCCCATGCCCAAGGAAAATGCCTTTACATTGTTCAAAGCGGACAGTTTAAACTGTTCTTAAAAGACGGACGAAGTAAAACGCTTTCAGCGGGGAATGTATTTGGCGAAATGGCAGCTTTGACCGACTTTGACCGACTAGGAACTGTGGTAGCCTTAGACAATGATTCTGCACTTGTTGCCTTCACTCGTCCGAGACTGGAATCTTCAGGTATGATTCCTCAAACACAAGCACCTTCCTTGTTTCAACTCCTATTTAAGAACACGGTTTCGTATATGAACGAAATGCTGGACGATAGCACAGAAACCCTACTCTTTAAGGGCGAAGGAGAACGAACAGAGTTCAAAGAAGGCGAACACAATCCGAACATCTTGAAAGCCATTGCCGGATTCCTCAATACCAATGGAGGCACAGTGCTTCTTGGGGTGGCAGACAGTGGCGAAGTGATTGGGATTGCTGAATATTCTAACGCTTCTGCTGACAAATACGACCAAGATTTTCAAAACCTTATTCGTGAGAAAATGAATTCTGAAGCAATGTCGTTCATTCACTTTTCTCACAGTTGCTTCAATGGAAAAGGCGTTTACCGTATTGATGTAGCACCTTCTGATCGACCTGTTTACGCAAAAATCGGAAAGGGCGTGGCAAGCGAAAGCTTTTACATTCGCTCAGGGGCCACCAACCAGCAACTTGGATTTGGTGCTGCCCTGAAATACATCGTTCGCAGATTCCCTCATGAATTGTTGAACGATTGATGTACGACCTCATTGTCATTGGTGGTGGAGCCGCCGGCTACTTTGGCGCCATTCGCGCAGCAGAATTAAAACCACACGCACGCATCTTAATCCTTGAAAAATCTGCTCGCGTTTTAGACAAAGTGCGCATTTCTGGGGGTGGAAGATGCAATGTGACACATGCTTGCTTCGACCCAAAAGAACTTTCTAAACACTACCCAAGAGGTGAGCGCGAATTGTTAGGCCCATTTCACCGCTTTATGTGTGGAGACATGATGGCTTGGCTTGATGAACGCGGTGTAGAAACTTCCATTGAAGAAGATGGACGCGTATTTCCAGCCAGCAATGTCAGCTCTTCGATCATTGATTGTTTTGAACGTGAAGTGCACAACAAAGGAATTGAAGTGCAACGAAAAGTTGGGGTTCGCTCCATTGTTCAAGAAGACGAAGGCTGGGTTTTAACTTCTGACGAACAAAACTATGTTGCTCGCAACGTGTTGATTGCAACAGGCAGTAGCACCTCTGTATGGAATATGCTTTCGAACCTCTCCATTCCAATTGTCCCGCCTGTCCCCTCTTTGTTTACATTTAAAATTAACAACCCCGTTCTTAGAGGACTCATGGGGCTTTCAGTGCAAAACGCAGAAGTGCGCATCAACCAAACCAACTTAGCAGAGCATGGCCCAGTGCTCATCACGCACTGGGGATTGAGCGGACCGGCCATCTTGCGACTTTCGGCTTGGGGTGCCAATCAATTGGCTCAATTGGATTATGATTTTAGCATTCAAATGAACTGGACCATGACCTCCAGTGAGGAGGTTTTTGAATGGATTGAAGAGCGTAGAAAACACGACACTAAAAAATCTCCCAACACCACGGTCTTCCCCGAAATCCCTAAACGACTGTGGGAACGCTTCAACGAATTGGTGGGCACACACGGCAAAAACTGGAGCGACCTTTCGAAAAGTGACCTTCAACAACTCCATGACTTTATTTGCAATTGCCAGTTAGATGTAAAAGGTAAGACCACCTTTAAAGAAGAGTTTGTTACCGCCGGAGGGGTTGATTTGAAAGCCGTTGATTTTCGAACCATGGAGAGCAAGTCGCTCCCAGGCCTGTATTTCGCTGGCGAAGTACTAAACATTGACGCCATTACCGGAGGCTTCAATTTCCAAGCAGCCTGGACCACCGCATGGATTGCGGCTGAAAGTTGGGCAGAGCACCTTTAACACTCATTCACATTCTTTCATTAAACCATTGAAAGTTTAGCCAGTCATACAGGCGAACAAACATTTTGAAACATGAAAATTCTAAAAAACATTGCACTGGTTGGGACTGGAGTTCTATTGGCCTGCACATTAAATGCTCAATCTGATCAAGCACAAAAAGAGCGCAAATCACCTGAAGAGCGTCAAGCGCATCGCATGGAGAAAATTAAAAGTGAGCTTGAATTAACAGATGACCAAGCAATTAAATGGGAGGCCATTCATGCCAAGCACAAAGCTGAACGCGAAAAAATTCGTGCTGAAAACGATGTGAAAAAGCAGGCTAAACAAGCTAAAATGGAAGCCATGCGTGAGCAACATGAAGCTGAGTTTGCAGCAATTCTTACCCCTGATCAGCTTGTTAAGTGGAAAGAGATGAAGGCGAAACGTGAAGAAAAAATGAAAGAACACAAAGAGCGTAAAGGGGAACACGGACCCCGTTAAGTTTAGCACCTAAAAGGCCTCTTCGGAGGTCTTTTTTTTGGTTTCAACCATTCTCTATTCTTCCTTTCTAGTCTACCCAGAAGTTCTTTCATGAGAGGGAACACCCAAACCTATCTAATACTGCTGCAGAACCTATTTCTAAACAAGATGTGTTGAATGTCCTTTCAAATTGGCAGAAGTCGGAC
>CAYGUR010000328.1:0-3713 GCA_964353035.1 uncultured Comamonadaceae bacterium | reverse complement strand
GCTTGAACTTGCGTATAGGGAAAAGACGGACGCTGACTTTGCTCCTGCAAGATTACAAAATCCCAGTTCCCTTGTTCAATGAGGGCCAAGGAATTCGCATTGGTGCTATGTCCTTCCAAAGTGTAGCCACCAGGAGTGTTGCTCGCCACCTCCAATTCGAAACCAGCTGAAGCACTGAGGTCTACTGTTAGGCTAGCCAAGGAATTGTACGCTGTGTAGCTATTGCCCAGAAACAATGCGCGTTTTGCTTGCGCGAAACTAGGTTGTGTAAAGGCGATGATTGTGAGCAGGAAGGCTGCGCGAAGGAGGGTTAATTTCATGGTGTCAAGGTATGTATGTTTACGCCTGTTTAGTGCCTAAAATGGCGTACACCATAGGAAGCTTAGCCCCCATCTTTTCAATGCGGAACTTTCCTGGTTCAAATTCAACTGTACCTTTAAAACAGTTGTAAGGAGAATAATCATACTCATCTAAGGAATCGATTGATATACCGTTTGAAATAAGCGCGTTGACCACCTCTGACATTCCGTGATTCCACATGATATAGTCTTGGGTCAAACTGGCGTCAAAATCAGTGTAGGTTCCACTCTCTGTTTCTTGAATTGAGCCGGTGTTGAAATAGCTGTAACTAACGCCTTCAAAATCGTCGTCGAACATCCACACCACAGGGTGAAATTCAACAAAAACCAACTGTCCTTTCGGTTTCAAGTAGGTCGAAATCAGCTTCGCCCACTTCTCCATGTCTGGTAACCAACCAATCACCCCGTAAGAGGTGAAAACAACATCGAAGGTTTCGTCTAGATGAAGTGGTAAGTCATACACATCACAACAAATGAAATTGACATGTTGGCCTGCTTTCGCAGCTAAATCTTTGCCTTTTTCAATGGCCACATCTGAAAGGTCAACGGCAGTTACATCAGCTCCCATGCGCGCCAATGAAATGCTATCTTGTCCGAAATGACACTGAAGGTGCAGTACTTTCTTGCCCTTTAGGTCGCCAAACATCTCAAGTTCAATGGAGTTCAATGACGATTTTCCAGCAAGAAAAGCCGGGACATCATAAAAGTCTGAATCTACATGAACCTCTGTGCGGTTGTTCCATGATTGGCGATTGATTTCTTTGTAGTCTTTCATTTTCATGCAGGTTTTGGTACGAAGGGCATTTCAAAATACTGCCGCATTTGTTTGATCAATCCAAATGGGAAGCGATGTAAATTGGCATCCGTGCAAATTAACACAATTGCATCGTTTTGCTCTATTCGCTGAACGTAATCAATGTCCCACACAGTGACTAAACTGTCTTTTGAATCAGGATACACACTGGCGCAGTAATACCAAAATTCGCCCTGATTGAAAACGTCTGAAGACATTCCTAGATTGTACAAATCCCAATAATAGCTGTCTGCAATGGTCAGCACCTTGCTTTGGTGCAATGAACTATCGTATTCAATCGTAAATCCGGGATAAGCAAGGTCGAATTCAGGCAATTCATACATCAAATTCATTCCTTTTTCGATGTCGTCATCAGTGAAGCGACTCTCATTTGTAACTTCTAAACTGTGTACGTTGATGCGCGGATAAGGATTGCCAGTTATAGCTTCCAACCGATTCAATAAAGAGTCAGCAAAAATGAACTCAGCATACCTGCTCCAATGAATTCCGTTTTTAGGATAAAGCGGAAACCGAGAGGTGTCTTTCATGGCTTCGAACCAACTCCTACAATTCATGTATTCAATATTGTACTGTTCCAATTGATCAATGACCACCTCAAAATTGGTCGTGTCAACAGGCGTAAGGTCGAACGACTCGGGTATGTATTCTTTGTAGAAATATCCTTTTCCTGGCGCCATCACAACCAGTAATTCAATGTCGCGTTTTGCCAAAGTATCCCGAACTTGGTTCAAACCTCTACCTATTGAAAACAAACTGTCTGTTCCCAAAAAATCTTCGCCAGTTAAGGCATGAATATAGCCTTCTTCAAAAAGGATTCCTTCCTTTCCAATGACAACGCCCTCTACATTGGCGGTATTGAATAAACTGTATTGAAGCTGATTGTCCAATCGAACCAAATTAGATCTAAAGCCCGTGTTGTCATTGGTAAACGTCTTTATTCCATCTTGCCAACTGCCTTCAAACCACGCCTGCCAAGAAAACTCTGGCTGGGTAGCTGTTTCATAGGCGCCATCCAATGGCTTCTCTTCCCACAAGTACAAGCCGCCTTGAATCATAGGCAAACAAAGCAAAGCCAGTAAAATGACCGCAACTCCATGCGTTATAGCTGTCTTGAACTTCATTAGAACCTAAAGTAGATGAACGGATTGAAATCTGAGGTTACGATGGCTGCTCCTGAAAGGAGTAAAAGGACGGTTGAAACAACTCCAATGGTTAAATAACCTCTCACTGATAGCGATTGAGTGAAAAACAGAATGCCCTCAATTCGTCGTCCAAATTTAAAGAGTGTAATGAGTGAGAAAAACACCGCAACCCCAAGGATTGGAAAGAAACTGGTGTTGACGTTAAATGCATCGACCCCTTCATGGTAGCTGAATAACTTGCTGAAATAGACTGGGATATCGTGCACATTCTCTAGTTTAAAAATCACCCACCCCAACAACGTGATGAAAAAGGTCATGATTAGCGACGGAAGATGGCCAATTCGTTCCAAGAATTTACCCAAAAATAGTCGTTCCAAAACCAAGAAAAAGCCGTGAAAAGCACCCCATAAAATGAAGTTCCATGAGGCGCCATGCCAGAGACCTGAGAGCAAAAAGACAATCCACAGGTTGGTGTACAGACGTGATTTCGATTTCACCCTGCTTCCTCCCAGTGGAATGTAGAGGTAGTCACGCATAAAGCTACTCAGTGTCATGTGCCACCTTCTCCAGAATTCAGTGATGCTGCGCGAAGTGTAGGGCGAATTGAAATTCTCTGGGAACGAAAACCCCATCATTCGTCCCAACCCTATAGCCATGTCTGAATACCCCGAAAAATCGAAGTAAATCTGGAAGGTGTAAGCCAAAATCCCAATCCAAGCAGCCGAAGTGCTCAATGCAGAAACGTCGCCCTCCATGAGCATGCTCGCTTGTTCGCCCAACACATTGGCAATCAATACTTTTTTTCCAAGTCCTACACAAAAACGAAAGAAGCCCAAGAGTTTGTCGTCGATGGTCTCTGCCCGATTGGTAATTTGATCTGCGATGGTGGTGAACCTGACAATGGGGCCCGCAATCATCTGAGGGAAAGACAATATATAGAGCAAATAATCTGAAAGCTTCTTCAGCGGAGCGTGATTCCTTCGGTATACATCTACAGAATAGGTCAGGGTTTGGAAGGTGTAGAACGAAATCCCAATGGGCAAGGCCACTTTCGTCCATTCAACTGAATGTAATCCCATTTCGCCCAAAGCCGAGTTGACATTTTCTATGAAGAAATTCGCGTATTTGAAGTAGGCGAGGAGTCCGAGGTTGAGGCACAACGAAAGGATTAAATACTGCTTTCGCTTTTTCTGTTCTTCGCTCTGGTGAAGCGCATTCACCAGATAAAAATCAATGACGGTAGAAGCCAGAATAACGAAAATGAACTTCGGGGCGCCGAAGCTGTAAAAAAGAATGCTAGCAATGAGGATCACTCCATTTTTCATCTCCCTCGGTACAAGGTGGTAGAGGACCAAAAAGGCAGGGAGGAAGTAAAAAAGAAAGAGGACGCTGCTAAAT
>CAYGUR010000327.1:0-3739 GCA_964353035.1 uncultured Comamonadaceae bacterium | reverse complement strand
CCACTGCGGCGTGCAGCTGGTTTTCATCACGTTGCGGAGCGGTGCACCCTTCGAGGTAGCTCACATAGGAGCCGGTATCGGCAACCAAAAGGGTACGTTCAAACTGTCCTGTTCCTGCTTCATTGATGCGGAAATAAGTAGAAAGTTCCATCGGACAACGAACTCCTTTCGGAATGTAGCAGAACGAACCATCTGTGAATACGGCACTGTTGAGTGCAGCGTAGAAGTTATCGTTCTTCGGCACCACTGAGCCGATGTATTTCTTCACCAAATCTGGATGATTCTGTATCGCTTCGCTCATTGAGCAGAAAATGATTCCGAGTTCACCTAGTTTTTCTTTGAAGGAAGTCGCCACAGAAACAGAATCCATTACGAAATCAACGGCTACACCGCTCAGTCTTTTCTGCTCTTCGAGCGAAATACCGAGCTTGTCCATTGTTTTGCGCAACTCAGGATCTACTTCATCTATGCTATCAAGTAAGGGCTTTTTCTTAGGAGCAGAATAGTAGCTGATTGCTTGAAAGTCAGGTTTTGGATACTGCACATGGGCCCAATTTGGCTCTGTCATTTCCAACCATTTTTTGTAAGCATCTAATCTCCATTCGAGCATCCATTCAGGTTCATTTTTCTTTGCAGAAATGAAACGAATGGTTCCTTCGTTGATTCCCGGAGGGGCGTTATCAGATTCAATGTCAGTGGTCCAACCGAACTCGTATTGTTTCCGGGTTACCTCTTCCAATAACTCATCGCCTTCGTATGCCATTGCTTGTGTTTTCTGTTAAATCAATTTCATTAAACGGAGAAACTCTCTCCACATCCGCACGTCCTGTTTGCATTCGGGTTGCTGAATACAAATCCTTTTCCGTTCAATCCGCCGGTGTATTCCAATTCAGTTCCAACAAGGTAGAGGTAGCTTTTACGGTCAACAACAACGGTCACGCCATTGTCGTGAAACTCCTGGTCACCCTCTTTCTTCTCGGTGTCAAACTCCAATTGGTACATCAATCCAGAGCATCCGCCACCTTTGACTCCGACGCGAATGAACGCTTCATCAGCGTGTCCTTCGGTAGACCTCAATTTGGCAACCTGCTCTTTTGCTGTGTCGTTTACTTTTATCATCTCTTGGGCTCTATAACAGTTGAACTTAAAGCTTGTTGCAAATTTACCGACAATTATTTAGAAAAGGTCTAAATAGCGTGAAAAAAATGCCGTGAATGTGGTATTGTGGTGGGTTTGTAAGGCAATTTTCGCACGGTCGGCATGTGCTCGGTCGGCATATGCAGGGTCGGCATATGCAGGGTCGGCTAACTAGCCGACCACATCAGAATTAGCGATAACAATTAGAAAGGCAGGAATCAAAATCGCAGACGCGAACTGGGTCGGCCATACAGCCAACCGCATCAATAACTTTGAAGTACAGCAAAATCAATCAACAATCATGATTTTTTGAGTGTACATCATCTCATTTTTGAAAAACTGCAGATAGTACATCCCACTTGGAAGGTCTTCCACGGTGGTTTGATTGGAAACAATCGTCTTCACCGTTTGACCATAACTATTCACCAAGCGTATGTCCGCAAACTGTCTGATATCATCAGCAAACGTGATGAAGTTTGTTGCCGGATTTGGATAAACAGCGATTGCCGATGTGGAAACCTCATCTTCAGTAGAAACCAGTGGATCCAAATTGAAACGCATCAGATCACTTTCTAACTGCATAGTGCTCAAGCCGCACATGAAATAAACATAGTTGTCAATGATGAAATTACCTGGGGCCCACCGACTACTTCCGGGGTGTGAGGTCAACTGACTCCACGTATCGCTTTGTGGTTCATAAGACCAAAACTCACCTTCTTCCATGAATGAGTGATTATCACCATCACCACTGAGCACATACCCTTTCCCGTTGAAATCGAACTGTGTTCCTGCTACGCGCGCTTCACCGGGGAAGTCATTCAATTGTGTCCATTCATCAGTTTCTGGATCAAATTTGTAGAAGTCAGTGTAGATGGTGAGTCCGTTTACAAACTCAGTCCCATGACCGAGGCCAACATAAGCAATACCGTCAATACCGAAATAAAAAGGGTGATGCCTAGTAGGTCCTGGCAAAGGATCTTTCTCAGACCAAGTATCAGTGCTGATGTCATACTCCCACCAATCATTTAAGTTCGTTGGGTTGTTCCCTAAACCTACATAGATTTTATCATCCAATTGGATGAATGCAGGGTGGTAACGTGCATCACACGGACAGCTAGCTAGCTCTGTCCACTCTTCTGTTTCGGTGTCGTACTCCCAAAGATCATCAAAGGGCACACCATTCGCTCCGCCGAAACCAACATAGGCTTTTGTTCCGCGGGAAGTACCGTAAGAGAAGCTTCGAGCTGCCCCAGGAAAATCAGGTAGATTCTCCCATGTGTCGGTCAAAGCAAAATACCGCATAAAGTCGTTGGCCTCTTCGCCATTCACATCTCCCATGAGCAGATAGCCATAGCCGTCAACAGAAAAAGTAACCGGATGATGTCGTGCGTCAGATTCTCCTCCTGGCAAAGACGCCATAAACTCCCATGTTTGTGCACACAGCAAATTCGTGAATAAGAAAAGGGCGTTGAAGAGTATCAATTTTTTCATGGGGTACAAATTTTATATTAAAATTCAGCTTAATTAGGAAACAGCAATCCTTTGTTAATGAAAACCGAATCATTCATTTTTGTTAACAATCAAGCAATTTAAGGCTCAATAACGGGAAATTATTCCTGTGCTTTAGACAAGAAGCAAGATCATTAGCAAATATGTAAAATGAAACCACAAAAAGCGCTTATTGTTCTAATCGCTCTATCCGTTTTGCCTCAGCTACGCGCTCAGCACTTTACAACCGTCTGCGTGGGTGGTGAAGTTGCAAGAGAGCTTGTTCTAATTAGTGTTTGTTGAAGAACAGGGTGATTTCGGAATCAAGTTTTTGCTTTAAGGACTGGTTTGATTGACACTTCGGCGGCTCAAAGCCTCGCTGATTGATGGAGAAGTCACACCATGGATGAGGGGCGCACGTGCAACCCCAAAAAACGACTAAACAGTAACCCTTTCCAAGAAATCACTTGAGTTGATCTTGCTCCTTCGCCTCAGGATTAGAGCGTGAGTGTGGAGATGATAAGTGTGAGGAGCTAGACTCTTTAGACTTGTACTATTGTTATGTAGATCATGCTTAATTGATTTCACACACACACCGAATTGGAAACTTTCTGCGTGCATTGATCACACCGTGTGAGTGGATTTCATGATCTTCTTTGAAGGTATGCCAATGAGTGATATGTCCGTCTACCAGTTTTTCATTCAGCCAAAACGTGTTTTGCCCTCCGTACTTGGCGTGTTTTTCCGCGTCTATTCTACCACAGAGCTCAATGGCTAAGGTATCTACCAGATTGATACGTCCTTTTTTATCTGCCTTGATCAGGTCTTTCACTTCCTTTTCTGTGGGCAATCGCCAACCGTCAGGACAGGCTGTTTTAGCCGCATCGTAATGGTAAAAAACACCGCAATTACTCTGTAGAATAAGTGTGTCCAGTTTTGAAGAAGTACGGAATCGCAGATTTTCTTTAAACCAGTTGAGCCCATTGAGTTGTACCGTTTGATAGACTTCCCCGTCCCGAGCGTCAGAGAAAACGTCGGGAGTGTCATTGGTTAAAAAGCTCAATAAGACCGCAAAGAGGGGAAGGATGAAAAGTGCTTTTGGAAGGGTCATTTT
>CAYGUR010000326.1:0-3751 GCA_964353035.1 uncultured Comamonadaceae bacterium | reverse complement strand
AATGTAACGCGGCGTCACACTGAGTAGCACGGCCTCCAGAATAGAGCAGAGGAACGAAAAAGCAATGGAGAGGATGAAGAAAAACAGTAATGCAGCCAAATTGAAAATTGTTTTAGGTTATGTTTTCAGCTTTGAGCGTGAGATCCCAAACTTCTGTTGACGAATTCTTCATCAAAGGTAAACTTTCATTTAGAGAGTTGGAAAACTACATTCCTCCCAAATCATAATCAATTAAACCAGATGACCATTTGTCTCTGATGCACCTTATGATGAATGCTAAATTTCTTAGACTTGAATACTCTCCCATAGAAGGATATTGATGCGAAACACCTCTGAAGACTGCACAATTGTCATTGACTTCCATTCAGGTGTTCGTCCGAATCAGAAATCCTCAGCTTTTTACAATGAATGTTCATTTTCTTATAACCATCAAGTTCAAGAACGAGATGCTGGTCAAGGTCTTTTGAAGTTCTTTCGCGATGGTAATTTAAAGCATCTATTCCTCGCCCAATCCAATTTGATTCATGGCCGTTCCGATTGAGATTTTCAACCAATGCCTTCACTTCCTGAAAATTAACGATTCCAGAAAAGGTTAATTCCAAATTAACATGTGAAGGATAAAAGATGGGATAAAGCATTACCACTAATTTCATTCGATCTATTTTTTCCATTTCGCATGAAATAACTGTGGCGTCATGAAAGTCAAATGGTAGGTCTTTGTGTATCATTTCTTCAATCTTGGAACCAAGCGAGCTGCTCAATTTACGTTCGCGAACTTAAGGCACAGGTGTTGCCAAAAAGTTGAACTTAATCATCACTCGTTACTAGGTTTATAGGTTGTGATGTATTTCGGAGCTATGTGTTCAGTGAGCCACACGCCATTAGCAGATTGAAAAAATGATAGTCCATCACGATGCATTTGAAACGCATTAATTTGAAACACAATTGCCTTCCAAGATACCAAAACACTACCAATTCCTTTCGTCACGCTTTTCGAATTGCCCAAGTCAACTGAGCTGATTCTTGTGCGTTTCTAGTCAATCCGAACCGGGCAGCATGTCTGCTTGTTTGTGGTGATTCCTGAGAAAAGCTGGGAATGCAGGAAATAGACTGGACTCGCCATTGCATAAAACTCTTACATGTGCTCCCCACTCCTATTCACCGTTGCAAATTCATAAACACCTTGATTTCATTGTATGGAATCGTAAATACTTCTGTTATGCAGGGGTTCATTTTCTGTCCTAGATTGACGGACTGGAGAACGATCGCTAGTTGGAAATTAATCTATTAGTCTTCAAACTTATAGCCATTCAACCAATCTACATACTTATTGAATTGCTCTGCATTATTGTCAAACCAAACAGGTATAGTTTCACTTCCATTCTCAAATGAATTGATATCATAAACGAATGTTTCTACGAAACCATTTTTGTAAAGATCTATGAAAAAAGGAGAGAGAAATTCCCAGTTGAAGCCTTTCTTTCGCTTTTTATTTGCTTCTAAAAGTTCAAAAATGGTTTGCATATGTGTTTCGAACTCTTCAAGCTCTGCTTTTTGTTCTTCTTCGTTTTCTAGCAATGCAGAGAACGTTGCTATATAGCCCAACCCTTTTTCAATGTCTTCAAAGTCATCTTTCTCCTTATCAATTCTGGTATGAGCAGTACTCATTGTAGAAATTGTACTCCCCTGAACTTCATTGACATAAAGCGTGTTCACATACTCAGTTAGGAACGGAAGTATTTGATTTGCACGTTGCCCCTTGGGTTCTAGAATTAAAAACCTTGACAATGAGAGAATGCATGAAATTCTGTTTCCCATTTGTTCTTCTAAAAGACCTAGGTAGTAGAATGAGCTGGAATGGTTAGGATTAAGTTGGGCAGATTTCCTGAAACTTTCGCGTGTTTCTTCGAGCCTATTCAAACCAAAGGTGGTAACCCCTTTGTTAAAATGGAGCATATTATAATCTGGGAATTTTTTAATTCCTTCGTCATATATTTTGAGAGCTTCCTCTGACTTTCCTCTTTGATCAAGCGAATTTGCATAAGAAGTATAAACATGCTTGAGCACAGGTGAGTCTGGAAATCTGTCTATGGTTTCTCTGCACAACTCTTCCGTTTTATCGAAGTTTTCTAAAGCTAGGTACGAGAAAGCCATTTCATAGTATGCGTTGACATTGTCAGGATCGAGTATTAATGCTTCCTGGTACTTTTCAATTGCTTCCTGATACTGTGCTTGGTCATGAAGAGCAACTCCTTCTTCAATGAGAGAGGAAGCATTTTCTGATTGTCCATACGTTGTGTAAGCCAAAAAGCCAGTCAAAATAACGATTAGTGTTTTTTTCATTGTTTGTAGGAAAACGTTCGTGATCAAATGAAAATACGCAATTTTAATTCACATTAGTGCTGCTAGCTTCTTCCGACCTTAACTTTTGAATTTGTAAAATATTGTTTTGGATGTCCTTCATGATCCATATCCCCCACCATCCAGCATAGAAATTAAAGGTAGTATTCATTTCAAAATGACTATACAAGTGTAAGCGGTTCAATCCGTTCGGTAACTTTTCTAGTTCATAGGTTCCATTCAGTACATCGAAGTATTTCCCACCAATAACAAGGTGTTCATCAAGTGTTGTTGACGGAATTTCGTGCGGATAGGCCTTTATATCGAAGACCATACGCTCATTGTCAACATAGTCAGTTACGGTTTCATGAAAAACAAGTTCTTTTGTGAAAATGGCTTCGCGATAAGCGCCCACCCCTTCAAAATCTAACTCAGCTTTAACAGGCCTTGGAAAGCCAAGAAATTGGGTAAGATAACCTTTGTTCTGTTCCTCAGAAATTTCTTTTACTTGCGTTACATTGTCCCAGATTATTTCAGCAGGCGCATCAATATCAATAAATGTATAAGCTTCATACGTTCCTAGAATGGATTCTATCAAGCTCTCAAATGGACTTATCAAAAGTGGGAGAAAAAGAAGGAGTGAAATATTGAGTTTATCATTGGATTTGCGGCTTTTCAAGTAGCCCCCAATAAAACCTCCTACCGAAGCGGCTATCAGAAACAAGGGCAATACCATAATCCAGCAAGCCCAGCCTTCAATATTAAATAACATGGTGACGAATAGAAAAAGCACAATTGGAATCCATGGTGTAACCATTCGGTAGGAAAAACTTCTAGCGCTCTCTTCAGAAGAAAGGTAAACTGTCAATGCACCAACAATAGTGGGAAGCAAAAACAAGAATGTCAAGGACATGACGGAAAAAAGTTCACCCCATGAATCTATACCGAAGAATAAACGCAGCGCTACTGCATAAGCCGTTGGAATCCCGATAGCGATGAGGCTGTTCTTTAATTTTCTGTTCATGTATATCTGTCAGAAGTTCTGTGTAATGGAGGCAAGCACCACTCATTTTACCTGATTGATGATGATACTCCCCACTTCAACTATTCGCATCTATTTCTATACGAAGTATATGTCTTAATCAGACTAAAGGTAGCTATTCCCTTTTTTAGAATACGCGGGGGGCTATTTCCGCTCTAATTTCCGGAGAAAGAGCTCAACGATTTGGATTGCATTTTCAGTAAACGTTTAGTCGATTACAACAAGTCTTCTTGTTAGAATACTATCTGTACTGAGGACAGAAACGATGTATTCTCCCCTCTTCAGTTGTGAAATATTGATTGATTCATTTATTGTATGATTGACAGAAATCAGCTTTTGTCCAATCAAATTGTACACCTCCACTTTTAC
>CAYGUR010000325.1:0-3793 GCA_964353035.1 uncultured Comamonadaceae bacterium | reverse complement strand
ATTTCCGACATGCTTATCCGCCTTTCCGTTTACACTTGTATCCATCTGCCTCCAGGGCAGCAATTACTTTATCTCTCAATTCGCCTTGCAGAATGATTTCACCGTCTTTCGCGCTTCCTCCCACTCCACATTTCGATTTCAACTTCTTACCTAGGTCACTTAAATCTTCCGCAGTTCCAACGAACCCTTCTATGAGCGTAACCGTTTTTCCCTTCCGCATTTTGCGATCATGAGAAACATACAGTAGTTGTTGATTTGGGGGCAAAGTTTCGTCTTCGTGTTCCTCCTCAGATTCAAATTCGAAATCAGGATTTGTACTGTAAACTACGTTGACGCGCTGTTTGTTTTTGCCTTTTCCCATAGCGACTAATTTTTGCGAAGGTACGAACTCAAGTAGAAGCATCATTCATCTTTGGCGCCTAAATCTGCAAGTAGAATGATATCAACCAAGGCGTGTGCTACTACTGCAGACCATATTCCGATGATTTCAGTTAGAAGTCCGAATCCCATGATTGCCAAAGTCATGTACAACCCATAGATGCTCACCCGCCAATCTTTTGGGTTGAGGTATCCGTGAATGGCCACAAAGATGAAAGAGGTAACAACTATTCCGAAGAGGGGTTGGAGTGCTCCGCGAAAAAGCAACTCTTCGCCCACCCCAGCACAAATTGAAATGAAGATAATTTCGAAAGCGTTCAGGTCTAAATCAGCAAATCGATCGGCATACCTCTTTCTGACCGGCTCCATAAATGGTAAGGAAACAACTCCTCTAGCTAGAAATCCAACGGTCATTCCAGCAGCCACGCCATAGAACAGCTGAGTTCTGAGCGATTCATTCCCGACCCATCTGTCCCACAAAACCACTTTGCTTGAAAAAAGGGAAATCACCCACCCAATCAGCGGCATGACCAGCAAAGTCAACGTCGCCATGAGTAAAATCATTCGTTTCTGCACATCAGCCCTATTCCCCATGTGGCCAAAGATAGCGCTTGAGAAGAAGGACTACAATTCTGAATATTGTATCTTGTTCCCCAAACCAAATGCTATGAACCTTTTCAAGAACCTCCTCCTCTTGGCGCTATTCAGTGCGACTATTACTTCTTCTTTTGCTCAAGGAAACTGTTCCAACGAAGACCTCCTATATATAGGTAACAATTTGGCGTTTGTCCAACAAGTTGCTGCAGACTGCGGAGTTGAATGTCTATTTGTTGCCGATCCTGAAACCTGTTTTTCAGATTGTATGAGTGCGCAAGTGCCCTTAACGGCAAGTTGTGTGGGCTGTTTTGCTTCACAAACTGATTGTGCTAGCACGAATTGTTTCTTTGCATGCGCGTTTGGCTCTGAAGCTGATTGTGCGGCATGCATCGAAGCCAATTGTTTGGAAGGTTTTAATGAATGTGCCGGGATTGAAGATGCTGACAATGATGGATTCACAACCTTAAGTGATTGTGACGACAGTGATGAAAACATCAATCCAGACGCTACCGAGATTTGGTATGATGGAGTGGATCAAAACTGTGATGGATTGAGTGATTTTGACATGGACATGGATGGGTTTGATGCCTTTGAATATGGTGGAGTAGATTGTGACGACTCAGACCCGCTAGTTGTTGGCACCATTTCAACTTACTTTGAAGATGCAGACAATGATGGTTTCGGTAATGTATTGGTAAATGTTCAAGCATGTGCAGCTCCTTTGGGATATGTTGACAACAACCTTGATTGTGATGACACACGGGACGATGTTTATCCAAATGCTCCTGGCACGGGAAACAACGTAGACAATAACTGCGACGGTGACATTGATGGTGAGGAACTCATTCTTTGTGTGGGTGATTTCGACAATGACCTGACGATTGGAACCAATGACTTGCTCATTTTCTTGGGCGGTTTTGGCTGTCTGTTGAATTGCCCCATAGATATTGACGGAGATGACGTTGTAAACTCGTCTGATTTACTCCTCTTTCTAGGTTCATTCGGCACAATCTGCCTCTAGACATGGAATTTTTACCTGAACACATTGATCGTTACGCTTGCGATCACACAGAAGTAGAGCCTGATCTTTTGCAGCGTCTTCACAGGGAAACCTGGCGAAAGGTAATTATGCCGCGTATGTTGAGCGGACATTTACAAGGAAGGTTTCTCAGTTTTATCAGCAAAATGCTTCGTCCCAATCGAATTCTTGAGGTTGGAGCATACACGGGCTATTCCGCGATTTGTTTGGCAGAAGGTTTGGCGGAAGGAGGAATCATCGAGACCATCGAGATCAATGAAGAATTGAATACCATTCAGGATAAATATTGGAGCGAAGCAGGCATCGACCATCAGGTCATCCGACACAACGCTTCTGCCATGGATGTTCTACCGACGTTGAAAAACACCTTCGACCTTGCGTTTATAGACGCTGACAAAGAAAACTACATGCATTATTACGAAATGACGCTTCCTTTAATGCGTATAGGAGGCGTGATTCTGATAGACAATGTCCTTTGGAGTGGCAAAGTTGCCGAGGAAGTAAAAGGCCATGACCCTGAAACAAAAGTGTTGAAGGAATTGAATGCCTTCATTCAAACAGACAGTCGTGTGAGCAATTTGCTTATTCCCATTCGTGATGGCATCATGGCCGTGGTCAAAAATTGAAGCTGAAAATCTCATCCTTTTGGATGAAAAAAGAACATAAAAAAAGGATCAACTAGGTTGACCCTTTTTTGTTTCCATCAATTCAGGAAACATCTATTTTCTATAAAGCCATTAAGCTCCTAAAACTTCTTTTACTTTATCAGCTGCTTCTTGAAGAAGAATTACGCTGTGTACTTGAAGTCCTGATTCTTCAATCAGCTGTTTTGCTTCTACTGCGTTGGTTCCTTGTAGACGAACAATGATAGGTACAGGAATGTCACCGATGTTTTTATAAGCATCAACAATTCCTTGAGCCACACGGTCACAACGAACAATTCCCCCGAAGATATTGACCAAGATTGCTTTCACAGAAGGATCCTTCAAAATGATACGAAATGCTTTCTCAACACGAGCAGCATCAGCGGTACCGCCAACATCCAAGAAGTTTGCAGGCTCACCACCACTTAATTTGATAATGTCCATGGTAGCCATAGCAAGTCCAGCACCGTTCACCATGCACCCCACGTTTCCGTCAAGGTTCACGAAGTTCAGTCCTGCTTCATCTGCTTCTACTTCCGTTGCATCCTCTTCTGTCTTATCACGCATTTCAGCGTAATCTTTGTGACGATACAAAGCGTTGTCATCCAAATTCACTTTGGAATCTACAGCAATGATTTTATCATCAGATGTTTTCAGCACTGGATTGATTTCAAACATCGAAGCGTCACATCCAAGGAAGGCCTTGTAAAGTGCAGCTACGAATTTCGTCATCTCTTTGAATGCTTGTCCAGATAACCCTAAGTTGAAAGCAACTCTTCGCAATTGGAAGCCTTGCAAACCAAGCATTGGATCTACTTCTTCTTTGAAGATACGGTCTGGCGTTTTCTCAGCAACCTCCTCAATGTTCACTCCACCATCTGGAGAGTACATAATGATGTGCTTTCCTGAAGAACGGTCAAGAAGAACAGACATGTAATATTCAGCAGGCTCACTTTCACCTGGGTAGTAAACGTCTTGTGCAATGAGCACCTTATTTACCATTTTCCCTTCGGCACTTGTTTGAGCTGTTACCAAGTGACCACCAAGAATTCCAGCAGCAATTTCTTCAACTTTATCAAGTCCTTTCGCCAAAACAACTCCTCTAGAGCCTGTTTCAGTTACTTCACCTTTACCT
>CAYGUR010000324.1:0-3802 GCA_964353035.1 uncultured Comamonadaceae bacterium | reverse complement strand
AACAGATAAAATACCGCTCTCGAATCGCAACCTTCGAACGCGGTATTGCACCAGCATTTGAGAAGCACTTTGAAAAGTCAAAACGCATTAAAATTGATGATACTTGGAAAGAAAGAGATTTCAATCTGGAAGACGGATACCTCGTGTCCATCGGGAACTTTGTGAATGAACTTCGCGATCAAGATTTCATCTTCTTTCACAAGAATCAAGAAATAGCCTTGCGTTCAGCATATTCAAACGGACGAAATAAAGGTGAATTTCTATACTACAATGACAAAGGAAACAAAGTAGAAAAGCAAGAATGGCGCTCTGGCCAAATTGAAGGTCAATTGCTCAGATGGGATGATCGAGGATATCTCACATTAGAGGCGCAGGCCGGAAGTAGAGGAAGAATCACACGTGTATCTGGCTTTGGACTGAATGGTGCTAAAAGGTATGAGTCTGAATTGAACACCCTTGGAGGAAAAAACATTACCTATAGCAATGAAATTGGTGAAGTTTCAGCACTCACCACTGGATATGCCACAAGTGATGATGAGGTGTTGAGAGAGCAGTATCATTCGAATGGTCAAAAGATTTATAACTTCAAAGTAGGTTCAAAGAATGCGCAGTTCTATGATAAGTATGGAGCAATGATTTGCCAAGTGCGAATGCTAAAGAACCTTCGCAATGGCAAATGGGCCTGGTATGAAGATGGTAAATTGACTGAAACAGGAATTTATACGAAAGGTCTTCGCAACAGTAAATGGAGAGACTACTATACTGATGGAAGTGTGAAAGAACTCACGAGTTACAACAAAGGGCTTCAGCATGGAATCAACCAATCTTTTGATTACAACGGTAAGACGGTGATGTATGCGCAATTCAAAAAAGGTGTCCCACTCATTTGCCAAGCATATGCTCCAGATAGCACATTGATCTATGACGCAAAGTCGAAGAACAAGGAACTGTATTATAAGTCGTTCAACAACCTTCGAAATTGCTCAAGGGAAGGACTCGTTGTAGGCGAAAACAAAGAAGGTGAGTGGAAAAGATATTTTTACAATGGGGCGCTTGCTGAACGAAACTTTTACGAAAATGGCCTACTGGAAGGAGAGTCTGTTGGTTATTACCTCAATGGCAACGTTTCAGAAAAGTACTATTTCGTGAATGATACAGCTCAAGGTTATTATGAGAGGTATTTCTCAAATGGACAGCTAGCATCATCAGGATTTTACGAAAATGGTGAATTAAATGGAGTCATCAAATCGTATGATCCTTACGGGAGAATATCGCAGGAGGAGTATATGATTGACGGGGTTTCGAACGGAATAACTTCAATCTATTATCCAAATGGGAAGAAGAAGCGAGACCTTTATTACGAAATGGGGGTTGTCACCAAGGTTGTTTCGTTCAATACGAAGGGCGAAGAGATAGATGTGTTTGTAACAGAAAAGGATCGCACTGATTATAATTTGATGCACCCCAATGGTGAGCCTAGTTTGGTTGGAAAACTGAAGTTCGGCTTTCTGAATGACACCATTCGAAGCTACGCGACCAATGGTACCCTGCTGAGTGAATATTTTGAAGAAAGAGGATATACATCAGGCGATTTCAAATCGTATTATGAAACAGGACAACTAAAAGAGCGCGGAACCTACGAGTTTGGAGATTTACAAGGTTTATTTGAACTCTACAATATAGATGGTTCCATCTTGTCTGAAAGTTCATATAAAGACGGTCAGATGTCAGGAACGCAAAAGCTTTTCACTAAATCCGGCGAACTCTACAGGGAACAGAACTGGTCCAACGGTTCTTTGCATGGCAAAACGAAGTACTTTTCAAGCACAGGGGAGCTCGGGGCAGAGTTGATGTATTTAAACGGCACTTTAGTTGGTTACAGTTACCTTGATTCCTCTGGTGAACAAGTGTACAAAGAGTTTCCGGCCAACGAAACGGGCGAAGTGGTATGTTATTACCAGAACGGAAATGAATCTCTTCGTTTTAACTTAGAAAACGGCTTGAAACAAGGCCAGCGGATCATCAGTTATGAAAACGGACAAGAGCATTTTATCAGCAACTATAAAGATGGGAAGCTTGAAGGTGACTTTTTAGAGTTCAGTCCAGAAGGAATACCGTGGTCTGCAAAAAGCTATTCCGAAGGAAATGTAGACGGAATTCAAAAGGAATTCGACAGCAGCGGTAAACTGGTGGTTGAAAGGCTAGCAGATAAAGGCTACTTCCACGGACCCGCAACCTTTTACAAGGATGGAGAAGTACTGCTTGAAGGTGAGTTTGTGTATGATAGCTTTTATGAGGCGAAGTAAAGCAAAATTGTAAACTTCTGATTGCGATTGAACGTCGTTCTCTTTGAATGGTTGGTTGCGCAGATTCGCCTGCAGGGTCAGTTCCGCAGGGTCACTTCTGTAAGATTAGTTCCGCAGGGTCGGCTGCAGGATCGTCTGCAGGATCGTCTGCAGGATCGTTTGCAGGGTCGGCTGCAGGGTTGGCTTACCAGCCGACCAGTATCAGTGCGAGTCATGAGGAATTCACTCACAACTCACACTCAAAACTGTCTAGTGGAGCTGGCGGGAGTCGAACCCGCGTCCAAACAAGGAAAGTACAAGTTTTCTACATGCTTATCTAATGATTAGTTTTCGACTAGAGAGTGGACATTAGCACCCCCTCACTAGCTTATCCCAGTAAGTTTCGCTACGGCAGTCGGGTCCTGCTTTCGCTAGATCTATTTATCGATCCCTCAAGATTAAAGGATAAGATCAGAACCTGTAAAAGAGACAGCTCGTTCGGTCACCTAGTGACGACGAATTTAGTTAATCAACTTAGTTGATTAAGCTGCGAGCGCAAAAGAAGTGTTGTCATTTCTGACGTTGTACCCTCATATTAACGAGCGAAAGTACAAATGCTCGACATGCTTGCTTATCCAGTCATCTTGCTGTCAAAGCCATAATCAGCCCCAGAATTCAAAGAACGAAGTTCAATTGCTCACAAAAAGTGAGTCTACAAAGGTAGGTCTTTCTAAACAAAAGCAAGGAATTCAGTAATTTAATACTGTACTACTTAAGATTTTTTAGAGATTTACAAGACATCAAGTCATCGCATTCCTTCAAGCAAGTTTATGCAAGAACCTTCAACTTTCCTTTATGGCATCCAGCAGGTTGGTATTGGTGTTATAGATGTGGTCGAAGCATATCGATGGTATGCGAGAACCCTTCAATTCGACTTACTGATCTTTGATGATCGAAACGATGCTGTAGACATGGCGCGTTACATGGGAGGAGTACCCCAACCAAAACGGGCAGTGTTAGCCATGAATAAGGCTGGTGGAGGTGGACTAGAATTGTGGCAGTACACGCAGCGCACTCCACAGGCAGCAAAAGAGTCACTTCAGTTTGGTGACATAGGTTTGTTATACATTGCCATAGGCACTGATCAGATTTATCGTGCGCTCGACTATTTAAGATCAAAGAATGTTCAACTTCAATCCCAGGCACCCATTGAAAAAGACGGTTGTCTAGTCGTTTTCTTTGAAGACCCTTTTGGAAATCTGCTGTGCCTCAAAGAACTGAGAAAAACAGATGGAGTGGCACCTCGGATGTTTACGGGAATAATTGGTGTCGGCATTGGTGTGGAAGACCTTGAAGTAGATCGAAAATTGTACGGAGATGTACTCGGATTTAATCACCTCGAATTGGAAGAGACAGGGGTGAATAACGCTTTCGCATCCTTGAAAGGAGGGGACAGAAAGGTGCGCAGAATCGTACTGACAAACCCAAACAAGTCGAACGGACGCTTTGGTGTATTC
>CAYGUR010000323.1:0-3884 GCA_964353035.1 uncultured Comamonadaceae bacterium | reverse complement strand
CAGCACTAGATCCTAAGTCTAGCGTGTCTACCAATTTCACCACACCCGCAGTTCCCAGAATTTTGGGGTGCAAAGATAGGGATTTTTGGACATTCACAACAAACTTGAAACAATTTTATACGTGGCGACCAAAAAAAGACGAATTCTGCGTTTGAATCAGTTGTTGCAGAAGTATTTCACTTTCCCGCAGGCTTTTTGGGGCACAGGCACCTCTGAAGGGTCTTTGTTGTTCAGCTTGTCCCAGAAGTCAACAATGTTGCCATTTTCATCTACGCTCCAGCCGAATTCGTAGGTTTTAAAACCTTTGAGTTCAACGGTTCGAAACACCTTCCATTCACAATTTGGGCTGGGGTGAGGAACGGCAAAGGCCAACTTCATCACTTTGACATCTCCGTTTCGTCTGTGTTTGATCTTGATATTTGAAATACGAACATTCGTTTCACGGCCTTTGTCTAGAATTTGGGCAATGGATTCGTCTGAGTCTTCCTTCGTAATAAGAAAAGCGAGCTCCTTGTTTTCAATTTCTGGTTCACCGTAGAAGTTCTCTAAGGGCAGATCGTTGAACAACAACTGGTCTGCAACATCATCAACAATCAAGGTAGTTGTGCTTTCTGGTTGATTTGAAGATTGTCTTGTTGATTGCCGCTTAGGTTGAACCGGATTTTCTTTTTGCTTTTGCTCAACCTCTTTCGGGGTTGGTATGCGTTTTTCTGGGGTCTTTTCTTCCGATTTTGATACGGAAGGTGCCAAAGCGATTTGTGGTTCTGGATCAGGTTCAGCGGTCTGCACAGGTTGATGTGCTGAAATTTGAAGTTCATTTAACTCCAGTCCAACAGGCGTTTCTACCTTCGAAGCAATGGTTGGAGACGCTTCTGTAACGTTAATAAGTAGCGCAATGGCTCCTATGATTATTCCTAACATAATGTAAAAATTGAGTGAATAAAACCAAGATTTAGTTGCGCCTGCAGGCATTGCCGACGTGGCCAAAAATCCCTGTACTTGTTCAATGCTTACTTCCATCGGAAGCCGTCGGGCTTGATTGAACAAAGGGTCGATATCGTGATAGCGCTTCATATCCGTTAATTAAAAAAGCAGAAGAACCGAAGTCATTAACTTCGTTAACTCTGCGTTTTGAGGTGAGAGCTCTTCTTTGAGCCGCTTTCTTCCGCGGTGCAACCTCACTTTGATTGCACTTTCTGTACATCCCTTCATCTCAGCAATTTCTTTAATGCTGAATCCTGCAATTTCAAAAAGTTCCAAGGTCTCCCGGGTTTCATTTGGCAGCTTTCTTAGGGTGCGATAAAGCACGTCTACATCAGCCGCTACATCTGGACTAGGAGCAAAGCTTTTCAATTGTTCGAATGCCGATTCATCAGCAAAACCATGAAATTTTTTTCGCCTCAGTTTTGAATTCACAATGTTGGAGGCGGTGCGCATTAGATAGGCGAGCAAGGCCTTTCTTTCACGCATTTTTTCGAAATTCTCAAAAGCAATCAAAACCGATTCTTGCACTAAATCTTCAACGTCCATCACGCCGTAGCACCTCGCACTGCAGTAACGTGTGAAGCCTTCATGAATGAGTTCGTACTCTTTCATGAAATCAGATTGCTTAGATCGGTTAGAATTGTTCATCAGGATAAAAGTTGCACAAGACTTCAAATGGTTACATTCATTTTCATATTTCGAATGTGCAGCTCTCTCAAAGTTCGTGAAAATCTTTTCAAGTGATCGTTCAAACTTCTTTCTTGGAAGGAAGGAATTGAGTAATTTTCGGCACTATGATTCGCCTGCTTGCTATTCTATTAACCTGTCTTCCCTTTTATTCTATCGCGCAAGACCTCTTCGAAGGCGGCGCGCAGTCTGCAGGTATGGCAAATGCTTCGGTTACGCTGAACGGTCCTTGGGCTCTGTTCCAGAACCAAGCTGGATTAAGCGAAATCGAAGGAGTCAATGGAGGCGCCTTTTACCAATCACGATTTGGTTTGCCGGAATTAAGTACCGCTGGATTTGGAATCGCTCATCCTCTTGGAGACGGCGCAGTTGGACTTTCTTATTCACGCTACGGACAAACAGCGTTTCGAAAGCAGAAAATCGGTTTGGCTTACGCCCGAAAACTAGGTGAAAAACTCGATGTCGGCGTTCAATTTGATTACATCGGTGTGTGGCTGGGTGGTGCGTATGGAAATACGACCGTTTTCACTTTCGAAGGCGGAGCCATCTACAAAGCCAATGATAGAATAACCTTGGCAGCCCATGTGTTCAATCCAGTCAATGTGAAACTAGCAGACTTCAACAACGAGGAATTGCCTTCTGTGCTTAGAGCAGGTCTACAATACAAACTTTCAGAGCGTGTTCAGATCAATACGGAAGTGCGAAAAAGGATTGACCAAGACTACTCGCTTGCTGTTGGCTTGCAATACATGCCTGTTGAAAACCTCTACTTGAGAGCTGGTGCTTCAGGAGCTCCTTCACGACTTGCCTTCGGCATTGGGTATAGGTGGTCTCAGGTTCAAATCGACATCGCCGCCATTCACAATCAAACGTTGGGCTACAGTCCGCAAGTTTCACTGACGTACCATGGCAAATAGAATACTTCTTCTTCTGCTTGCCGTTGGTTGTTCAGTGTTTGCTCATGCACAGAACGATGATCCTGTGCAGCAGCAGCAAATGATTGAACAGCGAATCGAAGCCATCGTTGAAAACCTGGATGAAGGAGTAGAGCTTGATTATACCACACTTTTCGATGAGCTCAGCTTCAGATTAGACCGTCCGCTCAACTTAAATAAAGCTACTGAACAAGAACTTCGCCAGTTGTACCTCTTAAGTGATGTGCAAATTCTCAGCCTCTTCGAGCACATTCGAAAATACGGTGAACTCACAGATATTTATGAGCTGCAAGCCGTCAAGGGGTGGGATATGGTAACCATCTATTTCATTCTTCCTTTCGTGCAAGTAAATTCACGTGTGGAAGCAGGAAACTGGACCCTGAAAAATGTGCTGAAAGAAGGTACGAGTGATTTGTTTATTCGCTATTCACGGGTGCTCGAAGAACAACGCGGGTACAGCGCAATTTCCGATGAAGACCTGAGTTCAAATCCAAATCAACGTTATTTAGGCTCGCAAGACAAGCTGTATACACGGTACCGTTTTCGCTATAGAAATAACCTAAGTATCGGATTTACCGCAGAAAAGGACGCTGGTGAAGAGTTTTTTAAAGGCACTCAGAAAAACGGCTTCGATTTTTATTCAGCACATGTCTATTATGAAGACAAAGGGTGGATCCGTAAAGTGGCGTTGGGCGATTTTCAAGCGCAGTTCGGACAAGGTTTAACACTCTGGTCAGGACTAGGTTTTGGGAAGTCACCCTTCCTGACTACCGCCAAACGAAATGCCATAGGAATTCGTCCGTACACAGCAGTTGATGAAAACCTCTTCTTTCGCGGTGGAGCTGTTACCCTCGGAAAAGGAAACGCCGAACTTACAATCCTCTATTCAGCAAAAGACATTGATGCCAACATTGTAGCTGCAGACACTGTAGACTCTGAAGTTTTCCTATCTGTAAGCTCTTTTCAATTGTCTGGATTTCACAGAACGGCGAACGAATTGTTCGATAAAGATGCCATCCGTGAACGTCATATGGGCGGAAATTTAGCCTGGAAAAGCAGACAGTTCTCCATTGGTTTTACGGGAATTGCCTCTCAATGGGATGCCGATTTGGCCCGAAATTTACAGCTCTACAATCAGTTCGAATTCAATCAGAACAAGAACTTTGTAGGCGGAGTTGACTACAATTTTGTACGAAGAAATTTCAACTTCTTTGGCGAAACATCCATGAGTCAAAATGGTGGCTTGGCTATGGTGAACGGATTGCTCATCGCATTGGA
>CAYGUR010000322.1:0-3910 GCA_964353035.1 uncultured Comamonadaceae bacterium | reverse complement strand
TGTGCGTATTCGCTTCGTCCTACGGCATCTTCCTCGGTCGCTTTTTACGATGGAACAGTTGGGATGTGCTTGATTCGCCGGGGTCTTTGCTTCGCGAAATTGTGCGCAGCCTAACGCACAGAGGCGAACTCTTTCATACCTACGGATTTACCTTGAGTTTTGGGGCCCTTTTACTCTTCATGTACCTCATGGCGAATGGCGCTACCTTGAAGCCAGAAACAAAGGGGCTGTAATTATCCATGCGCCATACCGATTCACTTCCTATATTTGCAGCAACTTCATTCTAGTGGAAGACAGTTTAGTCATCATACCAACCTACAACGAAAAGGAAAACGTTGAACGCATCATTCGAAAAGTCTTTTCGTTTGAGCACCCTTTTCACATTCTCATTGTTGACGATGGTTCGCCAGACGGCACGGCCAACATCGTCAAAGGATTGATGCAAGATTTTCCGAAGCGCCTCCACATATTGGAGCGTGAAGGAAAGCAAGGATTGGGTACCGCCTACATCGCTGGTTTTCGGTACGGGATCGAAAAAAAGTACGACTTCATTTTTGAGATGGATGCCGATTTTTCACACAATCCAGAAGACCTAATTCGCCTCAGACAAGCGTGTGTTGATGGTGCAGATTTCGCCATAGGTTCACGCTATGTAAAAGGCGGAAACGTAGAGAATTGGCCGAAGAAACGCGTAATGATGAGCTACTTCGCCAGTGTGTATGTGAACGCTATTCTTTGGATGGGCATTCGCGATTGCACCGCCGGATTCAAATGCTACAGAAGGGAAGTGCTCGAAGCAGTGGAATTGGACAAGATCCGATTCATTGGTTATGCCTTCCAAATTGAAATGAAGTACAAGGCGCAACGACTAGGGTTTAAAGCGGCAGAAGTGCCCATTACCTTTATTGATCGCCAGTTTGGAGAAAGTAAAATGAGCATGGGTATTTTCAAAGAAGCATTCTGGGGCGTCCTTCGAATGCGCTTCATGAAAGTACGTCGCGCCAACTAACCTGTATGCTATGTCAACGCTATTTAAGAACGTAACGCTCATCAACGAAGGAACGGTGCGCAAAGCCAATGTGCTCATCCGTGATCAACGTATTCAAGCCGTAGATTACTCTTGTACCATTGCGCCAACCGTTGAAACGGTGGTAGATGGAACGGGAAAATACCTCATGGCAGGAGCCATTGATGATCAGGTGCACTTTCGCGAACCAGGGTTGACACACAAAGGAGAAATCAAGACGGAATCGCGCGCAGCCGTGGCTGGAGGAATTACCTCTTTTATGGAAATGCCCAATACCGTCCCCAACGCCCTTACGCAAGAGTTGCTCCAAGACAAATATGACCGTGCGGCAGAGGTTTCCCCAGCGAACTACTCCTTTTTCATGGGAGCTAGCAATGAAAACATTGAAGAGGTGCTCAAAACCAATCCGAAGGAAGTGTGTGGAGTGAAAATCTTCATGGGCTCTTCGACGGGAAACATGTTGGTGGATGACAGGGAAGTGTTGGAGAACATTTTCAAAGAATGCAAGATGCTCATCGCCACGCACTGCGAAGATGAAGCAACAGTGCGCGCAAATTTGGCCACTGCCAAAGCGAAGTATGGAGAGCATGTACCCATGAGCCAGCATCCTTACATTCGTTCTGAAGAAGCATGTTACAAGAGTTCTTCTTTGGCAGTAGAACTGGCCACCAAACACAACACACGCCTGCACATTCTTCACATTAGCACAGCAAAGGAACTTTCGTTGTTTAGAAACGACATTCCGCTCGAAGAAAAACGCATCACCGCAGAAGCGTGCCTACACCATCTGTGGTTTAGCGAAAAAGATTACGTAGAGAAGGGCACCTTGATCAAATGGAATCCGGCCGTGAAAACAGCCAAAGACAGAGCTGAAATTCGCGCAGCTCTCCTTGACGGAAGAATTGATGTAGTGGCAACTGACCATGCACCGCACACCCTAGAGGAAAAGCAAAACACATATTTTGACGCTCCTTCTGGCGGACCACTCGTGCAACACGCAGTAGTGGCCATGCTGGAAATGGCAGACCAAGGAGTTATCGAACTCACAGATGTTCCGCGTTTGATGGCGCATGATGTAGCGCGCTGCTTTCAATTAGAAGAGCGTGGATTTGTGCGCGAAGGATACTACGCTGACTTGGTGTTGATTGACCCAAAAGCAACGTGGGTGGTGAGCAAATCAAACCTACTTTACAAGTGCGGATGGTCTCCTTTCGAAGGAACAGCTTTCAAGCACAAAGTAGCTGGAACTTGGGTAAACGGGGTGCATGTCTACGACGGAGAAACGGTGACAGAGAATCCGGCCGGAAAACGACTTACCTTCAACCGATGAGGTTTTTCCTACTGCTATTCGTCCTTGCGCTGGGCTCATGCGGACCAGAAGAGCCAGTTCCACCGCCGGGGGTGCTTGGAAGGGAGCAGTTTGTTTCAGTGTTGGCGGATATTCAGCTGATTGAAGGGATTTCGAAGCACAAAATCATTCGGAATGACGATCCTGAAACACGCATCAAAGCCTATTACAAAGAGGTCTTTCGTGCGCACGACGTCACAGACTCAAGCTTTCGATTGACCTATGACTGGTACTACAGTCAACCAGAGGAGATGCTGATCATTTATGATGAAGTCCTGATGGAACTGAACCTGAAGGAAGAAGGATTAAAAAATCCGAATTAACGGTTTAGATCGCATTTACCTTCTCAATGTTGTTTGAATAAATTTGTCTTTTTTCCACCTTTTTTCTTCAAAAGGTGGAGCCAAAACCGTGGCGTGTCATCTTCCCTTCAATTCCTACGATTTACTCCTATCTCCATGCAAACTCACCTCGTTTTCAAGGCTATTCAATAATCAAGCGCCTTGGAACTCGGCTCAAACAGTGCATTCGATTACGGAGTTTCATCGTGAAATTGTACGGGTCAGATGCCAAAGCAGGGTAGAAGGTTTTACAAATAGCGCCTTTTTCACAACCTTTCCCTTTTCAACGGGCATGACCATTTCCCGAACACCACTTCAAGAATTGATGTGTTTTAAACCGTTAATCCGAATTAACTGTTCATGTAAAGGAAGCTCACCTCTTCTTTTGTCAATTCACGCCACCTGCCGCGTGGAAGATCTTTTTTGGTCAAGCCACAAAACATCACACGGTCTAGTTTCTGAACGGTGTAGCCGAAATGTTCGAAGATGCGACGGACGATGCGGTTCTTTCCAGAATGAATTTCAATTCCAACCTCGTGCAAGTTGCTTCCATCACCTACGAAAGCAACACTATCTGGCTTAATGAGGCCGTCTTCTAGCTCAATGCCTTCTTTGATTTGATTGAGGTGGTGTTGCTGCACTTTTTGGCGAAGCGTGATGTGATACAGCTTTTTAATGCCTTGAGAAGGGTGCAGTAATCGGGTTGTTAGTTCACCGTCGTTGGTGAAAAGCAACAATCCTGTGGTGTCTCTGTCAAGCCTTCCCACAGGATAGATACGTTCTTTTGTGGCGCCTTTTACGAGCGACATCACCGTCTTTCGTCCCATTGGATCATCCATGGTGGTGATGAAGTTTTTGGGTTTGTTGAGCAGCACGTACTGCTTGCGTTCAGGTTTCACGCTTTGTCCGTCATACTTCACAACATCGCCCGGATAGACCTTCGCGCCCATTTCCGTCACTACTTTCCCGTTGATGGAAACCACGCCAGTTGAGATCATGACATCTGCTTCACGACGGGAACACATGCCACTATTGGCGATGTACTTGTTCAGCCTGATAGGGTCATTCTCACTCGGCGCTTTACCAGGTTTCTTGGCTGGTCTAGGTTTCGGCTTGCCTGCACCTCGGAATTTTCCAAAGTCTTTTTTGCGCTCGTCGGGTCCTTTACCTCTGCCTCCGTTATCTGGTTTACGA
>CAYGUR010000321.1:0-3913 GCA_964353035.1 uncultured Comamonadaceae bacterium | reverse complement strand
CATGAAAGCACTGTCATCCGTCTTCTTGCTTCTGATTTTTTGCACGCAAATGGTGGTTTTCACCATGGAACGTGCATACTGTTCTGGGAAAATGGTGAAAATAGAGCTCAATGGGAAGCCAAGAGTTTGTGTCTGTGACCATGATGTTGCTGAGCCAGTAACTGACAATGATGCGATTAAATCAAGACCGTGTTGCTCCTCAGAAACCATACACAAACAGTACACAGATTTGACTTTCTCTGAAGAGCTTGAACCGAAATCAGATACCAGTGTAGCAATTCAGTATCCTTCAGTCCATATAGCTGTAGAACAAATGAGCACGGTGCGTTTCGTGTCAGAACCGAATCCACCCCCGTCTAAACGAAAATCCAAACCCTTCATTCTATTTGGTAATTTCAAAGTGGCCTCAGTAGTCGCTTAATTCGTCACGCCTTGTGTTGTGACGTGTAAGCTTGGTGATTTACCAACAAACCAAAAATTAATATCCAATTGAGGGTGGAGTGATTTGATTCATTTCAAGTGCTTCGCCCAACAAAAATATTGCACATGAAAAGAATGCTACAAATCTCAGCTCTGCTCGTGATGGCTTGCAGCGCTACCGCTCAAACTGATGTTGTACTCAACATCAATCACATGTTCGGTGAGAATCCATATGTATATGATACGCCAGTTATGGTTGATGCTGGGTACGAAATGAAAGTAACCCGACTAGAATACTACCTCGGTAACTTTGTAATCACACATGATGGAGGACAAACGCTAGACTTAAGCGATACGCACGTTTTAGTGAATGCGAATGACAACCAACCTTTGTCTTTGGGCAACCACGATGTAAACACCATTGAAGCAATCTCGTTTTCAGTAGGTGTGGTTGAAGCCTTAAATCACCTTGATCCTGCAGAATATGAACTGGGTGATCCACTCGGACCGCAACTTCCTTCAATGCACTGGGGGTGGGCTGCTGGATATCGTTTCTTGGCGTTTGAAGGAAAGTCTGGAGTTAATTTGACCGCAGCCTTTGAAATCCACGCCTTGGGCGATGAAAACCTGATGAATCAAACTCACACCCTTTCTGTAGAAGCAGCAGATGGTGTAGCTGATATTTATTTGGACGCTGATTACCTAAAACTGGTCAACAATCTAGATGTTTCTCAGGGGTTGATCGTACATGGTTCAACTGATGAAGCCATTGACGCACTGCTTAACATGCGAAGCCTTGTCTTCTCAGTAGGAGCACCTGTAAATGTGCAGAACATTGAAGCTACCGCTTTTGCGATGTATCCAAATCCTGCAGCAGAACAATGTGTAATCGCTTTAGATCAAACGCTTGTAGGCGCTGAGTTGAATGTATTCAACATGAGCGGACAGTTGGTGAAGAATGTTTCGAACCTACAGTCAATGCATACCCTCAATGTTGCTGATCTTCCAGTAGGAATGTACTTTGTGCAATTGAAATCAGTTGATACAGTTCAAGGCAAAATGCTGTCTGTAAACTAATGATCAACCGAATTCCATACTTGCTCATTTGCTTCATGCTCTTTGCTTGTAAGAAGGATGCTGAGAAGCTTGAACTGACGGAAACGGGTCTGGTATATCCAGCTGGGTTTCCTGAAGTAGAGTTTCCAGAGAACAATCCGTATTCCCAAGCAAGTGTTGAACTCGGCAGGCTACTATTTCACGATGAACGTCTGTCGAATGACAATGCACTAAGCTGCGCATCTTGTCACCTGAGTCAGTTCGCATTTGCCACGCAAGATGCGATGAACTTGGGGTCAGATGGAGCTTTAGGAGTTCGAAATGCGCCCTCACTGGGGAATGTGGCCTACCATCCATACTTCACTCGGGAAGGCGGTGTGCCAACACTTGAAATGCAAATCTTGGTGCCCATTCAAGAGCACAATGAGTTCAATTCAAACATCATTTCGATTGTTGAAGAACTGGCGAATGACAGCGAATACCAAAGATTGAGTCAGGAAGCGTATGAGCAGGCGTTAACCCCTTTCGTGTTAACAAGGTCCATTGCCAACTTTGAACGCACCCTCATTACAGGTGAAACGAAATACGACCGATTTGTCAATGGAGATGCAAGTGCATTCAATGCTGACGAAATGGCTGGTTTCGAACTGTTCACTTCAGAAGAACTCCAGTGTGTATCCTGTCATTCGGGCTTTAATTTTTCGAACTACGAGATCGTCAACAATGGATTGTACAGCACGTATCCAGACCCGGGACTCGCAAGACTCACCGGATTGGAAAGTGATTCAGGAAAGTTCAAAGTAG
Organism: uncultured Comamonadaceae bacterium; assembly: GCA_964353035.1. GTDB lineage: Bacteria > Bacteroidota > Bacteroidia > Flavobacteriales_D > Sanyastnellaceae > JAQWQB01. The sequence continues at coordinate 1,633 of CAYGUR010000321.1, read as the reverse complement.
CCTCGCTTCGGAATGTGGCCCTTACACCTCCCTACATGCATGATGGGGCAATGAATACGCTCGAGGAAGTAATAGATCATTACGCGGCAGGTGGCGCAGGACATTCCCAACAAGATGAAAGAGTCCATGGATTTGTATTGAATTCGGTAGAAAAAGAACAGTTAATCGCTTTTCTCCACGCCTTGACAGACTATAGTTTTTGTCAAGATTAATAACGAACAAATGAAATCGATATATAGAACACTCTTCTTCTTTCTCGCTGCGACACTTTTGTTTCAGTCGTGCAAGAAAGATGAGGCCCCAGAGGACACTCCAATGGTGGCGGAATACGATGGCACACCTTATGTGCTGCAGTATTCAATTGAATTTCCACCCCCGCCCATTCCATCAGACAATGAGCTAACAGTTCAGGGTGTGAAGTTGGGTAGGATGCTTTTTCACGAAAAGGCCCTCTCTGCAGACGGTTCTCAAAGCTGCGCTAGTTGTCACAATCAGACCACTGGCTTCAGTGATACAGCGCAGTTTAGTATTGGTGTCAATGGTATGCCCGGACACCGTCAAGCAATGTCCATTGCCAATCTAGCCTGGAATACCAATGGTTTTTTCTGGGACGGAAGAGCGCCAATGTTGCGTGACCAAGCACTGTTACCAATTCAAGACCCATTGGAAATGGATGAAACACTAGACAATGTTGTGTCGAAACTAAGCGCCATGCCTCGGTTCATAGACCAGTTTATTCGTGCCTTTGGAAGTGCTGAGATCACATCAGAAAGGATGGGGCTTGCCATGGAGCAGTTCATGAACTCTATTGTTTCTATGGACTCGAAGTACGATCGCTATTTGGCAGGATCTGAAACATTGACCGAAAGCGAAGAACGTGGGAGATTGCTGTTCTTTACGGAATACAATCCATTCTTCCCAGACCAATCAGGAGCAGATTGTGCCCACTGTCATGGCGGGGCGAATTTCGAAAATGATGACTACATGAACAACGGACTGGATTCTGATGCTGACATGGATGACGATGGCCACATGAATGTGACCAATAATCCAATGGATAAGGGGAGGTTTAAAGTCGTTTCATTGCGAAATGTAGCTTTAACGCCGCCTTACATGCATGACGGACGGTTCCAGACCTTGGAAGAGGTGGTAGCGCATTACAACGATGGAATTGTAGCCTCTTCAACAGTTGATCCGGCCATTCTGGCAACACAAGAAACAGGACTCATGCTTGATGAGCAGGAGCAGGCCGACTTAGTGGCCTTTCTGCACACACTCACTGATTATTCGTTCCAAGATGTGATAGAATATTCAGATCCGAATTAATTTAAGCAGGGCGAATGTAACTGTTCGCCCTTTTTCTTTTCTTCAATTCGCAGGGAGCATAAGTTCCCGTTCAAAATAGACCTGTTCTTTTTCCTCAGGTTTCCCTTCCACTCTGCAGTAGTAGATGCGTTGCAGGTACCTTCTGATTTTCAGCTTAACGTCGGGAGTTACTTTGGCCACCACTGTTTCGCCCTCTTTGTATTTGTTTTCCATGATGTGTGTTTTGAAGCGTGAATCTCATCCGCAAAGGGGAAACCAAGAGATGTCATAGGATGCACCAAAAAGACGAGGAGTCGAAGAAGTGGGT
>CAYGUR010000320.1:1653-3927 GCA_964353035.1 uncultured Comamonadaceae bacterium | reverse complement strand
ATTCTCAATGTAGGCTCTTAAAATATCAGTGAGTTCAGTGTGGTACGACTTAAATAACCCTTTTTGCCAAAGCTCTTTTTCCTTCAACCTTTTCAGTTGTTCAATAGCAACAATGTGCGCAGGAACTTGCGGCTCAGAAGGCGCCACAGTTTCAAGTGGAGCCTTGTTCTTTTTGAGTTTTTTAAGTCTGAAGGCCACGAGCACAATAGCTGCAATCACAAGAAGCACCCACCAATAAGGAAGAATGCGATCAAACCAAGTGTAATTGACTTTTCGAATGTCTTTAATGGCCTTCTCTGCCGCTTGTTGTCCAAGTTCAACACCCTGAACATGCAGTAATGCTGGATTGCTTTCGACCAATGCTCCATTGAATGAAAATTGCAAGGGTTTGATCACATGGTAACCCGTGTCAAATGAAGTCAACCTTAGCTTCAAAGACTGCTTAAAAAGGTAAGGGTCATTTTCATCAACGAGCCCTGTATCAATGCTACCTATCTGAACAATTTCTACAGCAGCATTCAGCGTGTCTTTTAATTCAGGCCAAATCAATGCTGTTCCTGAACCTGAATCAATGCGGTATTCAAAGGAGACAAACGCATCGGTTTGAGCTCCTAATTGAATGACATTTGTATCTAATTGAAGAGTTGCTGTTTGCGCAAAGACAGGTCCTTGCAAGCAGATGAGAAACAGCATTATCAGACCACCAAGTTCCTTCATCTTATGCTCCACGTTTTTTAAACATTTGCATCAGGGGTTGCACATACGGTCTATCAGTGCGAATACTGATGTGGTCAACATTTGATCGTTTCATTGTATCCTTGATCCACTGCTGGTGCTCAAGATGCGCCATTTTCATCAACTTGGCATTCTTCTTACTGCTGGTGTTTACCCATTGTTGTTCGCCCGTTTCGCTGTCCTTGAAGAGCATCCAGCCAGCATTTGGGAGTTCAGATTCTGCGGGGTCATTTGTTTGAATCACAATCAAGTCATGCTTGCGCGAAGTGATTTTGAGGATGGTATCAAAACCACTGTCTTGTAGATCAGATACCAAAAAACAAATAGCTCTTTTTTTAATCACTCTATTCAGGTAGTCTAAAACAAAGCGAATATCAGTACCCGTATTTTCAGGTTTGAAATCAATCAATTCTCGAATGATGCGCAGAATGTGAGACCTCCCTTTTTTGGGTGGAATAAATCGTTCGATTTTATCAGAAAAGAAGATCACACCAATCTTATCATTGTTCTGAATGGCGCTAAAAGCTAAGACTGCAGTGATTTCCGTAATGAGTTGTTGTTTCGTTTGCCCGCGTGTTCCGAAGGCACCAGAGGCCGATACATCAACCAAAATCATGGCCGTCAACTCACGTTCTTCTTCAAAAACCTTCACGTACGGATGATTCATGCGCGCCGTAACGTTCCAGTCAATCATTCGTATTTCATCGCCATGCTGATACTCCCGATTCTCACTAAAGGCCATACCTCTTCCTTTAAAGGCAGAATGGTATTCGCCAGAGAAGACTTGTTTACTGAGTCCTCTAGTACGGAGTTCGATGGCTCTTACTTTTTTGAGTAGTTCCGTCGTTTCCATAGTCGTATGCTCAGCCATTACGGTACCTCTACCTTGTTAAGAATTTCGGTAATGATTTGCTCTTGGGTGATGTTTTCTGCTTCGGCTTCGAAGGTGATTCCAATTCGGTGTCGCATCACATCCATGCACACGGCACGAACGTCTTCTGGGATTACATAACCTCTGCGATGAATAAAAGCATAGGCCTTTGCTGCAAGTGCCATCCCAATAGATGCACGAGGAGATCCGCCAAAAGCAATGAGTTGACTCAAGTGTCCAAGTCCGTATTCTTCAGGATTTCTGCTCGCAAAAACGAGGTCTACAATGTATTGCTCTATTTTTTCATCCATGTAAACTTCTCGCACCATTTTGCGTGCAGTAACAATATCAGATGGCTTGATAACTTGGTTTGGCTTCGGGTTTCCAGCCGGAGAAATATTATTGCGTATGATTCGCTTTTCATCTTCCTTACTCGGATAGCCAATGACTACCTTCAAAAGAAAACGGTCAACCTGCGCTTCTGGAAGCGGGTAGGTTCCTTCTTGTTCAACCGGGTTCTGAGTGGCAAGCACCAAGAACGGCTGCGGCAAAGTAAATGTTTCTGGTCCAATGGTCACCTGTCGTTCTTGCATCGCTTCAAGCAAAGCACTCTGAACCTTCGCAGGAGCACGGTTGATCTCATCTGCCAAAATGAAATTGGCGAAAAG
>CAYGUR010000320.1:0-1643 GCA_964353035.1 uncultured Comamonadaceae bacterium | reverse complement strand
CCTTTTTTTACAGCAAACTCTTCCTTTTTCTGATTGTAAATCATCGTTCCAACCAAATCTGCAGGAAGCAAATCTGGTGTGAACTGGATTCGAGAAAAATCAACGGCCACCGATTCAGAAAGTGATTTAATGGCCAATGTCTTTGCTAAACCTGGCACACCCTCGAGCAAAATGTGTCCGTCAGCAAGGAGTCCTATCAACAGTTTCTCAACCATTTCTTTCTGGCCAATGATGACCTTCTCCATTTCTAGGTTGAGTAATTCTACAAAGGCGCTCGCTTTTTCGATTCGCTCATTCAATAGGCGAATGTCTTCCGCTTGCACAGCCGTGTCATTTGTCATACCTGTCATATCTTCTTCCATAAGAAATGCGCTTTCAACTTGTTGCGCAAAATTGATGATTTATATTTCAATGTTAAACGAGAACGATTGAACTCCCACAAAGTTCCTCAACAACTAGTGTTAATAGTATTTTGCGCTGTTAAATGATGTTAAGCATTTGATACACAAATAGACTTGAGTTAGTTCGATTATTCTATTATTAGGTCAATTTTGGCGCTTGAATTTAACAAATCATACGGAAGTGAAAATGGGTTTAAAGGAATAAATGTGTTTAAGTAAAAGTCTGAGTGCCACAGACGAGGCCTTCTTCGTTGGAAAAAAATGGCATAGCGTTGATAACTCAAAGCTCCAAGATCTGCATGTTCATCTGCGAGTAGAGTAGCTTTACTCTATGAGCGAAAACCTATCTTTTCAAGACATCATAGGATGTGTACGCGATTTCCATGATGCGTTTAAAATTGAGAATGCAACCGAACTAAACGGAAAACTGTCTCCCAAAGACTTCGAACTCAGACACCGTTTGATGCAAGAAGAAAATGAAGAATACCTTGAAGCAGCGAAAGAAGGCGATATTGTAGAAATAGCAGACGCCCTTGGTGATCAGCTGTACATCCTCTGTGGAACAATCCTTAAACATGGTTTGCAACATAAAATTGAAGAGGTCTTCCTTGAAATTCAACGTAGCAATATGTCGAAACTAGATGCAGACGGAAATCCGATCTACCGCGAAGATGGAAAAATCATGAAAAGTGAAATGTACTTTCGACCTCATATCCAAAAGGTGTTGAACGCCAATACTCAAGTTCATTCTTAAGGGTGTAGCTTCGCGAAGCAAGACTAAGAACAACCCATTATGGATTTAGAGAAACATTTTGAAGCTGCGCGAAAATCCAAAAGTCGACTTGGATTGTTGAACCGCATTCTTTGGGCAGGTATTCCCTTTAACAAGCCGCATCGTCTGCAGATTGTAGAAATGACGGAGGAAAAGGCGGTGGTAAAAATCCCTTACCGAAGAAAAAACCTCAACCATCTCAAAGGCTTGCATGCATGCGTCCTTGCTACCGGCGCTGAATACGCTTCTGGTCTGGTGTTACTCCAGCAATTAAATGCCAAGAATTTCCGACTCATCATGCAAAGCATGGAAGTAACCTACCATTATCAAGGTAAGATGGAAAGCTATGTGAAGTATGAGCTGTTAAAAGAAAGAGTGAAGACTGAAATTCCACAAAAACTGGACTCAGAAGACAAAGTTCCCTACACCAGACATGGTACACTTCACGACAAGGAACGCACACAATTGAG
>CAYGUR010000319.1:0-3930 GCA_964353035.1 uncultured Comamonadaceae bacterium | reverse complement strand
GTCATCGATCATATCGCTTAGCTTTTTAATTGCGCTGAACTGCCTTTTGGTCGTGGTGTTTCTTTTTTTGAAAGACCGACATGACTATGCAACTTCAGAAGCGTTCTGGCTGTTGCTTTTCATTCCTTTGCTGAGTGCCTTTTTTCAATGGCGAAGGTTAAAGCTACAGGCAGAAGTTAATATCCCTACCCTTGTTTCTAATTGGCGCAATCCATTAGCGCAGCTCAATAGGCATTGGGTTTTCTTATTCCGAATGACCGGCTTGTTCTTTCTAATTGTTGTTCTCGCCCGTCCGCAATCAAGCTCAAGCACAGAAAACCTCACCCGAGAAGGGATCGACATTGTTTTGGCTATGGATTTAAGCTTCAGTATGTTGTCTCAAGATTTTAGTCCGAACAGACTGGAAAGCTCCAAAGAAACGGCCATTCGTTTTGTAGACGAACGACCTGATGACAGAATTGGGGTGGTGGTGTACGAAGGTGAAAGCTTTACACAAGTTCCATTGACCACAGACCATGTAGTTGTTAAGAACGGATTGGCTTCTTTGAAAACAGGAATGGTAGAAGGTGGAACGGCTATTGGAATGGGGTTAGCGACCGCTGTAAACCGCTTGAAAGATTCAGAAGCGAAGAGCAAAGTAGTTGTTTTGCTGACTGACGGGGTAAACACCGCCGGACAAATACAACCGCAAGACGCAGCCCAGCTTGCCAGTTTGTATAACATTCGAGTTTACACCGTTGGGGTCGGGACCATTGGGAAGGCAAAGACGCCTGTGATGATGCAAAACGGTCAATACATTTATGATTGGAGAGATGTAGAGATTGATGAAGACATTCTGAAATTTATAGCTGAGAAAACTGGGGGTAAATACTTCAGAGCTACCAGTGAAGAAAAGCTCAGCAGCATTTACCAAGAGATTGACCAGCTAGAGAAAACACGTTTCAATGTGTTTCAAATCAACCGAAAAACCGAAGAGTTCAAGTTTTACTTGCTGATTGCGATTGGTGCTCTATTGGTTGAATTCACCTTGCGTCATTTGTTAATTCGAAGCATTTCATGAGTACGCGAAATACATATCGAACAGGCTGGATTAGCGCATTTCTAATCATCACAGAAGTAGTGTTTTGGGCGCTGATTGTAGGGGCGTATTTCTTTGCGAAACGCATTGCCCCGAACATTTCAGTTCAAAATCCAGAAGGTGTCTATTTAATAGCAATTACGGTTGTTGCGGTGGTGATTTTCCTTGGGTTTTTAGCTTGGCGAAACAGGATGGTAAAGCGTTTCGCAGACTTAGAACTGGTCAAATACGCTATTCCCTATCGCTCATTGTCATCTACGGTTGTCAGGTTTGTGGTCTGGAGATTGGCATTGGCGTGCATTGTTATTGGCTTTATTGATCCTAAAATTGGGACGAAACCCGAAATGGTTGAGGCCAAAGGGGTTGACCTTATGGTGGCCATTGACGTTTCGAACAGCATGATGGCCGAAGACTTATCGCCAAGCAGATTGGATGTGGCCAAACAAACCATCCAGCGAATGATTTCCAACTTGGATGGAGACCGTATCGGAATTGTCATTTTTGCTGGTGATGCTTTTGTTCAGTTGCCAATCACTACCGATATTCAATCGGCAAAAACATTTTTGAACGCTGTTCAAACCAACAGCATTGCAGCACAAGGAACTGCCATTGGAACAGCGATAGATTTGTGCGTAGAAAGCTTCGACCAAGAAAGTCAAGCCGGAAAGGCCATTCTTATTTTCACAGACGGAGAAAATCATGAAGACGATGCTTCGAGTGCCGCTAAGAATGCATTAGAAAAAGGCATCAAGGTTTTTGCCATTGGAATGGGTTCACCAGAGGGAGCTCCCATTCCAGAATACAATTCTGCTGGACGAAGGACAGGCTTCAAAACAGACAACAATGGCACTACCGTTGTGACTGCGTTAGATGAAAACATGCTTGTTGACATTGTTAAGGCAGGAGACGGCATATTTGTAAGGTCAGGGAAAAACTTCGCCAACCTCTCTCCTATTTTTGATGAGATTGACCTGATGAATGAAAGTGAATCAGGACAAGTACAATTCTCAGATTATGAACATCGATTCCAAGCATTCGTGTTCATTGGGTTTCTGTTGCTTTTGTTGGAAGCTGTTTTAAGTGAACGTAAATGGACTAAATCATTCAACCTATGAAATTCAAACTCGGTCTTTCTAGCATTCTGTTTTCGTTGCTGGCGCTTTGCGCAAACGGACAAGTAGCGAAAAAGGAACTTCATAAAGGGGACCAAGCCTATGTGCAGGGAAACTATGCTGCAGCAGATAGCCTGTATCGCTTGGGAAGTGCAAATGGCGCTCCGAAGGGAATTACCTCTTACAACAGAGGAAACGCTTTGTACCAAAGGGGTTTGTACGACGAAGCCTTGAGTTCATACAGAGAGGCAGAAAAAAACACTGATGATCTTTCTGAAAAGGCTGAAGTGTTTCACAATATTGGAAATACATTTCTGAAACAAGAGAAGTTTGGTGAGGCTGTTGATGCCTATAAAAAATCTCTTCGTCTTGACCCTTCAGATGAAGACACGCGATACAACCTGGCCTATGCACAAGAATTGATGAGGCAACAGGAGCAGCAGCAAGATCAAGAGGGTGATCAAGATCAAGAGGGCGACCAAGAGCAAGAGGGTGACCAAGAGCAAGAGGGTGACCAAGAGCAAGATGGGGACCAAGAGCAAGAGGGTGAGCAAGAGGAAGAGGGTGAGCAGGAGAAAGAAGGAGATCAAGAGAAAGGCGGGGACCAAGAGAAAGAAGGTGAAAAAGAGGGAGAACAGAAGCCATTTCAGATAAGTAAAGACGATGCCCAGCGCATGTTGGAAGCGCTTGATCAAAAGGAGAAAGCACTTCAACTCAAGCTTCAAAAAGAAAAAGGAAAGGGTGAGAAGAAGAAAATTGAAAAAGACTGGTAAGATGCAAAGGTTAGTACTCTTTTTTCTTGCGATGAGTGTTAGCTTTTTGACCTATAGTCAATCTGCTAGTTGCACGGTAAATAAAAACCCTGTTCGTCCGGGTGAAGCAGTCAAATTCACTGTTTCAATTTCTGACATCAACGGAGAGGTTCAAATGCGCCAGATTCCTGGAATGCAATTCCTGAATGGTCCTTCCTACAGCGAAATGCGGCAGAACATCAATGGGAAAAGTACAAATACCTTTTCCTACACCTATACATTTCGAGCTCTGAAAGAAGGCACAATTCAAATTCCAGCGATTGAAGTAAAAACAGTCAAGGGGAGTTTGGCTACAGAACCGTTCCAATTGAAAGTTAGCAATGAAGACAATGGAACTAGTAGTGACTTCTTTTTGGTTCTAGATCCGAGTAAAAAAACAGTCACCGTTGGAGAACCAGTGGTGTTAAAGTATAAGGTTTACCAACGCTACAGAGGCTTTCAAATTGAAGGATATGAGTTCCCCGAGCTAAGAGGCTTTTGGAATGAACCAATAGCAGACCACCAAGGAAAATGGGAAAACGTATCCTTGAACGGAAAAAACTACCAAGTAGCTACACTTAAAATCGATGTGTTGTTTCCGCAGCAGTCTGGGACCTTCACACTGGACAACTTCACCATGAATGCGATGGTAGGAAGTTTTTTCAACTCACAAAAGGTCAGTGCGAAATGTGCGCCCATCGAAATCACCGTCAAACCACTTCCTTCTGGCAAACCAGACAAGTTTATTGGAGCATTCCAACAACTTTCTATGTTGGTTGAACCCTCTGCCCTTGCAGTAAAAGCCAACGAAGCGATTAACATCAAGGTCACTTATTCAGGGGTAGGTAATTTGAAGCTTATTTCTGAGCCAGAACTCCAATGGCCAGAAGATTTAGAAGTCTTCGACCCTGAAATCTCAGACAGGATTTCCATTTCATCCAATGGAATG
>CAYGUR010000318.1:0-3947 GCA_964353035.1 uncultured Comamonadaceae bacterium | reverse complement strand
GAGGTGAACATGCCAAAGTTCATTGACTTGTCTGTCAGACCGAACGGCGGTATCATGACCTGCCATCACCTGCGCTGCTACACACGCTTCGAAGCGTTTTTGGACTTGGAGATTTGGAGGTAAATTGAACTTCATTAAGGACTATTGCGTTGATCAAGTCTTTAGTTCGTCCGCTTTGGAGATCATCTCAACCAACAAATGCAACCGCCTAGCTTCTTCATTCACCCGATCATCGTTTTATTGAATTGCCGAAAAACTATTTCTGTACTTTGGTCAAATGAAACATTTAGCACTTCTTTTCTTCGTTGTCCTTTATTCAGTTTGCGACGCACAAACCACGCAAGACGGATCACTGTTGATCAATCAAAAACAGATTTCTGATTTTTCCAGCATGCCGATTTACGAACGCATCACGGAGCAAAGCGACGGAAAAGCAACCTACAAGGAACCGTTCCTATACATTGATAGCATAGAAGTGTACGTTATCACTTACTTGAGTGATGGATTGAAAATCAATGGATTATTGGTTAAACCGAAAGCAGCGGGAAACTATCCATGCGTGATTTTTAATCGCGGGGGAAATCAAAATTTTGGAAGTCTAACGGTTGGACATGCTCTTCTAACCATGGGTCAGTTGGCAAAGGAAGGTTACGTTGTGATAGCGAGCCAATACCGTGGAAATGCACGCAGTGAAGGAAAAGAAGAATTCGGTGGAAGTGATGTGAACGACGTCACCATTCTGCCGTCAGTCTTAAACGAAGTGGAAGGTGCAGATACCACACGCATTGGCATGTATGGCTGGAGCAGAGGTGGGATGATGACCTATTTGGCCTTAGCACGAATGGACCAGATTAAAGCCGCTGCGGTTGGTGGAGCATTAACTGATTTGTCTGCCACCATTGCTGATCGTCCGGAAATGGAAACGGTATTAGACGAACTTGTTCCCAACTATCAGCAAGAAAGCCAAGCAGCACTATATCAGCGATCTGCCATCAAATGGGTAGACCAACTTCCTGCCACCACGCCTATTTTATTGCTGCACGGTGGATCTGATTGGCGGGTCAAGCCGGAACAAAGTCTACGCATGGCGCTTGAATTAGATAAATACCGCATTCCCTATCGCTTGATGATTTTCGAAGGTGGCGATCACGGTATTTCGGAACACAAAAAGGAAGTCAATACCGCGGTAATTGACTGGTTCAATCGGTTTCTGAAAAACAATGAGCCTTTGCCTGAAACAACATTTCACGGCGAATAAATTCGGCATAAAAGATTCAATACTATCAGCTTAGGCTACATCATCACTGATTGCTTGAAGCGCATCGGAGTCATCATCTCCAGTTTTTTGAATTGGCGATTAAAGTAGCTAGTGCTGTTGAAACCTGATAAATAGGCAACTTCCGAAAGGGTGATGTCTTTTCGTTCACGAATCAACTTCTTGGCAAATTTGATTTTCTCTGCGTTGACATATTCAATCGGCGAAATCCCCAAAGTATTCTTGAATTTTCTGTGGAAGTGAGACAAGCTCATGCATGCTTTTTCTGCCAGTAGGTCTGCTGACATATCTCTGTCAGTCAAATGCTCCTTAATGTAACGCATCACAACACCCAACCGGGTGTCGCTGAGTAAATTACTGCAATCCATCAGGAGTAATCCTTTCGCCTTCGTTTGCAGCAAACGCACTACCAGCTCTTGAATCATAAAATCTAGTAGCACATCTTTAGACTTGTTGTTATTGATAAAGGTGTGCATCATTCGTTCCACCAAATGATTGACCTGCTCATTGTTGATGAGGTGCGAAGATTCTTGATCGATGGTCCATTGGTTGTTTTCGCGTTCAATCGCTACTTCGAAATTGAAACGTTCAACAATGTCATTCACCTTGGAAGCGTCAATCCCTAAAGCCATGCACTGTGTTGGGTCCTTTTGTGTGGCCAAAGGAAAATCTATGACCATTTCCTTTTGTGCGGGCATCACCACAGATTCACCTGGATAAAAATCAAAACTTGAGAGTCCTTCTATGTGCATGACCTTCTTCCCGGTGAGCATGCTAGCAATTACAGGAAAGTCAAAGGTGAGGGAGACCTTCTCAGCCACTTCCTGAGTTTCGAAAATATTCAGCTCTGCGAATTCACCACTGTAGGTTGTTTTGTTTTCAACCAGGGTATTCAAATTCCTACTCGATTGGTACTTCTTTAACAGATCGCGCATACCCTAAATTACGAATATTATGATACTATAACACCCAATGATTGATATGTTCAACTTATTGATACTTCTGTTCTACTCATCTGGATTTCTGTGGAATAACTTTATCAGAACGAAGATTAGTTAAACCAAAAATCACTTTAATAAGATTAGAACCTATGGCGTATACAAAACCAAAGTTCAAGGAGAAATACGGAAATTTCATCAATGGAAAGTTCGTGGATCCCATCGGAGGACAATATTTTGAGAATACCTCCCCGATTGATAATTCATTGATTGCTAAATATCCTCGCTCCCAGAAAGAAGATGTTGAATTGGCCTTAGACGCTGCAAATGCAGCAAAAGAAGCTTGGGGCAACACTTCTGCAACTGAGCGTTCCAACCTGCTCTACAAAGTCGCAGACATCATTGAAGAACACTTAGAAGAGTTCGCTTTGGTTGAAACATGCGACAATGGAAAGGCCATTCGCGAAACATTGAATGCAGACATTCCTCTCTCGGTTGACCACTGGCGCTATTTTGCTGCCTGCATTCGATCTGAAGAAGGAAGTGCTTCTGAGCTAGACCAACACACGCTTTCCATGAACATCAAGGAGCCTTTAGGTGTCATTGCTCAAATCATTCCGTGGAACTTCCCTCTCTTGATGTTGTCATGGAAATTACCACCTGCATTGGTCACAGGAAACTGTGTTGTATTAAAGCCCGCTGAGCAAACGCCTTCTACAGCTACCTTGTTGATGGAGAAAATTGCAGATGTCTTTCCTCCCGGAGTGGTGAACATCGTGCACGGATTTGGTCCGGAAGCAGGGAAACCACTCGCATCAAGCTCTCGTGTAGATAAAGTAGCCTTTACGGGTGAAACTACTACCGGACAGTTGATCATGCAATACGCTTCGAAAAACCTCAATCCTGTTACCATGGAGTTGGGTGGAAAATCGCCCAACATCTTCTTCAACTCTGTCATGGACGAAGACGATGCATTTCTTGATAAAGCCATTGAAGGAGCGGTGCTTTTCGCATTCAATCAAGGAGAAGTTTGTACCTGTCCGTCTAGATTGCTTGTCCAAGAAGACATCTATGATGCCTTTATGGAACGTGTGATCGCCCGTACAAACGCAATTGTACAAGAAAACCCGTACGATGTGAACACGCAAATGGGAGCGCAAGCATCGAATGACCAGTATGAAAAGATTCTATCCTACCTCAAAATTGGTAAAGAAGAAGGGGCGAAAGTTCTTGCAGGTGGAGCAGCGAGTAAACTTGAAGGAGAGATGGCGAATGGATTTTATATCCAGCCAACCATCCTTGAAGGACATAACAAAATGAGGGTGTTCCAAGAAGAAATCTTTGGACCGGTGGTCTGCGTGACGAAGTTCAAGGACGAAGCAGAAGCATTGGAAATTGCCAATGACACCTTGTACGGATTGGGTGCAGGCGTGTGGACCAGAGACGCCCACCAACTGTATCAAATTCCTAGAGCAATTAAAGCCGGACGTGTGTGGGTGAACTGTTACCATGCCTACCCAGCGCACGCGCCATTTGGTGGATATAAGAAGTCAGGGTTCGGAAGAGAAAATCATGTGATGATGTTGAACTACTATCGTCAAACAAAAAACATGTTGATCTCTTACGATAAAAACAAACTAGGTTTCTTCTGAAAATCTAATTTGTGAATCAAAAGGCTGAACCGCAAAGGTTCAGCCTTTTTTATAACTTAAAGATATGAAGCGCATAGACAT
>CAYGUR010000317.1:0-3947 GCA_964353035.1 uncultured Comamonadaceae bacterium | reverse complement strand
AAAACGAAATTCTATTACCTCTGTCAACCCATGATTCAACAAGGTGCTTTTGGAAGCATCAATGAACTTGTTCGTCAGCACATGCGCAGTCCGAAGGCCACTCTTGGAGCTGATGCGAGGCTTCATTCAGCAGCCATGCGCTTGATGGGGATGACTGAAAAAACCGTGAGCCAACTGAAAACAGGCGAAGAATTCACTTTTCGCAAGCATCGCTACGTGGTGGAGACAACACTTCGAAAACGCGTTCGCTGCAAACAAATCTCTACAGGAAAAAGATTCCTATTCCAACCGTCTGTCCAAATTGAGGCGGTCTAACCTTTGGTTTTTTGTACTTTTGCACCCTGAAACCAAAGATCATCATTGTGTCAAATACAACTTCGTCATCGTCTACCACTACGCGTGTTTCCAACATGGCTCAAAACCTTGTAGGATCTGAAATTATCAAGCTAGCTGGAGAAATCAAAGAACGCATTCAGGCTGGACAAGACATCCACAATTTCACGATTGGCGACTTCAATCCAGCGCTCTTTCCAATTCCAGAAAAACTGGAAGAAGAAATCATCAAGGCCTACCAAGAAAAGCAAACCAACTACCCTGCTTCAAACGGTGTCCCTGAATTGCGTGCTGAAGTTGCTCGTTTTATTCAACAACGACAAGGCTTGGAGTACAGCGCGAATGATTTTCTGATTGCTGGTGGCGCTCGTCCGCTCATTCACGCGGCTTACCAGGCGCTTGTTGATCAAGATGATGAAGTGGTATTCCCCGTCCCTTCTTGGAACAACAACCACTATACACACATGGCGCATGGCAAAAAAGTCATGATTGAAACTTCGCCAGACACGAATTTTATGCCGGTTGTTGAACAGCTGAAACCTCATATGGACACTGCACGACTTATTGCGTTGTGTTCTCCATTGAACCCAACGGGCACCGTTTTCAGCAAAGAACAGCTTGAGGCTATCTGCGATGCAGTAGTTGAAGCCAACAAACGTCGCGGACCTGAAAATCCGCTGTATGTGATGTTTGATCAAATCTATTGGGTCCTTTGTTACGAAAACACGCAGCATTTTGACCCGGTTTCATTGAACCCTGAAATGCGTCCGTATACCATTTTTATCGACGGATTGTCGAAGGCCTTTGCTGCAACTGGAATTCGTGTTGGATGGGCATTCGGCCCTTCACACATCATCGCTAAAATGAAGTCGATTCTTGGTCACATTGGCGCATGGGCTCCCAAAGCAGAGCAGGTAGCTACGGCGGCATACCTGAGCCAAACAGATGAAGTAGATCAGTACTTGGCTTGGATTAAAACTGAGCTATCAGAAAGATTGGTGATGTTCTACGAAGGATTCACAAACATGAAGAACGAAGGCTTCCCCGTGGAGGTTATTCGTCCGCAGGGCGCACTTTATCTCACTGTTAAATTTTCCCTTCGCGGAAAAGAAACAACAGAAGGAACTACCTTCGAAAGCACAAAAGACATTGCCGCATTTCTGTTAGACAAAGCGGGGCTCGCACTTGTACCTTTTTATGCATTTGGTGCCTCAGAAGATTCAGAATGGTTTAGGCTTTCTGTTGGAACAGCAGATAAAAATGAAATTTCAAACGTTTTCATGCGCTTGAAATCTGCATTTTCAACGTTGAAATAAAATTGACAATGGTTAATCAGCACAACTTCGCCGTAATTATGGCCGGTGGAATCGGAAGCAGATTCTGGCCTATGAGCCGCACAGCTTTCCCTAAGCAATTCCACGATATCCTTGGAACAGGGAAAACGCTGATTCAAATGACCCATGAACGTCTTCGAAAGCTCACCCCAGCAGAAAATGTGTTCGTTGTGACCAATGAGCGCTACCGCGACTTAGTTCTTGAACAACTTCCTGAATTGAAGCCTGAACAAGTGCTCTGTGAGCCTTTTATGCGCAACACGGCTCCTTGCATTGCTTACGCGAATTTTTGCATTGCCAACATTGATCCCGAAGCCAACATCATTGTTGCTCCTTCTGATCACCTCATCTTGAACGAAGTAAGCTTTGTAGAAAACGTTCAAATTGCCTTGGACGAAACAAGTAGCACTGACAACCTTGTTACCCTTGGAATTAAACCAAGCAGACCTGATACAGGCTACGGATATATCCAGTTTGAAGAAGACACTACCAATCCGAATGCACGCGTGATGCAAGTGCGCACCTTCACTGAAAAACCGAATCTGGAGTTGGCCGAAAGCTTCCTTGAATCTGGCGACTTCTATTGGAATTCAGGCATCTTCATTTGGAGTTTGAAAAACATCCAAAAGGCCTTCGAACTGCACTTGAACGACATGTACAAGCTCTTCGTTTCTAGAGCCAAAGACTTCGGCACAGAAAAAGAGGCTGAAGCCATTGATGAAGTCTACGGAGAGAGTGACAACATTTCCATAGACTACGGCATCATGGAAAAAGCGAATAACGTCAAAGTGGTGCTGAGTGATTTCGGTTGGAGTGATCTAGGAACTTGGGGATCTCTCTATGGCCAGCTCAAACAAGACGACCAAGGGAACGGTGTGGTTTCAAAGCACGTAATGGCCTATCAATCTGCCAACAACGTGGTGTATACTCCGCAAGGTAAGTTGGTGGTTTTGCAAGGATTAAATGAGTGCATTGTAGTAGATACGGGAGATGCATTGCTTATTTGTAAAAAAGCCGACGAACAGAAAATCAAGTCGATTGTAAATGACTTGAAAATCAGCAAAGACGAACGTTTTGTTTAAAACGCTGAACTGAAAGCATTTAAAAAAGGGACTGAAATTCAGCCCCTTTTTTGTACATCACCTTTGTGATTAGATCTTTCCTACCATCTTCTTCGGGTCAACCCACTCATCATACTCAGTTTCCGTGAGGTAGCCTAAAGAGA
Organism: uncultured Comamonadaceae bacterium; assembly: GCA_964353035.1. Lineage (GTDB taxonomy): Bacteria > Bacteroidota > Bacteroidia > Flavobacteriales_D > Sanyastnellaceae > JAQWQB01. Next base: position 1,055 of record CAYGUR010000317.1, on the reverse strand, counting down.
GTGCTGCTGCCTTGAGCGTAGTTCCTTCTGTATGCGCTTTGCCGGCAATTTCAGCTGCCTTGTAGTAGCCAATTTTCGTATTCAATGCCGTAACAAGCATAAGCGAATTATTGACCAGCTCATCAATGCGTGATTGGTTTGGCTCTATGCCTTGTGCGCAGTGCTCATCAAATGATACACAAGCATCTCCAATAAGCTGTGCAGACTGCAATACATTGGCTGCCATCATAGGCTTGAACACATTCAATTCGTAGTGCCCTTGGGTTCCTCCAACGGTCACAGCTACATCGTTCCCCATTACTTGAGCGCAAACCATGGTCAATGCTTCGCACTGCGTTGGATTCACTTTCCCAGGCATGATTGATGACCCTGGCTCATTGGCCGGAATGATGATCTCACCAATTCCCGAACGCGGTCCGCTGGCCATCATTCTGATGTCGTTCGCAATTTTATTCAAGCTCACCGCCAACTGCTTTAACGCACCGTGTGTTTCCACAATGGCGTCATGCGCTGCCAGTGCTTCAAATTTGTTCGCAGCAGTCACGAAGGGCAAGTTTGTGAATTCAGCAATGTACTTCGCCACAGTTTCAGAATACCCTTCAGGCGTATTGATGCCTGTTCCAACAGCTGTTCCGCCTAAGGCCAATTCAGAAAGGTGCGCAAGCGTATTTCGAACGGCTTTCAGTCCGAAATTCAACTGCGCTACATAACCTGAAAATTCTTGTCCGAGTGTGAGCGGAGTCGCATCCATCAAATGTGTACGTCCGATTTTCACTACTTCCATGTACTCCTTGCTTTTCGCCTGCAAGGTATCTCGAAGTTGCTCAACACCAGGGATGGTCACCTCTAGCACCTTCTTGTAGGCTGCAATGTGCATCGCCGTTGGAAAAGTATCGTTGCTAGACTGGCTTTTGTTGACGTCATCGTTGGGATGAATAGGCTTGTCACCTTCGCCCAAGGTGCCCCCGTTCATGACATGCGCACGGTGCGCCACTACTTCATTGACGTTCATGTTGCTCTGAGTTCCAGAACCTGTTTGCCAAACAACAAGCGGG
>CAYGUR010000316.1:0-3952 GCA_964353035.1 uncultured Comamonadaceae bacterium | reverse complement strand
TCAGTGCCACATCTGACAAGCCGTTCTTCCACGTTTGATTTTGGATGGTGACTTTAGCGATGATGTCTGTTCCTTGCGTCAAACGCGAAACGTCAATGATTTTCCAGTCTCTATCTAGGTAAGAAGTAACCATGGAGATGCCTTCCTGAGTTGCTGGAAGCTTGTCTTCAATGGGTTGACCGATGGTGGTGAGCTGTACGAAAACAGTTCGTTCCCCTGTGTTGTTGAAGGCAAATTTGTTTCCATCTAACTGGTTCGGAGTTAAATCTACTTTCATGACAGCATGGTCACAATCTACCTTCTGCTGCGGTTGTCTGTTGTGACTGTAGCTAAAGGTGAACGACTTCCCATTTTCGCTTTCCAAGAATTTACCGATCGCAATTAACGAGTACGCTGTTTCCTGTGTGCTAAGCCACCTGCGAGAATTGAGGTTTTTCGCCAATTCGTCAACAAGCTCTGCCGCTTTTGTCTTGTCTCCACTTCGAACAATTGCTTCGGCAATCATTGCAAGATCACGGTGATACGAGCCATAGTAGTAGTACTTACCACTGTATTGATTGGGCTTGTACGGTGCATTCTTCACGAGCGCTTCTCCCGCTTCCGATTGTCCAATTAAGTGGTATGCTGCTGAAAGCCTCCAACGAGCGCTGACGTTGAGGTCGGCCTGTTCACGAAGTCGATTCATAGCGCCAACATCTGGTTTCCCAGCTAGAGCAAGGGTATAGAGTCTGTATGCTTGAAGCATGTCGTACCCGTGGTAACGGTCTTTTGAAGCCCTTGGATTTCGCCAGTTTCGAGCAATTTCACGCTGGTAGCGAACGATGTCTTTCAGCATTGCGTCAGGAACATCGTAGCCTTTTTCCTTCGCCTCAATTAAAAAGTGACCAATGTAGCTTGAGACGTAATCATTCACTTGCGACTGGTTGCTCCAATAGCTAAATCCGCCATTGGATTTTTGGAAGGTCCGAAGCTTATTGACTGCCTCTTGCACATTGTAATGGATGCGTGTTTTTTGCTGCTCTGTCAATTCCACCACATCTTCCAAGAAGAGCTGAGGGAAAGCACGGGAAGTGGTTTGCTCTGCACATCCATGTGGATAACCAATCAGGTAGTTCAATCGCTCTCCCAAGTTAATAGGGGTTAGGGTAGAGGCCTCCAATATTATTTCGTTGGTTCCAGCCATGCCGGGAAGGTCATACATCTGTTCCCAAGATTCACCTGGTTCAAGTGCTTTAACGTAGCGCACTGTTGCAGGCGGATTAGGGTTGCGAATATCCAACTCCATCTGATAGCTCGCTTTTTCGCCACCTCCAGTAACCTTGACATTGACTTCCGTCATGCCGATGTCTTCAGTTGTTTTGAGGCTGAAAAATTCCACTTGTTCGCCCAAAGACTTAAACTGAATGGTGCGTTTTAAGGGCGAAATACCAGTCAACATTTGATCTGTATTTATTTCAATCTGGATGTCCTTGTTCAAGAGCTTCTCATCCATTGCAAATAAGGTCACAGGCAATTGCACTTCTTCTGCAGGGCCAAGCACACGCGGAAGTGTAGCTAGCACCATCAGCGGTTTTTTAACAGGGACCGATTTCTCAGCATTTCCGTAAGCGGTCTCTTTTCTAGCAACAACCATTACACGCACTGCACCGATGTAATTCGGCATTTGAATTTTGTGCGAAGCTGTTTCACCTGTTTTGAGGTTGAACGGACCTAAGTAGGTCACAACCGGCTTGAATCTGTTGGCATTTTTCTTTCCATTTGCTCCTTGGTCTTCATCACCTCCAACGCCTAAAAGTGGCTTCATTTCAGCGCCATAAGCACCAATAACATCGTTGTAAACATCCCATGTGTTCACGCCCAATGCTTCTTTTGCATAGAAAAATGCATGAGGATCAGGTGTTTTGAATCGGGTTAGCCCCAGTAAACCTTCGTCTACCACGGCAAGGGTGTAAGACATCGCTTTTCCGCTCTTTTCGTTCACTTTGACGCTGTAAACAGATTCTGGTTCTAGCTCATCAGGCATCGAAATCACGGGCTCCAATCTCGAAGCTGGATTTTCGACCAAAATCCGCGTCACACCGTACATGCGCATCGGATTGTCATTGACGGTTTGGGCGTGTGGCTGCACTAGTTCGACATTGACGAACACATTTGGAGCATATTCGGGATTGAGTTGCAGTTTGTATGCATTGGTTCCTTCGGTGGTTTCGAGCCACTCTGCTTTGATTACTTGAGAACCATTTTCAACGGTTACAAGCGCTCTCGCTCCTTTCGCCCCAGGAAATGAAACCGAGCATGTTTGACCAGTTTTGTAAGAAGTTTGATCTGTGGTCAACATCAACATGGTTTCTCCTTCCGGATTTTCTCGTTGTGCTCTGCCAGCCCATCCAGGCCAGTCAATGTAAACAGTTTGACCCGTTGCATGTCCGCTCTGAACGTCAACAACACGCAGCAAGTAGCGACCCCAACTAGGGTAGTTCACTTTGATTTGAAATTCGCCTTCGCCTTTGGAGTTGGTCGAAACAGTTCCTTGATCAATACGGTTCATAGATTGATCACCTGCGTATTGCGAAAGTTCGTTACCATCGCCTTGCCACCACCATCTCCAATCAATTTTGTGCAAAGTCCATCTCAGGTTCGGTCTAGAAACTGGTTTTCCATTGGCATCAACGCTCACTACATCAATGGTGTGTGTGGTATCAGTGAGCAGCATGTTTCGTGCTTTATCGCCTTTGGGCAAGCGAATGCCTACGAATTGATTGTAAGGAGCAAGGTCAATGCTGTGTTGGTCAATGCTAAAATCTCCGGCTGATTCAAAAGCACGCGTATCGAAGACGGCTTTCAACATCCCGGGGGCGTTTGTAAATGAACCTAGATTGATATTGACTACGGCATCTCCCATGTTGTTCACGTTCTGATCAAAGACCACTTTCGCATCTGACTGAAAGGTTCGAGCGGGATCATCAAAGGTATAGTCGGTGTATTTAGAGAACCGCGTAGCAATGGGTTTTAAACTCATTTCAATCACAGTACGAAGGTTCTTTGCAGGCGCGCCATGAAGCCATTCTACGTGCAAATCGCCCGCAATCCCTTTGTCGCCAGCGTCAATACGTTCTTTACCAAAATCAAGTCCTATTTTCAAACGATTGGGCTTGATGGTCTCCACCTTCAGCCACTTGTTAAACACAGATGAACCAATTCGAATGCGGGCCTGCCAGTTTCCTGTTGCGGCATCGGCATCTGTTGGGATCTCAAAAGCTAAGTGTTGGTTTTCATTGAGTGTTCGGGTGATTTTTTCAACCAGTTGGTTGCGGGCATCAATCAATTCAAATTGCACTGGATGTCCGACAGGTAGTTTTGCCACTTTATTCTCAAGCATAAATCCTAAGAACAGCGTGTCTCCCGGTCTCCAAACACCACGTTCGCCATAAATGAATCCTTTTGAGCCATTTTGAGTGCTTTGTCCTGAGACATCAAATCGCGACAATGAAAGGGCATTTCCATTGGCCAATTTCATGTAGGTTTTTTCATTCCCTCGTTTGGCTACAATAAGGAAGGGAATCTTTCCTCCCGCATCAATTTTGACAGCACCTTCAGAATCTGTAGAAGCTTGTCCAATCAACTGACCTTGAAAGTTGAGCAGTTCAACGGCAACTCCTGTCAAGGGCTCAGTAGAGGTTAAATCAGTAACCCATGCATTCCAAACGCCATCGGTACCACGTTTCGTGATTACGCCTAAGTTGGAGGCTAGAATGTTACGACTTGCAAAGCGATGCTGTCTGTAGTAGCTAATGTGACATGGGTTCTCACGCTCTTGGTAGTCATAGTCGTAGTAATAATCATCCCATGCTGAGTAGTAGTAATTGTCAAAGTAATCCCAAAAAGAGCTTTCTCCCTCTGAGTCAGAGTCCCAGTCTTCGGTATCATCATTGTTCAGATGTGTGTCTTCTTG
>CAYGUR010000315.1:0-3978 GCA_964353035.1 uncultured Comamonadaceae bacterium | reverse complement strand
TCGAACTTTCAAGGAAACGATCATACGAATCCGCCAACCGGCAATTTTATGGTTGTGAATGGATCTGCCATTCCGAACACCAATGTGTGGTGTCAAACCATTGATGTTGAACAAAACACAGAATACACCATCTCATGTTGGGTACGAAATGTAGACACCAATCCGCAAAATAGTATCTACGGAACCCTCGAATTTCAGATTGATGGCGTTTCGCAAGGAAATCCGGTGGTTGCCGACGCAGGATGGGTTGAAATGACGTTCCAGTGGGACTCCGAAGACAATGATTCCATTGATCTGTGCATCTTAAGTCTTCAAACGGAGCAAGGGGGAAACGACTTTGGAATAGACGACATTACGGTCACTACGTGCACAGCCTACAACGTTGTCCAACAAGCTTCAGCAGGAGAGGACCTGACTGTTTGCAGCGGTGAAACCTTTACACTGGGTGAAGCTACCTTGACGAATTTCAACTACGAATGGACGGAGGGAGGAAGCACCATTTCTTCTGTTGGTGAGCCGATGTTAACCCTCCAAAATTTAACAGCTACCCCGTATGAAATCACCTATGAATTGCTGGCTGACTCAGCAAATACAGGATGCTTTCAGTTTGATCAAGTCACCGTGACCGTAAATCCACTTCCCGTGTTTGATTTAGGCGAAGACCTTGTGATCTGTGAGGGCGAAGTGGCAACCTTAAATGCTGGAACAGGATGGGAATCTGTTGAGTGGTCTACAAACGCAAGCACCAACGTCATTGATGTTTCTCAAGCAGGAGTGTATGAAGCAACTGTAACGGCCTTGGGATGCACATCAACTGATGAAGTTGTGGTGGACGTTCCTGTGTTACCAGAATTTTCTTTGGGGCCAGATGTATCTATTTGCTCTGACGAAGTAGCGGAATTTGAGGTGAATGTAGATGGCATTTGGTCTGACGGCACCAATGGATTGAACCTTGAAAGCAATGCGGAAGGATGGATCTGGTTTGAAGTTGAAGCCCAAGGATGCACCGAGCGCGATTCAGCATTCATTGATGTCATTCAATATCCAATCGCTCAAATTGAGCCCTTCATCTCACTGTGTCCTGGCGAATCGTATACCTATACATTACCGCAAGAGGGTTTCTGGAACAACAACATCACTACAGATGAGTTAACCGTTAGTGAGTCAGGGGTTTATGCCGTAACAATAGCCAATGAACAATGCGCTATTTTTCTTGAAAGCGAAGTTGAATACCTCCAACTTCCAGAAGTAGATTTAGGTCCAGATCAACAGCTGTGCATTCGTGAAGAGGTAGAGCTAGATGCTTCAGGAGCTTACAATGACAGCATTATTTGGAACGATGGTTCAGAAGAGTTTGAACGCACAATCACCACTTCGGGAATCTATGAAGTCATCACGTGGAACCAGTGCGGAGAAGCACAAGATGAAGTAGAACTCATCTTTGATGATTGTGATTATGCACTGTACATTCCAAACGCATTCACGCCAGATGGTGATGGGTTGAACGAAGTGTGGACACCAATTGGATTGAATTTGGTTGAATTTGAAATCGAAGTGTTCAACAGGTGGGGGCATTCTGTGTGGCGAAGTACACAATTGGGCGAAGCTTGGGACGGCTCTGATAATTTCGGCGCATACTACGTTCCAGATGGCATTTATGCTTACAAAGTGAAAGCCATTAGTGAAAAAGGATTTTCAATAACAGAATTCGGTAACGTACTGATTACCCGATAAACAAGCGAGCGAATAGCAGTATGCGAAATTGGAAAAACCATTTGCCTGTTCTAACTGCTACTATCACGCTGTCAATGGTGGCCATTTGGAATGCCTTCCCATTGCTTTATTCAGACACCTCCACTTTCTTAGTCTCTGGGTTCGAATTGGAAACACCTTTTGACAGACCTATTTCGTACGGACTGTTGCTGCGTATATTCTCGCTGAACGGACTGTTTATTTGGCTCATAGTTTTCATGCAGTCTTTTCTGGTCTCTTGGTTGTGTTTACGCCTTTTTCAATCCTCAACGAACAGGGTGAAATGGCAATGGTTTGGGACGATGGCTTTAATTGTAACGGCCGTTTTGTCTACAATTTCATGGTATACTTCTTTGTTGACGCCTGATATTTTTTCCGCAATAGGAGCTTTGGCGCTAATCAACGTGCTGCGAGGAAACCATTCGAAAAGAATGTTGGTTTTACTGTACGTTGTCTTTTTCGTTTCCGTCACCACCCACCTCGGACATGTAAGTTATTTCATTGTATTTATCGGACTCCTTGCAATCGTAAAACTGGTCGGATGTGTAGATGTGATCAAAGCAGTGGGTTGGAAAAAACTAGGGGTGCTGTTTGGTTTGACCTGCCTGTCTATTTTAACAATGGGGTCTGCTATGGCGAAGGCGAAGAATGGATTTTTCATCGCAGCAATGCTTGAGAATGGTGTACTAATGCCATACTTAGAAGAAAACTGTGAAACGAAGCAGTACGAAATCTGCAAGTACAAAGACGAACTTCCAAACAAAGCCTGGGAGTTTTTGTGGTTGGAAACCAGTCCGTTTTACAAAATCGGCGATTGGAAGGGAACCCGAGAAGAGTTTGGCGAGATTATTTCTGAAACATTAACCACACCGAAATACATTTTACTGCACATTCAAAGTTCATTGAAAGCTTCTGTAAGACAGGCGGTTACATTTGGAGTGGCTGATGGAACAGGACCTTTTGTGGAAGGGACAGAATTGAACGAACGTATACACACGTACCTACCGAATTCAGTTCCACTTTTTGAATACAGCAGACAGTACAAAGATCAGCTTCAAGGAATGGCTTGGCTGAACCGATTTTTCATACTGACAACCATTTTCTTCGGATTGCTGGTTCTTGCGTGGCTTTTACGTTGGAAGTCGGCTTCGCCCACATTTCAACTGGTAATGCTTTTACTACTTATCGCACTGGTGCTCAATATTTGGGTAAGTGGCACGTTTGGCAATGCCATACCAAGGTTGGGAGGGAAGATGATTTGGTTCCTTCCTCTGATTGTGTTTTTAGGATTGAAAGACCAATTGGAGCAGCGTTCAGTCAAAAACTAGTTTCTAAACCAACAGATTGGTCAGCTTCACTGCTTCAAGACAGCGGTTCCTTATAGCATTCGCTTCAGCATGCTTTCGATACCGCGCTCAATCATTGAGTAGTCATGGTCTGCCATAAAAACTTCATGCACATGTTTTTTCAATTCGGCGTGAGACTCAGGAGTGGTCAAATGCACTTCTTTAGCTTCCAGCATGGCATCAATGCGCTCTGCATCGTTCCTACTTGAAAAAGCCTCTTTCACATCGTGGAAAGATTTTCCTGCCTTCTCTTTGATGATTTTACGTTCAGCCGGATCAATATCGAGGTTAGCAGAAGCGGCAATCATAAAAACGAACGCTTCAAATTCTGACTTACTCCAACTTTTAGGGTTCTGAATATCCATTTCTTATAGGTTTGATTCCATCCAACTTACTACATTCTCATGAACTCGCTGGTGTAAAAACTCTTGAGGAGCCGGTTCGAAGTTTACTCCAAAGACTTTTTCGTACAATTCAACATAGCGTTCTGAAACGGTATTGATGAATTCTTCTCTCATCTTCGGCTGCGTTTGTCCTTCTTTGCCCATGAAGTTATTCGCCATCAGCCACTCGCGCACAAACTCTTTGGAGAGTTGTTTTTGGGGTTCATCCTGGGCCAGCCGTTCTTCGTAGCCCTCGGCATAGTAGTAGCGGGAAGAGTCCGGGGTATGGATTTCGTCGATCACGACAATTTGGCCGTCGTGATAGCCAAACTCGTATTTGGTATCGACCAGGATCAAGCCCCGGGCAGCGGCCATTTCGGTTCCCTTTTGGAAGAGGGTACGGGCATAATATTCGATCTGTCCCCACTCGTCCGGTTCCAGCAGGCCTGATTTGAGAATTTCCTGCTGACTGATATCTACATCATGTCCGATCTGAG
>CAYGUR010000314.1:0-3995 GCA_964353035.1 uncultured Comamonadaceae bacterium | reverse complement strand
CACATTATGAGAGCATTCCTTATCCTATTCGCGGTAGCTTTTCTTTCAAGCTGCACCATCATTCGCCCCGGACAAGTTGGGGTCAAGCAGAAACTCGGAAAACTTTCTGAAGATGTCAAAACAGACGGATCTATATGGTTCAACCCCTTCGTTTCGAAAGTCATCATTACAGATGTTCAGATCAACGATCTGGAACTGACCCTAAGCCTTCCTAGTAAAGAAGGATTAAGTGTGACCTCACAGATTTCAATTCTTTATCGAATTGACGCCACGCAGTTGATCGACTTTCTAGAGAACATCGGTCCTGACCATGAAGCCATTATATCAAATGTGTTTCGTTCAGCCAGTGCTGATATCTGCTCTCAATACTTCGCGAAGGACATGCACTCTGGAAAGCGAGCCGCCATTGAAGCAGCAATTTTAGAACGGATGAATGAACTGCTTCAAAAACAAGGGATGGTCATTGAGGCTGTGTTGATGAAAAGCATTCAGCTACCTGCCGGACTCTCAACGAGTATCGAACAAAAGCTTCAGGCAGAACAGGACGTTATGCGAATGGAATTCATTCTTCAGCAGGAAAAGTTGGAAGCAGAGCGAAAAGTGATTGAAGCTACTGGTACCAAAGATGCGCAACTCATACTTTCAGAAGGATTGACGGAAGAAATCATTCGCATCAGAAGCATCGAGGCGTTTAGAGAGCTGGCGAATTCAACGAACGCGAAAATTATTATCACCGACGGCAAATCTCCTATGATTGTCGAATAGCATCATCTTACCGACTAAGCCACGACCGCAGGAAGTAGAGTTAACTCAACGGCTTTGGAATTACTCCTGCCGCTTCGTGTGCTTGGTCGGTTAACAATTTCATCATGACAGCACGACAAACGTTTTCGCTCATGCTTCCCTTTATTGCTGGCAGTTTGCATTGCATTTCTATTCAGCAGAATGCGATACTGAAATTAGATGTTCAGACACAGCGAGAATTGTACTATTTTGACGCTGTTGAACCACATTTATCTTTGGACTCAAGTTCGTTTGATACCATCCTACTTGAATACCAAACGATTCAACCATCTGCTGATCAGAACGAAATCAGTCAAGAATAAGCCATTCCCAAAGTTTCTACGCCTTTCGCCACAATGACGGCCAAAGATTTCAATTTTTGAAGACATTGAAATCATGAAAACAGTGTATAAATTTAGTGAGGGCTATTCGCTGGTGTATTTAGCGCATTCGGTCTTGGCGATGGCTATATCTGTTGCCCTGGGTGGATTGATCAGTTGGTATTTCTTAATCGCAGGAGGATTTGTGATCATCGCACTGCTTTCTACTCGCACAGGCATCCAATTGGATTTGAAAACCAACACCTTCAGCAGCTACAAAACAATGCTTGGGAAGGAATTCCACAAGCCTATCAATCTTTCCCGGTTTAAAACGGGTAGGCTCATTTTCACCAATGAAAAAAACACCTATGAGTCGCGGTTTAACGTGAACACTATTCGTTCGCGCACTTTCGACTTGGAATTGTACGTCCTAAACGGAGATGCAACCCATATTTATGAATTCCAAGATTACCATGCTGCGCGAAGAATCGTCGATCTCCTCCACCAAAATTTAGGCATCGACATTTTTGATGAATGGGGCGAAAAGAGAGCTGAAGCGATGCGGAACAAATCAGGCAGGCGGAGGTAGACCTGCGGACGCTTAGCAGCGCCCCTATCTGAGCAACTCACACTCTATCTCAATACTGACTTTTACATTTCGTACCTACGGCACGATGGTTGGCGGGGTCAATCGGTTCCTTCCTACCGATATTTTGTCCCTAGCGGGACAAGGGATGTGGTCAGTTCCCAAAGTAGATCTGGGTTGATTGAGTGTGTGAGTTTTGAATTAGAAATGTAAGTATTGCGCTCTTTTTGTAATACGTTTTTAAGTCGCTTTGCGTTTTATTCAAAACACCTTGCCATGAAAAAACTCGCTATTTTCTCGTTTTGCCTTGTTCTTGCTGGTTCGTTGCAATCTCAAAATGAATTTGAAGAATATGACAATGGATTGATTTATGATCAAACTACCATGGATCACCTCAATTATATTGCAGACTCTCTCGGACTTCAGTTTAAAACCTGTGATGAAACTCCATCGTTTGAAAGTTGCCCCCAAGCTCAAGGATACTTTGTCAGGTTGGATAAGGAATACACCTCAGCAGCGCTCAAAGCAGTGAAAAAAAATTGTTCGATCGAAGAATTCAAAAAGCAATTTCCTGAAACAGAAGTTCATCCCAAAGAGTTAGCCATTCAATACAACTATCTTGGTTACAAGGACGTCCCCATGGTAGAGTATACTTTTGTTCCGAGCTTCGGAAACATCAGCCACGAAGCATACAATCCACCTAGAATTCCCACAGCCTCAACCTGGATTTTTGATGAAGATCAGGAGTATTCTTTTTCGGCCTTCTTCCTCGTTTCCGATTTTGAAAAAATAAAATTGCCCGAAATCCAAAACAAACAAGTCCAATATGCAGAGTGCCTGATAGTACCAGAGGCGACTGTGTTCATTGAAGAACGTGCCGATCAGTGCGATGAGTTGAGCAATTCCAAACCCTATGTAAAGTTGTATGACCATTTGGTTAAACAAACCGGCGCTCCAGCTGAACCAGAAGACCATAGGGAAGAATATTACAACTGGAGATGGTCTATATTCGGTCAGATTGATAGTCTCGTGCAGGCAGACCAGGAACTGGTTGAACTTATCGAGAATGCCGCTGATTACGCAATCAATTTAAATTGTGGAAACGAGCTACTGGAGACACTGATCTCAGGTTGCGACATGAAAGAAAAAACACTCGAATTAAAGCGTAATCGCATTGTTTACGGTCAGTGTAGCATGGACAACAGCCCAAGGTTTCATGCCATGCAAATCGCCCAACTTTCAGCCGAAACGCACAATTGGGATGTCTTTATTCGGTCACACCTCGACATTATGAATGACAATTTCTCTAGACTTTCTGATGGAAGTTACGCTTGGGAACGTCGAGAGACTTACATCAAAGAGCTCGAGTCTTTGAACATCAATGTGATTGACTTAATCCTGGGAATTACACTTCGAATCGATGACCCCACTAGCAATCACTACTACGGAAGTGTAAATAGATTGGGAAGAGCAATGGCCGAATCTCAAAATAAAACTGAGTTTGAAAACGCCATGATCAGCGCTATAACGAATGACGAACTTGACATCTACAATCGCTTCATTATCTTCTATCTCTTTCAACACTACAATTACAATTTAGAAGAAGTTGATCGACAGAAGAAGAACATCACTCGCCTCCAGGAAGCGATAAAGAGCATTCCAAAAGAATACTCTGAAAACATTGATGTAAAAGGCTTTTATGATTGATTGAAGGTTTGGAAGAAGCCGATGAGTGAAGACAGTTTTGAGTGCGAAGGGTGAGTGAAGAGGGAGAATGGACGGCAGTTAGAACCGCCAAAATAATTCAGCACTCATTAAATTATTCTCAAAATTCGTTTGCAAATTTTTATCCAATCCGTACGGACAAAAATGATAGTTCACGCCTAAACCTAAATAACTCTTTCGGAGTATGGGGGTCATTGCAGCTAGTCCGAACGATAAATGAATGGTGTTAACATTGAAAGACTCCACATCATCTGAATCATCACTCTTTTCAGTTAAGCCTGTATCAACTGACTCCAGTCCGATGCCCGCCTTAGGAAGTAGTGTCAATCTTTCACTTTCATAAACCTTGTAGCTCACTAATCCGCCAAAGAAAATGGTCACATCCGAGTTAACTTTGTTCGTGTCTTCAAGAGCGTAATAGTCAAAAGACTTGTCGTTTACGTTTATTCTGAATTTTACGCCCAACTCAACCATCAATTTATTTCTCATCGGAGTGCTAAACGTAAATCCCAACATTGGACTAGTTGTAAAAACGTCGTTCGAACTTAAGGGGCTAAACATACCTGCGTAAATGGTATAAG
>CAYGUR010000313.1:0-4061 GCA_964353035.1 uncultured Comamonadaceae bacterium | reverse complement strand
TGATGTAGAATAGAACGTCTTTGGTGATTGCGCATAGATTGAGCACCATTCAGAATGCAGATTTGATTGCTGTAGTGAAGGATGGAGAGATTGTGGAGCAGGGCACGCACAATGAGCTGATGGAGAAAGAGGGTGTTTACCGTTCTTTGGTAGAAATGCAGCAGTTCAATTAAAAGTTCTTTTTGACCTCCGATTCTTAGGTGGAAACCATCTAAACTAGGCTGCCTCTATACGTAAACGAACAGGGTTGGTTGTAAGTCCGCTTTCTCATTTTGCAGTGTGAAGTAAATCATTCAAAAAAAAAATAATTTTTTTTTGAAAAAACGTAACCTTGACAAACTTCCCTCGTAAAGGGAGGTGTAGATTGTTTCATGGTACAACAGAAACAATTAGTTAAGTAAGTAATTCCACCCTAGTGGGAAATTAAAAGGTTCGGGCGCGAACCTTTTTTGTTTTGTGGAGTTTGGGGCTTTTTTCGTTCAAGTTTAGTCATTTCTCTTAAAGATCTTCTGAATCGGGTAGCCTTCAATCTTCAGAAGATATAATCCGCTTTGCAGAGAAGTAAAGTCTAGTTGAGCGTAGCTACCGGGTAGTATTCCTTCTTGAACAATGTGACCCGCCGCATTTGTTACGAAGTATTTGGAGTTTTCGGGCAGAAAATATTTAATGTAGATGAAATCATTCGTAGGGTTTGGGAAAACACCGTCTGTATATTGATAGGAGATCTGACCGCAACCGTCAAATTCCCTATTGTCAGTGCTTGTTAGCATTTTAATCCACCCAATTCCACCAGCAAAAGAAGAATCAGAGTTCCCTTCATCTGCTTTGTATCTTCCGGAGAATCCAAATGTCGAATCATTGATCACATGAATGTCTTCAAATGAGTCTGCGCCATCGCTTCCGAATGCTTTTTCCCAAAGGAATTCTCCGTCATCGTTTAGTACTACAATCCAAGCATCTATGTCGCCATTTGAGAAAGTAACGCCGCCATCATTAGATTCGGTATGGCCCGCAATCAAAATGTTACCGCTGGGAGTGACCCCTATAGCATTAGGTCGGTCATTATAGCTTCCGCCATGTGATTGTTCCCAAATTAAGTTTCCTTCTGCATCTAACTTAATGGTCCAGAAGTCATAAGAACCAAAGGAGGTAGAGACATCAATATCTAAAGATTTGGTCCGCCCAGTAGCAATAAATTCTCCATTATTTGACTCAACAACTGCGGTGCACTGTTCATGGTCAGACCCTCCGAATCTTTTTTGCCATTCTACATTGCCTTCACCATCCGTTTTTAAGATCAGGAAATCTGATTCTCCTAGCGGAGCAGGAACTTCCTCAGAAAAGGAATTAGTATACCCTCCAATTAGATATCCGCCATCACTTGTTTGAATTAGATCGTTCGCTAGGTCAACTCCGTTTCCTCCATATGTCTTACTCCAGATTATGTTTCCAGAAGGGTCTATTTTGAAAAGCCAAATGTCAAAAGAACCTTGGTTTGAATCGAGATCACCACTCGTCGATTTTGATGAGCTAGCAATAACGAAATTATGGTCAACGGATTCAACAACGTACGCTTCAGTTTCATGACTACCGCCTCCGTAGCACCCGTTCCATAGGATTGTTCCATTGCTGTCTAACATGACTAGAACAATGTCCGTAGCTTGACCTGTAACGCAATTTCGAATTCCAGAAAGCAGATAATTACCAGTACTAGTTTCAATGATGCTAGGAACGTAATAACTATTAAAACTGGTGGCAAGAAATAAGCTTTTCCTCCATCGCACGTTCCCACACTTGTCGTACTTGAGAACATTGATTGATTCTTTCAAATACGCGCCACCCCCGATATTCCAGCTCTCCCATGTTAAAGATGATGCGGCGCAGATAAAACCACCATCTGATGTTGCTTGAATTGATTTTATATTACAACTTTCATTAGAAGGCTCTTCATAGAAAGCATCCCAACCTCCACCAATGTTTTGAGCAAAGACAGGTGAATAGAGGAATTGAGTTAAGAGTAATAGGAGTGAGAGTCTGGACATTTATTTCTCTTTAGAAGAAAGGTAAGCAAATATGTTTTGTTTTACAGATGTTGTTTTATCCTATTGTAGGATTGTTAAATCTAGAAGAGAAGCGTTGAATGCAAAGGGATGCTTACTCCAAAACTAACTGTGCAAATGGATGGACCCGTCTAGGAGTTCCTATGAGATTTGATTTTGATTAGCGATTGTTTTCTCTGATTGGACGAACGTAAACGGTCGTCCATGTTTGATTTAGAAAACCCAAAAGTCTTTGCAATCATTTGGGCGCTCCGCCACTACGAGTGAATATCTTGGTAACTGTATTAATTGAAGTAAGAGAATCCTCTTCGGGCGGAATGAGTTGTGCCCCTGCAATGTCGTCTATGGTTATACACCTCCAAACGATTCTCTAGATGGATTTTGATTCACGGTCTCTTTCAAAGATGGTACTTGAGTCTAGACGTTCAGCAACTTCCTCTGCAGGGTTTTGTAATTTGTGTGATGGATCCACGTTCCTGTTGGATCTTATATCTATTGTTAATCCAAACGAATTACTCAAAGTTCTAGGCTTCAGGCTTGACGTTAAACTCAGCCCTCGCGGGCCCTCCCTCCCCCGCCTTCCAACCAGCGATTCGAAGCTACAAAACTCCTTCGATCTGATTACCAAACAACTACAACAACTTTGTAGTCGTCACACTTCACTTCATATCTGTCAACTTTTTCTCATTCCGTACCATTCATTTCCTCAATTCTAACACTTTTTCTACCTTCTTCAACAGCCACTTTGTAGTCGTAGCTAGTTAATTTGCTGGCGTAAGAATCAGCCATCTGAAATAACCATTTCCCAACAGGTTGTTCTCGGGATTAAATGATCCTTGCTACCACTTAACCATCTCCATGTTGGCGCTTGTTGAGGACGTTTGCTCAGATATGATTTGCGACCTCATTCCTCGTTTTAAGTAAACGAGGGTTGTCATGATGCAGACGATTAGCAGCGTCCCTTTCAATCAAGAAACTACTCCATTCTGCATAAAATGTATGTCATTCTGCCATGAACAAGATGCACTATTGCACCAGGTTCCGACTCTTCTGCAAAGATGTTAGGTCATGTTGCAGAAGGTCTATCAAACACTGCAGCCGTTTCATTTTATGCTGCAGAAGTGCTAACGATTGCTGCATCAGATTTCCATCTTCATGCAGTAGGTCTGCGTCATGATGCAGGAGAGCCGATTGATCATTCCATTGGTTTATTCATGTCTGCAGGAGTTTTATTCACGACTGCAAAAGATTTAGGTAGTTCTGCAAAGGCGTCGATGTTCAATTGCAAGAGTTTCGTTCTGCACTGCAGGAGTTTCAATCACGTCTGCACAAGGTCTAGGTTTTAATGCAAAGGTGACCATGTTCAACTGCATGAGTTTTATTGAACTCTGCACGAGTTCTATCTCGTTATGCTCTAGGGTTGACCACCTCTGGGGTAAGGACGAAAGGGAATGATTGGAAAGGCAAGGGGAGTGGGAGGATTTCAATCCATTTTTTCCATGTAAAAGATTACAATTGGAGATGGATGAAGCATGGTTGATGACAGTACAATCCCTTTTCGCCAACAACAAAAAAGGGCCTGATTCATTGAACCAAGCCCTAATTTCTTTATGTTTTCGATCTATTGCTGAACAATCAGCTTCTCAGTAAATACAATGTTGTTCCCCTTTGAAACTTTCACAACGTATGTGCCATTCGTGAGGGTAGAAGAAGTGAACTGAACCTTGTTGCCATTCGCCACTCGCTCCAAGACCACTTTGCCTGACAAGTCGAAAACGGTTACTTGAGCACCTGATAAATCAGAAGGAATGTCGATGGTGATTTCACCATTGGCAGCCGGATTCGGATACATATTCACCTTTCTCCCTGCCTCAACTGCCTCACCGTCGTAGTCTTTCATCATGTCGATTTGAAGCTCTCGTGTGATGGTAGCCAATTTTGCCAAGTCAATTTCGCCCCAAAGCGCCGCAATCACAAAGCCATCATCGCCACCTGCAACAA
>CAYGUR010000312.1:0-4074 GCA_964353035.1 uncultured Comamonadaceae bacterium | reverse complement strand
GATATTGGTTTTCCATACACCCTCCCAAATTACACATCCCAACTCACTTTTCCGCCACCCTAAAGGATGGTTTTACAACCCCAACCCCAACTATTCCATCACTGTTATATCCCTTCCAATCTGTTTGGTCAGAAGTTATCAAGGATGCCAATAAGGAGGATGTCACTGTTAGCGAGGGGGCTGTAGTTGGCCATATGGTTTTGAGTGATAAGTTCGCCTTCATTCATTTTTTATATCCCTCGCTTGTAATCCTCCACCTGGGACCCTTTTGTCTTTGTACAACGTCAACTAAACCTTCCTTTTGAAGTTTAACCAGCTCGTTTTTTACCATAGTTTTATCCAAGTTTGATTCTTTTGATATGCCAGAAATACTTCTGTAAGTATATTGCGATCCAATAAAAGACTCTAAAACTTTTCTTTGTTCATCTGTGAGGTCTGAATTGGTGGAAACTCCCTCAATGTTTTCAGCATCGTTCTCGGTGTTATTGTCTTCTATCTCTCTTTTAACTTCATCAATTTCATTTAAGACTTTTTTTCCGATAGAATCAATAAATTCTCCTGAGAACATTGCTGCTATCAAACAGAATCCTAGAAAAACCAAATAATTTGTTCCATTGTCAATGGGACTTGTTAGTAGGTCACTTGAAATCATATTGAGAAAAAGTGGCACTAGAGCAGAAGCAGCGAGACCCAGCAACAAAGGTTTAATTGTTTCAAGCAGAATTATCTTCTTGTCAAAAACGTTTCGGAAATAATTTATTATTCCGCCAAAAATACCCGTCCCAATGATGATCCAATAATATTATTCGCTTCCATAATGATTGATTTGATGTTAGCTTAAAAAAATGACCCCAGTTCTTTTACGTATGCTAGTGCAATGTTGAATTTCAGAAAGTTCTATGCTTCTAATACTGCTTCTAGGCCTTGAAGGGACAAAGGAATGGCAGAAGGGTTTTGACTTATAATTGCAGAAGTAATAAATACAGCAGCAGTAGCTATTTCTATTGCTGAGTTTATGTTTTCAATTTGCTTTAGTGAAGTCTCAATTCTACTAGTAGCTTCTTCTATTTTAGTGATCAATTCTTCAGAATTTTCAGCCAGAATTACAACTGATTGCGCTATTAAGTCTTGAACTGAAAAGAGTATATCTCTTTCGGACTTATTTAATCGGTTAAATTGCTCGGTAGAAAGGTCGTCCCAGTTATCTATTTGAAAATCATTAATCGATCGAGCAATCACTTTGAATTGCTTAGCTATTTCAATAAGCTGCTGTGCATTAAGAGTACCCATTATTCTTCAGTTTTAATATTATCGAAGGCCGTTTTGATTTCTTCTATTTGTGTGACATAACCTGCGATGAGGCCTGTTAATTCCTTTTTATGAATTTTATCTCTGTTGTCATAAATTGATTGATGACCTTTTTTAATTTCACTTAATGCTTTGGAAAATTGGTTCAGCATGTCTATTCTTTCAATAGTTTTGCCTCTTTTTTCAATAAAATCGTTTTCTATTTCTAGTTTGTCTTTTAAACTAAGGTCTGCTTGGTTGAAAACAATGGCTTTATAGTAATTGTATTCTAGATCAATTTCAGTTTCCAGTGCTCGTTTGAGCGGTTCATCTATTGCAAATTGAAGGCGTTCAATCAAGATTTGAAAACTTGGATTTGCAAATTCGATTATTTCTTGAAGTTCTTTTCTCCTTTTAATGTCTACTATAAATTTAGTTGTAGCATTAACCAATTTATTGAACGCATCAACTTCTTTCTCCTTTACATCTAGTAATTCGGTTTCTTTCAAAGCATTGGCTAAGGTGTCATACTTGAAAGTAAGTATATCACCACTGCTAAGTTCGTTGAGTCCTTCAAGATATTTGAGTGCAGCGAAGTATATTTTGTTAAAAGCAGTATCTGCTTTGAGATAATCCTCGCAGTCACATTCAGAATCTTTATTAATAGGCCTATAGTTATCATTAAGCTTATTAGCAATGGCGTTTTCGTCTGAGTTGATTCTGATGTTACAGTTATTCTTGCATACTTTTTTAAAGCTAAATCCAATTTCATTATACTTATATAGTGCATCTTTGGAGGTCTCAGAATAGCTATTCAAAGTGTTTAAATTCACGCATCCATTTAATATGAATATTGAGCAGAGAATAAGAATAAAGTATAGATGTTTTTTCATTTGTAGTGAAATTAGTTAGTTGTCATTGAGTTGTATGGTAAATTATTCTGGTTCAGGCCATATGAGTTTTTCAAATCTACTGAACTTAAATAACTTACCCATCACCCTAAAGGGTGGTTTTACAAATACGAAATACTGTCAACATACTAACACTATTTGGTTTCTCTTGTCTATTTTTTTATTATTCGTTTGTGTTTTTCTGTGTTACTGTTATTTGTTTTTTTTGCTCAAGAGCAATCAACTCTTTCGCCCTAAACCCTCCCCAACACCCGCTCATACCCTTCAAACGTATCAATGTCCTCCAGCATACCGCCGCCGTCAATAAGCCTAAGGTTACTTTGGTTAGATTTAATGATTCTTTTCGCCCCAATGGCGCCATTAAGTTTTAGTAATTCGGGGAAATGGATTTTTGGGAATACCGCTGGGGCGCTGAAGGGAATAGCTTGGTTAGACGATGCGATGATGCAACTTGAATCCATCTGAAAGGCTGATACCAATTTCTGATAGTGGTGCACATCAATCAGCGGCTGATCTACCAGTGAAATTAAAATGCCTGAAGTGGATGAGTGCGCATCACAAATAAACGCCACTCCGCTAGCTACTGAACTGCCTTGTCCTTTCTCCCATGAGGTGTTTCGAAGAATGGAAATGCCCGCTAAGTCAGTGTTGGAAGTGATTTCTTCATAATGGGAACCTAAAACAACGTGAATTGGCAACTTTAGTTCCTTTAAAACCGACAGCTGATGTTCTAGCACGTTCTGCCCTTTGTGCCACGGAAGCAATACTTTTGGCCGACCCATGCGTGTGGACCCACCTGCGGCGAGTACTAAAACATGAAGGTCATTCATGGATTTTCCCCATTTTCAAATGCAGCGGCTTTAGCTCTACTTCGTTTTTGACACTGAGGATTTCAGAGATGATGGAAATGGCAATTTCGGCCGGACTCTCAGCGCCTAGGTCTATTCCAGCCGGACTGCGTGCCAAATCGAAGAAGTCGTAGTTTGCTTCTGGATAAAGGTTGAACAGCTCATTGAGAATCCGCTCGCGACGGTGTGCCGGGCCCAATATCCCAATGTAAAGGGGTGCCAATGATCTCAGCGCCCATAAATACTGAACGTCTTTATTCAAACTGTGCGTCATGAGTAGCACCGCAGATTGTGCATCTACCTTCGTCAATTTGAACGCAGACTCGATGTCAAGACTGATGCTTTTGGCGCCTTTAAAATGATCTGCCAACATTCCTCCAGTCAATGCTCCAACCACATGCACGTCCCACCCGAGTTTGGAAGCCATTTCGCTCATAACGACTGCGTCATGCTCCACACCGAAAATGAATAGCTGAAAAATAGGGGCCAACGTTTGGCGAAAGGATTCGTGCCCCGAATCAGAACTGGGGCCAAGTTGTGGTCTCAAATAATGCTGTTCGCCGCTTTTAAACGAGAAACAAGTTCCCATTTCATGCGGACGTTCGACCTGATCGATGTCGCTGCTGTATTGAACTGTACATTCGATGTCTTCCCTTGCTTGCAGGCTTCGCTCAAATTGAACAAGGAATTCGGTGGTCAAAAAGAGGGGTTCAATCAAAATGAACACAACGCCTTCGCAACCCAACCGAAACCGTCCGTCGTAGGTCATCATCTTCGGGATGCCTTCGTCAAAAACTCCTTGTGCTTGTTTCAGCACTTCCTTCTCCACACACCCACCGCTGACAGCGCCTGCCATTTGGTGGTTTTCGTTGATTACCATCCTCACACCCGGACGTCGGTAGGAGGAACCATCTAAACGAACCACAGTGGCAAGAACAGACTTGAGACCAAGGCTTTGCCAGGTCTTTGCCTGTTCAACCAGGTCCCGAAATTCACTCGTTAAACTCATTTACTGAAAACTAAAATGG
>CAYGUR010000311.1:0-4083 GCA_964353035.1 uncultured Comamonadaceae bacterium | reverse complement strand
GTTGAATACCGCCTTCAAAAACCTACGCAGAATGATGGGAGGAATACGAAACAATTTGAACTCAGAAATCTTGTAGCCAATGAATACAAGCTTTTCTTTGCCGGTCATGTCTTTCCACGGTTTCAGTCCTACAATTCCAAAACGATGCCACCACCTGCAAAACCACGCGTCATTGTGAATCACAATTCCACCAGTCTTTAAGCTTCGGTGTACCTCTTCCAGCACTAAATCAGGTCTGTGAGGATGCTCAAGAAAAGTGTGAGTTACGAAGCAGTCTACACTTTTGTCTTTGAACGGTAGAATGGTCGCGTCAGCAACAATAGCCTGTCGATTAAACTGATTCGCATAGCGCGCCATTGAGGAGTAGGAAATATCGAGAGGGAAGTAGTTCTTCAACTCATGCACCGCATTTCCTGACCGTTTTTGATAAACACTTCCTCCCAACTCAATTACAGATCCTTCGGCAGGAATCAATTTTTTGATCAACTGAATGAGCTCAGACATGGTGCCGTGCGCATTGTCTTTCTTTGAGAATTCTTGTTTGTTCTGCTGGTAGAGCGCTGGCCTTTCGGGTTCGAATCCTTCGGAATACATATCGCTGTAGAACTTAGCTGTGTCAGCCTCAGTCAACAGGTTAAACACAAGCGGATTCTCATCCGTTTGGGCTGTTAGGTAGTCTTTTAAAATTGATTCGAGTTGCATGC
Source organism: uncultured Comamonadaceae bacterium (assembly GCA_964353035.1). Lineage (GTDB taxonomy): Bacteria > Bacteroidota > Bacteroidia > Flavobacteriales_D > Sanyastnellaceae > JAQWQB01. The sequence goes on along the minus strand of CAYGUR010000311.1, from coordinate 3,379 downwards.
GTAGAAAGCTTCATCGGCGAAAATAGGAACTCTTGTTCAGTTGAGCCCGAAAAAGTTCTACACCGCTCGAAACTAAAAGCCTTTTTTCGGCGTAATATAGTAGTCAGCTGACCCATATGCCATTGATCAAGCAATTTCTATTATTTCTTGTGCTGCTCTGCGCTGTTCCTGTATCAGCGCAAGACGATCTGTGGCGAAGTGCCAGCTTGCCTCCCGAAGCGCTGAAAGAAGACCTTTTGCTTTTAGAAGAAATCATGGAGGAATCCCATGCGGGTATTGAAAAGTATTCTACGCAATTAGATCGGGAAGCGTTCCTACTTCAAATTAAAGAAAACAAACAGCCTCAAAGTTTGATGCAATGTTATGCCGCCATCGCTGGATTTGTAGATTTAGTGCATGACGGACATACCTATGTGATGCCTTCAAAACGTGCTGTGAATTATTTACTTTCAACCAAACGCTTCCTCCCCTTGACCGTGCGTGTGAATGGAACCACCATGCATGTCAATCAAAATTATAGCGACAGTTATCAGTTGGAAGAGGGCATGGAAATCACCAAGATCAATGGCATGTCTATTCGTGCGATCGTATCTGAATTGTTGCCTTATTTCACCAGTGATGGCTACAGCCTTACGGGAAAACTAGGCGGATTGGAAGGTCAGTTTTGGTGGTACTATGGCATTCATTTCGGCACTCCTGACACGCACAAAATTACGTATCGAACTGAAAAGGGGGAAGAAGAAGTGACGGTTTTCTCCATTCACATGAACGACCGAATTTCTGAAATCAACGAAGTGTATTCTAGAGATGATTCACCAGAAATTCCAGTCCGCTATGAAATGATGGATGAGGTCGGATATCTGCGTGTTTCAAGTTTCAACGGAATGAATCTCAGGCAGTTCGAAAAGTCTTTCGATGCCGCGTTTGATCTTTTCAACCAGAATGCTGCCAAACACCTTGTCATTGACCTGAGAGGAAATGGCGGGGGAAGAGAAGGCGTAGAAAACCTGCTCATGTCGTATCTAGACCACAATCTCGACATGAAATACAATGAGGTGGAAATTGGATGTCCAACTTCAAGCCACTACAAATACCTGTCAAATCCTTGGAAACGAAGATTGGAAGATCTGGTCTACCGCACAATTGAGTTTAGAAAGAACGAAGATGGAAAATGGCTGCGCCGAAATCGGTTTCAACGGACTTTCATTTCACCAGATTATGTCTACAGCGGACGTGTATCTATTTTAATAGACAATTCAGTCTTTTCTGGCGCTTCTGAATTTGCAGCACTCGCAAAAGATTATGTGAACAACTGTCAATTGGTGGGAGAAGAAGCCTGCGGAGGCTACCAAGGTCATACCAGTGGTTACTATTACCGAGTAGTCCTTCCAAATACAGGCTTCGTGGTTAATCTACCTCGCATTTGGTTCGATTTGAATGTCAAGGGAGACCATGAAGGAGGCGTACAACCTGATGTAGTTATAATTCCTGCTGCTATGCGCGAAAATAGAGATGTTGTGCTAGACTTTGTGCTGCGCGAACAATCCTATGCAGCCCAGAAGTAGACGTTGCTATTGGATGCTTACTGTAAAGCTTCCTGAGAACGGAATGTCAAACCCAACAGTATCACCGTTCACCGTTTCTCTCAAAATAATCTGGAAATCAACGCTTTCTGTTCCGCCAAGAATGGCAGGAGAAATGTTCACAATACCATTAATTCCCGTGTACGTTCTGTAAGGGAACAACTCATCATTCTGATCAACCTCTTCAACAAGATTAAATACAGAATCTGTAGGAATGTACAATACCCCTTGGTCAACACTATCTATTCCCAACTGAAAGCTCAAGTTGTGAGGCTTTTCTTCTCCTTCCAAACGAATGTCTGTAGTGAGGAAATACCTTCTAGAAAGAAAAAGACCTTCTTCCTCAAGCACGTATTCAGCCATCAAGAGCGGATACTCTGTTCCATTCCAACTCAGCGTTCCACATTCGCACATGAACTCTGGATTAACAAATTCATCTGACTTCTTACATCCGGCAGCCGCAAGGATGGCAATTACTGAAAAGAACAAAAGGTACTTCTTCATCTCAATCTCTTTGGGGTGTGAAAATACGCTTTTTCTCGATTCTGACCTCTTTGTTGCTCAAAGTGAAAGTTGGCATGACTTGAAAAGCTAAACGAATTCAAAAGAAAATTCGTGCAAAAAGAAACAAATCATCAATCTGGATACAACAGATAAGGCAACCTTCTCGAACGAAATTCCATGATCCCTTCCTGCCAACTTTGATGAATTTCTTCTGCAGACATTCCCTGTTCCAGTTGCTTTCGGAGTGTGGCCGTACCTGCTAGTTTATCAAAAAAGTTAGGGCTAGTAAAAAAAGCTGATTTGTCTGGATAGAATTCGTACATCGCTACAAGCCACTCTAGGTACATGGATTTGTGCGACGTGAAATAGAACTCTCCAAAACTTTTTAATTGTTGGCCAAAGCACTGTTCTCCCTCATACTTTGGGTTCATTGATTTCCCAGGTAGGTCTTTTGGGGTAAACGAAAAAGAACCATACTGATGTAAAGGGTGTCCTATCACCTCAAATGGATGTTCGGTTCCCCTCCCAATACTCACTTTTGTGGGTTCAAACAGACACAACGAAGGATACAAATAGACTGCTTCTTGTGAGGTGAGGTTCGGACTTGGATTCACAGGTAAAACATACAAGTCAGTATGTTCGTAATTCACGCATTTTACAACGCTGAACTCACACTGAACACCGTTTTTAAGCCATTTTTCGCCATTGATCATCAGGGCCAGTTCCCCTAAAGTCATGCCGTGCACAATCGGAATAGGGTGCATCCCTACGAACGACTGAAACTTCGGCTCCAGTATGGGGCCGTCAATGTAAAAACCATTCGGATTTGGCCTGTCAAGCACAATCAAGGGAATGTTGTTTTCGGCGCAAGCTTCCATTACATAATGCATGGTGCTCAAATAAGTGTAGAAACGTGCGCCCACATCTTGCATGTCAAAAACCATCACGTCAATGCCGTTCAACATCTCCTTACTTGGTTTCTTGTTCTTCCCGTACAATGAATGAATTGTTAATCCAGTCTTTTCATCCCTACCGCTATCTACTTTTTCGCCGTTCGCGGCCTCACCTCTAAATCCGTGTTCTGGCGCGTAAACAGCTTTAATGTTCACTTTTCGCGCTAGCAAAAGATCAATTAAATGACTTTCTCCCACCATGGAAGTGTGATTTGCAACCACTCCAACGACCTTGTTTTCCAACTGAGGAAGGTACTGGTCGAAGGATGCAGCCCCTACAGAAATGGTGCTATCTATCTTTAAATCATTGATGTACGCATTTCCAACTACCATCTGTGC
>CAYGUR010000310.1:0-4085 GCA_964353035.1 uncultured Comamonadaceae bacterium | reverse complement strand
CAGAAGAGGATATTCTTGCCTATACTCAAAGCGAAGAAAAGGGAGAGGAATCTTCTGTCAGCTTCGCGAAGCAAGACCTTGAAACACCACTTACAAAAGAAGAGGCTCATTTTCCCTTTGACCCAAATACCATTTCAAATCTGCAGTGGGAACAACTCGGATTATCTACCAAACAAATCTCTTCCCTGCGGAAATACATGTCGTTTAGCTATCCGTTTAGGACGAAAGAAGACCTTCGGAAAGTCTATGTGCTAGATTCACTTTGGCTAGATCGACACTGGGACGAAATTGATATTGAGCCACCAAAGATGGAACTAGCCGAAGAACCAGCATGGGAATCCCATGAGATTAATCCGCCAGCAAAAACAGAGGTAGTTCGTCTTTTTCTCAATTCCGCAGATACCATTGAATTGGCCAAAGTTCGAGGAATAGGCAGTTATTCAGCCAGAAAAATCTGGACATTTCGCGAAGCATTAGGCGGCTTTGTGTCACTTGAACAGCTGCATGAAGTCTATGGAATTCGAGAAGAGGCGGTCAATGCCTTGGCAGAAGCTTCGGTGTTAGACTCAAACGCCATTCGAAAGCTCAATGTTAATCTGGCTGAAAAAGAAGCGCTCGGTCAGCATCCATATTGCTCTTGGAAAGTAGCAACAGCGATTGTTAAATACAGAACACAACACGGACCATTTACAGAGATTGATGGCCTAAAAGACATCTACCTCATTACAGATAGTATCTTTGTGAAGTTGAAACCGTATTTAACCATCGCACATGAGCATTGAAGAGAAGATTAAGGCCTCGGTCAGAAATGTACCTGATTTCCCGAAGCCCGGTATTCAGTTTAAAGACATTACAACGTTGTTTTTAAAACCCGAACTATGCGAGGAGGTGCTGGATGCCTTGGTTGAATCTACGCCTAAAGATGTTACAGCTATCGTTGGTGTTGAAAGCAGAGGGTTCATCTTCGGATTTCCACTGGCGTTGAGATTGGGGATTCCATTTATTCCAGTGCGAAAAGCGGGGAAACTTCCAGCAGATACCATTTCACAGTCGTATGATTTAGAGTATGGAAGTGCGGTGATAGAAATGCACAGAGATGCGTTGTCAGCGAATGACAAGGTGGTGGTGCACGATGACCTTCTAGCAACAGGTGGAACGGCTCTTGCCGCTGCCGAACTTGTTCAGAAAACGGGTGCTGAAGTGAGTGGCTTTTCGTTTATTCTGGGATTAGTTGAATTGAAGGGAGAGGCACATCTGAATTCTACGACCCGAAATATTACTATTTTAGCTCGCTGTTAAACGAAAACAGTAGAGAGCTGTTAACTAAGGACGAAAAATCAAAGAAATGAACTTTGAAAACAATGAAAATCTGGAAATGATTGGCCAAATGGCTAAAGATTTCGCAGAAAAAGAAATTCGTCCACACTTCATGGAGTGGGATGAAACACAACATTTTCCAAAAGACCTTTTTCACAAATTAGGTGAGTTGGGAATGATGGGGGTGTTTGTTCCAGAAGAATATGGAGGTGCTGGACTAGGATACTTTGAATACATCACAGTAATCCAAGAGATCTCCAAGGTATGCGGTTCAATTGGGCTGTCTGTTGCAGCGCACAACTCTTTGTGTACTGGACACATGCTTGCTTTCGGGAATGAAGAGCAAAAGAAAAAGTACTTGCCAAAACTGGCTTCCGGTGAATGGATCGGGGCTTGGGGGCTAACCGAAGCAAATACAGGTTCAGACGCTATGCGTATGCAATGCGTTGCGAAGAAAGACGGAAACGAGTGGGTGTTGAACGGAACAAAAAACTGGATCACGCATGGCATTAGTGGCGATGTTGCTGTTGTGCTGGCGCGAACAGGGGATCTACTTGACTCGCACGGGATCACTGCTTTTATTGTTGAAAGAGGAACACCTGGTTTCAGGGGCGGAAAGAAAGAAAATAAGCTAGGCATGCGCGCAAGCGAAACAGCAGAGCTGATTTTTGAAGACTGTCGCATCCCAGAAGAAAATGTACTTGGAAATGTAGGTGATGGATTTGTTCAAGCCATGAAAATCCTTGACGGTGGAAGAATCTCAATTGGCGCCTTGGCGCTTGGGATTGCTAAAGGGGCAATGGAGGCGTCTGTTCAATATTCCAAAGAGCGTCACCAATTTGGGAAACCTATTTCTTCATTTCAGGCGATTTCATTCAAACTGGCCGACATGGCAACAGAGATTGAAGCCGCTGAGCTGTTGTTATTGAACGCTGCAGACTTGAAGAACCGAGGTCAGAAAGTGACGAAGATTTCAGCAATGGCGAAGTACTATGCGAGCGAAGTAAGTGTGCGTGTGGCTACTGATGCCGTGCAGATTTTCGGAGGTTATGGCTACACGAAAGACTTCCCAGTAGAGAAGTTCTACCGTGATTGTAAGCTGTGTACCATTGGCGAAGGAACCTCTGAAATACAAAAGTTGGTGATTTCTAGAGAAATTTTATCATAATCATTTGCGCAACCACAAAGAATAATTATCTTTGCGCTCCATTTGAGTAACGATACGACTATGTTAATTATACCAGTTAAAGAAGGCGAGAACATTGAACGCGCTCTTAAGAAGTTTAAGAAGAAGTTCGAACGTACAGGAACTATGCGTGCATTACGTGCTCGTCAACAGTACATTAAGCCTTCAGTAGAGCGTCGTGAGCAGCGTAAAAAAGCTGTTTATGTAGGCCAATTGAAAAGAGAAGACATCTAAGGAATTAGATTCAATGTATATTTAAGCGAAATTGGTTGAGCCAGTTTCGCTTTTTTTATGCTCCAAAAAGAACAATATTACCGCTATTTAGGCTCAGAGAAAAGGGTGTCACCGCATACCTTAACAAGCTACAAGAATGACTTGGAGCAATTCTCAGTTTATTTAGATCGCTATTATGGTGTCACCTTACTAGAGGTGAAGACCCTGCACATCAGGTCCTGGTTTGCAGAATTAAAAGTGGAGGTAATGTCTTCCCGCTGCATTCATCGAAAGCGTTCTGCGCTGTCATCGTTTTACAAGTTTGCGCGCCGGCAGGAGTGGGTAAGTCAGGATCCCGTTCGTCAAACCAATGCGCCAAAGGGAGAGAAAAGGCTTCCACAGTTTGTAGACGAAAAAGGGATGAAGAAGCTCTTAGATGAGCAAATTCAAAGAGACGGGAGTTTGGCGAATGAAAGAGATCATTTGCTGGTAACTTTATTGTACGAATGTGGTATAAGACGAGCAGAGCTAATTGGAATTAAAGAGGCGGATGTGGACTTTTCAAAACAACAGTTAAAAGTGCTCGGGAAAAGAAACAAAGAAAGGCTCATTCCGTTATCTATACAGACACTCGAACAAGTGAGGAATTTCATAGAAATCAAGCAGGAAACATTTGGGACAAGGCACGCATTTTTGTTGTGCACAGATCGAGGTGCTAAACTGTATCCGGCGTTTGTTTATCGTAAAGTTAATTCCTACCTTGGAGAGGTGAGTACATTGGACAAAAGAAGTCCGCATATCCTTAGGCACACTTTCGCAACGCATATGTTAAATAACGGTGCACAATTAAATACAGTAAAGGAGCTATTAGGTCATGCGAACCTATCGGCCACTCAAGTCTATACTCACAATACCATAGAGAAGCTCAAGTCAATTCACGAGCGTAATCACCCAAAAGGTTAAATCCATATTCCTATGCAATTACAAGTTCACTCAATCCATTTTGATGCTGATCAAAAGTTGATCAACTTCATCCAAGAGAAAATCGACAAGCTAACGACCTTCCATGACCACATATTAAGCGGAGAAGTATTCTTAAGAATCGAGAATGCGGAGAACAAGGAAAACAAGATTGCAGAGATTAAATTAAACGTACCAGGCAAGGAGTTGTTTGCCAAACGTCAGTGTAAATCATTTGAAGAAGCCACTGATGATGCGGTCGAAGCGTTAAGGCGTCAAATCCTTAAGCAACGCGACAAACAGCGAGCACATTAAAAAAGTTGATTTTAGACAAAAAAATATTGGCCGATAGTTTTGTCTAGCCGAAATCTTTATTACATTTGCACTCCCTTTTAAAAAGGTATTAGAA
>CAYGUR010000309.1:0-4089 GCA_964353035.1 uncultured Comamonadaceae bacterium | reverse complement strand
GTGCGGGGGTGCGGGCGGACTGACGTCCGCCCCTACCGTCCGCCCCTACGGTTCGGTCCTGCGTTTGTTGCGGACGTCTACTGTTAATGTGCCTTCGTGCATGCGGACGGTCAATTCATCTTTGGTTTGAATGTCGTTGAAATTGGTGATGAGCTTTCCTTCCTTTTCGAGCAGTGCATAACCGCGTTTGAGGAGGTTGTCTGGATTGAGCATTTTCAGGAGTGACGCTTTGTGCATGAGTCGTTCGCGTTCCCGCTCTACCTTGCGCAAAACCGTTGGCGCCATCAATGCGCTCAAGTCTCCTACCCTTCGTTTCTGCTCACTCAGTAGCAACTTGGCGCTGGAATGCATGTGTTCTTTGTGTCGAACAAGCAATTGAAATTCGCGGTCAATCCTTCGCACAGAGAGCGATTGCAGTTGGTTCGAAATGCTAATCAAACGCAATTGATTCTGATGCAGTCGCGCAGGAACATCTGTGGTCAAGACACGTGAAGCCCATTGTAAATCTTCTCTCCAATCTGCCAGTACTTCCTTCGCCCCAGAGATCAAACGTTCTGTAGACCCTGCCAAGTATTCTTCTGCCCTTCTGTTGTGTTGCACAATGGCTTCGGCTACTCGGGTTGGAGTTTTATGCGAAGTATGGCAGAACAAGTCCACTATGGTATTGTCGCGTTGGTGACCTATCCCCGCCCACAACGGAACCTTCGCCCTAGCAATTTCTCTATTGAGATCAAATTCATCAAACACAAACAAATCGGTTTGGGCGCCGCCGCCTCTGACCAAGACCATGATGTCGTACGACTTCTCACTAGCTGAAATCTCCGCTACTCTTCGCGTTAGCGTCTTCGTTGCTTCCAAGCCTTGCACGCGCGAAAAGTATTGGTCTACTTGGAAGGTGTATCCGAATTGATTCTCTTCCAATGAATGCATGAAATCCTCATACCCCGCTGCCCCAGGAGAGGTGATCAATGCCACGCGTTTGATAATCATGGGCAGCGGCCTCAGATGGTTAAAGGTCTGATAACGGTCGCCAATCTTCTGCACAAACTGCGGATAACGTTCCACCAGTTTCTTCAAGGTCTCTCTTCGCTTCAACTCCATCTGCCCCATGGTGTACGCGGGATCAATGTCGACCACCGTCAGTTTCAATCCATACATCGCGTTGAACGAAACTTCTGCCTGCACCATGACTTCAATACCGTTGGTCAAGCGCTGTCCACTGGCGAGTTCAAAACGCTGAATGGCGTCAAACCCTTGTCGCCAAGCTACGGCTTGCATTTTCGCCACGAGCTTATTGCTTGCCGCATCCTTTTCAATCAAGTCGAAAAAGTGCCATCTTTTATTGGGATAGGGTTTGTGGCTTGAAACTTCCGCCAGGACCCAAAACGTTCGTCCGGCAAAGCGTTTTTCGAAAAAGCCTTCCAGTGCAGCGGTAAGTTGCGATAGTTTGAGTGGATCTGACATCGGTCAGTAAAGGTAGTAAATGGGAAGGGTGGAAAGGGACTTTTATCGAATGAGGACAACGAACCCTGAGTACTCATAGGTTTCCAAATCTTCGCCTTTGACCACCAAGATATAATTGTACAAATCATTTCGGGCGAAGTGCTCTCCGTTCTTCACTTCACCGAGCCATGGTTCACCGGGCGTTTCGGATTGAAATACGATTCCGCCCCAGCGATCAAATACTTTTAGGTCATATTCAACGGCTCCTAAGACCACTGGGAACCACACTTCATTCACGCCATCACCATCAGGCGTGAAGGCACTTGGCACGAAAACACGCAGCTTTTCGATGACGTTTACTGTTCTGCAAAACACATCGGTGCACCCGTTGACGTCAATGGCTTTTAGACAAAGGTCGAATTCCAGTTCACCAACGTCTAGTGTATTGAACTCCACTTCGGGTTCGTTTGAAAACTCATACCCTCCGTACGACCAAGCGTAGGCAATTTCGTTCGTGGCTTCTTCCGTTAACACAATGAGCGGGTCATCTGTAGTGGGTTGTGTTGGCGAATACAAGAATGCGGAACTGGGCAATGACAAGCCGCACGTAATATCGTTGTACTGCACACTGTTTGAACACCCATCGAAGGACGTGACGCTCAGTGACACATCGAAACAACCTGCTGAAGTGTAGGTGTGGCTCACTTGACTGCACGCTGAGCTGTAGCCACCGTCACCAAAGTTCCATTGACATGCGCCTTGTTCCAAATTCGTTTGGGTGAAGGTCACATTGTGCGGAATACATCCGGACGTTTCACTGACCGTAAACTCTGGCTGGGGAAGCGGATACACCTCAATATCTCTAGAACTCGTTGTTCCGCAAGGTCCTTGAAGTGTATATGTAATGGTGTGTACTCCTATTCCTGCTATGGTGGGTGTAAAGAAGCCATTCGCCGTGATGCAGTCATCACACGTGGCAGTCCAGAATCCGCCGGGTGTTGCTGCTTGCAATTGGATCGTTCCCGCATCAATACAATAACCAGAAACGCCCAGAATGGTACTTGGGTCGTTAGCAGTCACCGAAATTCCTTCGATGTCAGAACTACCACATACGCCATTGAAGGTGTGGGTGATTTCATGGTAGCCTACTCCTGCAAGTTCCGTGTTGAAGACACCTGTAACTGGGTCGATGCAAGCACCGCAATCAGCAGTCCATACACCGCCAGTTTGAACTCCAGAAAGTTGTACATCGCCCCAGCCGAGGCAATAAGAAGTAACTTCGTTGATGGTGGCGTCATCGCTGAAATCAACAACAAATTCTTGGGAATCACTGTCGCCACAGAGTCCTGATATCACATAGTCAACCGTATACGTCCCTGGCCCTACTGAAGGATCAAAACTTCCGTTGACAGGGTCAATGCACGAAGCGCAGTTTGCAGACCAAGTTCCACCATCATCTGCTGCTTGTAAATTGACTACAGCACCTTCCGTGCAGAGGGTGTCAAGTGCGGTTATCGCTGCACTCAATTGCTGTACCACTTGAACATTGGCGTTGTCACTTACTACACACTGATCTCCTACCGTATAGGTTAACTGATAAGTCCCAGGACCTGTTGCAGGTTGAAAAATACCTGTTGTTGAATTGATACATGCGCCACAATCAGCACTCCACGTTCCACCTGCCACATTAGATTCAATTTCCAACGGATCAGCTGATTCACAGAGTGTGGCTGGTTCAGAAATCACGGGCGCTACTACATCAATCACTTCAATGGTGGCGCTGGTTTCGTCTGGACAAAAAGAATCAAAAGTGTAAGTGACTGTATAATCTCCATCTGTAGCAGCTGCAGGATCAAAGGTACCATTGGCTGAAATGCAATTTCCGCAGGTTGCACTCCATGTGCCGCCAGCTTGATCTGTAGGAATCACTATTGGGCCAGCGTTTTCACAAATGGAGGTTGGGAGGGCGAAGTTGGCATCATCTTGGGCCACTACTTCGATTTCAATCTGGTCATTGTCAGGACATGCCGAGTCAATTGTATATCCAACTGAATAGAAGCCTGCTGCCAATCCAGATGGATCAAAGGTTCCTGTGGCGCTAATGCATCCTCCACAATCAGCCACCCAATCACCGCCTAATTGATTGGTTTGAATTTGAATTTCATCGGCGGAATTGCAGATTGGGTCTACGGATGTTAAGGTTGCATTCGCGTCTTCATACACTTGAACAAGAACCACATCTGACACGGGGCCACAAGGACCTTCCAATTCGTAAGAAATGCTGTACTCCCCTTCACTTGCAACAGACAAATCAAACAATCCGTTTTGATCAATGCAATCACCGCAATCAGCAGCCCAAATGCCTCCTGGATCTTGTGCTTCAAGCTGGTAAGAACCTAAACTGGTGCAGAGGTCCTGCTGATTTAGGATAGAAGGATTGGGTGCTTCATCTACATCAAAAGAAACGGTCACAACAAAGTCGTCAGAAACTTGAATGTCGTCTCCACCGCAGCCGTCATAGGTAGCGGTAGCGCTGTAGTTGGTTGTTTCGGTCGGACAAATTTCGATGCTATCCCCGGTTCCAATGCTCACACCTTCTTCGAACCACTCAACGGTATAGGTTGGCGCTCCACCCGCAGGGGTAAA
>CAYGUR010000308.1:0-4095 GCA_964353035.1 uncultured Comamonadaceae bacterium | reverse complement strand
TCGAAACAGCAAAAGAGGTGAACTCCCCAGTTATTATTCAATACTCCAATGGAGGCGCCTGTTTCAACGCGGGGAAAGGACTATCGAACGAAGATCAGAAGGCAGCTATTCTAGGAAGTGTTGCTGGGGCTCATCATGTTCATATATTGGCTGAAGCCTACGGTGTTCCCGTTATCCTTCATACCGATCACTGTGCAAAGAAGTTGCTTCCTTGGATTGACGGATTGGTTGATTATTCGCAGCGCTATTTCGACACGCATAAGCAGCCTTTGTTTTCTTCTCACATGATTGACTTAAGCGAAGAGCCAATTGAAGAAAATATCGCCATTTGTAAATCCTTCCATGAACGTATGTCGCCACTTGGAATGACATTGGAAATTGAATTGGGGGTAACCGGAGGAGAAGAAGACGGCGTAGACAATACCGATATTGACAGCTCAAGACTCTACACTCAGCCTGAAGAAGTGGCTTATGCCTATGAAGAGTTAAACAAGATCAGTGATCAGTTTACAATTGCAGCAGCATTCGGAAATGTGCACGGTGTGTACAAGCCAGGCAACGTTGAACTTCGACCAATCATTTTGAAAAATTCGCAAGATTACATTCAGAAGAAATTTGGCACAGGACACAATCCTGTGAACTTTGTCTTCCACGGAGGTTCTGGTAGCTCAACAGCTGAAATTCGCGAAGCCATTGAATACGGCGCGATTAAAATGAACATTGACACCGACATGCAGTGGGCGTTTTTATCTGGAATTCGCGACTATGTGACTTCAAACATTGATTACCTCAAGACGCAAATTGGAAATCCTGAAGGTGCTGATGTACCAAACAAGAAGAAATATGACCCGCGTGTATGGCTTAGAGAAGGCGAAAAGTCTTTCGTGAAACGCCTGAAACAAGCATTTGATGACCTGAACGCCATCAATAGAAACGCATAATTTTTTATCACTCTTCGAAGAAAATCACCTTACTTAACGTACAGGTGTTTTTCTTTGATGTTCTTTGAAAGTGTAATAACAACACTAAGTAAATTTATGAAGGCATTTGATTTGAATTCATCTAGCGCTTCGGCGCAATTGAAAACCTTGGCTGTCAAGCTAAAAGGAAAGTCTATTAGCTCATTGTTCAAGGATGATTCCCAGCGTGTAGAGCGTTTTTCAGCAGAGTTGAACGGATTGTATGTTGACCATTCGAAACAACATCTTGATCAGGAAGCACTGTCTGTACTCATCAACTTGGCGAAGGAAGCAGGCCTATCAGACGCACTTAAGGCTCAATTTTCAGGTGAGAAAATCAATGTGACTGAACAACGCGCTGTGTTGCACATGGCGCTTCGTGCAGCGCGAACGGACTCTTTCACAGTAGAAGGGAAAAATGTAGTACCTCAAATTTATGAGGTGCTAGACCAGATGGAAGACTTTACTAAAAAAGTGCTTTCGGGAGAGTTGAAAAGCTTTTCTGGAAAACAATTCACAGATGTGGTGAACATCGGAATTGGCGGTTCAGATTTAGGTCCGGCCATGGTTTCCAAGGCCCTAGAGCTGCATTCAAAAGGATTGAAAGCCCACTTCGTGTCGAATGTTGATGGAGCAGATTTAGCTTCTGTACTGAAAGTAGTTCCTGCAGAGACAACACTGTTCATCATTGTGTCGAAAACATTCACCACTCAGGAAACGTTGGCGAATGCGCTTGCTGCGAGAGCTTGGTTCATGGAAAAAGCAAGTGATACACAAGCAGTTTCAAAACATTTTATTGCCGTTTCTACCAACTTAGAGGCTGTCGCAGAATTTGGTATTGCGCCTTCGCAGACATTCGGATTCTGGGAATGGGTAGGCGGACGTTATTCCTTGTGGAGTTCAGTAGGGTTGAGCATTGCTTTGAGTGCTGGTTGGGAGAATTTTCGCGCACTGTTAGATGGGGCGAAAGTGATGGATGATCATGTGAAATCAGCACCTTTGGAAGAGAACATGCCAGTAATGGCTGCGCTAGTCGGAGTTTGGAACCGAAATTTCATGAATTATACAAGCGTAGGGGTAATACCGTATAGCCAAGAATTGAGTCGTTTTCCAGCCTACCTTCAGCAAGCAGACATGGAAAGCAATGGGAAGTACGTGGGAAGAGATGGGGAACGTGTGAATCATGCCACTGGTCCCGTTATTTGGGGTGAGCCTGGAACCAACGGACAGCATGCGTTTTTCCAGTTGCTGCACCAAGGAACCGATGTGATTCCGGTAGATTTCATTGCTTTTATCCAACCAACTTCACAGTTCAAGGACCACCATACGAAGCTCATGGCCAATTGCTTTGCCCAGGCGGAAGCGCTGATGAATGGGAAGTCTAGAGAAGAGGTGAATCAGCAATTAGAAGAATCTGGAATATCAGCTGAAGAGCAATTGAAAGTAGCGCCGTATAAAGTGTTCGAAGGGAATAGGCCTTCATCTATGTTTCTTTTTAATGAGCTCAATGCCCACAACTTGGGGATGCTTATTGCTTTGTATGAGCACAAAATTTTTGTGCAAGGAGTGCTATGGAACGTTTACAGTTATGATCAGTGGGGAGTGGAGTTAGGAAAGGAATTGGCCAAGCGAATTCTACCTGTTCTTGAGAGAAAAGAGCAAGGAGATTTTGATCCCTCTACAAGTGCACTAATTAATCGCTATTTAAAAACGAACTAGAATCAAGCTGTTTTTTTTGGAGAGGATTTCTTATATTTGAGGACCTTAGTCCCTAAGGACTCTAAGATACCTTAACCAAAATAACTCTCATGAAAATAGTTTACGCTATTTGCGTGGCGCTGTGTGGAATCCTATCTCCACTAGCATCCATTGCTGACCTAACAGGCATCACAGGTGAAATCTACGCTGTTGATGGAATATCAGGACAAACCACTTACCGCGTTTATGCTGAATTCGATAACCCCTCAGATCAATTAATTGCCATTTACGGGCTTGATCTTACCCCTCTTTCAATTAGTACATCAACTTCATTTTTTCAAGAAATCGTTGCTGGTGGACCTACTTCATTGAACGTCAACCCTGGATTGTGGGGGTTTTTCCCACAAGCCGAATTTGACTCTTGGTTCACCATTGGTGCGGACGATAATTTGATTAACACCTTACAATCAGTAGGGTTTGATTATTCAAATTTCGAGGCGGGAGGTGACTTTGTTGTTGATGATATCATTGGTGGAACACTTTTCGTTCTTCCTGGTGATGCGCAAGCGTTTCCTGTTAGTGGACGTGTTCTCATGGGACAGTTCACCACAGACGGTGTGATTGACATGACATGGAATGTCCAATGGAGAAATAGTGCTGGAGTGTCTACAGAATCGTCTGGCACAACCTTGCAACTTCCTGTTGCGAATCCAGGTTGTACAGATCCGAACGCTTTGAACTATGACGCTACTGCGACTGAAGACGATGGCTCTTGCACTTATCCCGCTCCGAGCTTCTCAGGTCTTTCATGGGAAGAAGTAGTTCAAGATGGTGTATCAGGATATACAACGTATAGAGTATATGCCAACTTCACTAATCCTTTCGATCAATTGGTAGCCGTTTACGGACAAGATGTGGCGCCGCTTTCGATCTCAACTTCAGGTACATTTTATCAAGACCCAAATGGTGGAGCTTATTCATCTGCCATTTTACCAGCACTTTTTGCAACTTTTCCAGACCTAGAATATGATTCGTGGGTGACTATTGGTACTGAATCAGCGCCGAACAATTTGCAAAATTTGAATGTGTCAACCGCTACGTTTGAAGGTGGTGGTGCGCTTGACATCAATGATGCCAGTGGTGGTGCTTGGTTTGTTTTCCCTGACGATGAGCCTGCAGCATTCCCTGACGGAAGCGGTCGTGTTCTGATTGCACAGCTTTCAACAGATGGAATTGTTGATATGACCGTTAACCTACAATATCGAGCTCAAGACGGTTCGAATCCTCAGGAAGAGGCTTTGAATCTTGTTTTCCCTCCAATTGTGAACGGATGTACGGATCCAACAGCATGTAACTTCGATCCTTTAGCAACGAATGACGATGGCTCATGTGTACTTCCAGAAGGATGAACAGATGCCACAGCTTGTAACTACAATCC
>CAYGUR010000307.1:0-4118 GCA_964353035.1 uncultured Comamonadaceae bacterium | reverse complement strand
ATAGGTTTCACAACCCCTAAAGAGCCGTATAATTCACGTTATCGGCTCTTTTTGTTTTTTATCGGTGTGCTTCGCGAAGAAGATCATTCACCGTTTTAACCGGGGCAAATGTAGCCAATGGCACCTCTATGAAAACAGTCAGCCACTTCGCCATTCCGCCATTCCAAAGTCCGGGGTGCTCGAGTGCTTTGAGTGATTCACCGTTCATGAATTTCTCTGTGATAAAAGATTGATTTGGGTCTGAAAAGTCCTCTAAATTGTACTTTTCCCCGTTTTCGTTTTTAAAATGACAGACCAAATCTACCGGATTGAAATGGGTACTGTTGCTTACTATTTCTGCCTGCTCTGGGTTCGACAAATCAATCTGAGCTTTTTCGACTATTTGTCTCTGAATGTTTCCGTCTGCACCTTCGACCCAAAACGGACCGCCTCCCGGCTCACCTTGATTCTGCACCATTCCAGCCACTCTGATGGGCCTGTTTACAAGGGCGCGAAGCTCTTCTAGAGAAAAGTCTTCTGCCGGTTGAAATGAAAACAAGTTAACGAACTCAATGGCCTCTGCTTTTAGTGCATCAATTCCATGATTCAACTGTTTCAGCAGTGCATTGCGTTTACCAATGAGCTCAGTGAGGTAACCAGCGAGAGCGCGTTTGTACAGATTGTGCTCAGTGCGCTTTGAGGAAGGAAGCACATTGTCAATGTTCTTGATGAAAACGATATCTTCTTTAAGCGATTGCAAATTGGACAGCAATGCTCCGTGTCCGCCCGGACGAAACACCAGCTGTCCATGTTCGTTGCGAAAAGGCACATTCGCCATATCTACAGCGATGGTATCTGTTTCAGGGTATTGTTTCGAAAAATCAAGCTGTATTTCGCACCCATTTTCGTTGCCTACGTGCTTCGCGAAGGAGTGCAGAGAATCTTCTAGTTCTTTCCCAAAAGCATCTCCAATGGTGTAATGTAGTTTTACTTTCTGATCCGTGATGGAATAGTCAACCCCTTCATTCACATGCTCTTTGAAAGGCGTGAATGCTTTCCCCTTTGTAAAATGAAAAGGAATCGCCCCTTTTGGCAAATGTGCAAAGCCAAGTCCGGGAGATTCCAATAAGTACGAAACGATGGTGCTATGTTTGTTCGCTGCACGCAACGCGTCAATTTCAAAACCATCTTCAGCGAGCCTGTGTTTCAGTTCATTGTAGAATGGAAACTCAGCTATTCGA
The DNA here is from genome assembly GCA_964353035.1 of uncultured Comamonadaceae bacterium. Lineage (GTDB taxonomy): Bacteria > Bacteroidota > Bacteroidia > Flavobacteriales_D > Sanyastnellaceae > JAQWQB01. The sequence goes on along the minus strand of CAYGUR010000307.1, from coordinate 2,898 downwards.
AGCAAGAATTCTTGATACAGTTTGTTGGCTGGATTGCCATCAAACAAGTGTTTAAACATACGTGAAGCAGCGCCAGAAGCAGGCACAAACTTAACGGTGGAAAAACGCGTTTGACGCATGAATTGATCAGCATAGCCTTTCACTTCATCCTGACTTAGCCGAAATATTCCGTTCGCAAGTGTGCAAGGAGCAGTTAAAAGAACAGATTCAGCGCCTCTTTTGAAACGTTCAAGCTGTTTTTCAATGCGCTCTTGTGCAAGCGAATGTTCTTGTAATTGTGCTAAATCTTCTTCGGTCCAATGGAAACTCACGTGTCTATTCCTTTCGCTCAGCCAAGTTAGTATAAACTAACTCCGAAGGAAAGAGGAATGAGTGAGAAAAACAAGTCACTCAATAGATTTCAAGCATCGTAAAAGGAAGACACTAAGCTGCAGAGTCACCTTGAATTAAACTTTGAAGTTGAGTCATGACCATCTCACATTCAGACCGAACTTCAACAACAAGGTTTGGAAGTGTTTCCAATTCTCTGTGTTCTCTTGATCTGCGTTCGATTTCAATAATGTTGGACTCCATAGACCTTAGTCCGAGCATCGTAATACTGGATTTAGCCTTGTGTGCCAAAGGATGTAAACCAATTAAATCGTCGCCCTCAACACACCTTTCCATGTCGGAAATGTACTGGGGAACTTGCTGGAGAAACAACTGTATGATGTTGTTTATCATCTCCTGATTGCCCTGGAATACCTGGTTAAGGTAGGACAGATCAAAGAGCTGTTCTGGGTAGTTGCTATTCATTTTAAAGTAGGTTAGTGTAGCTTTATACTGCTGTTATGAGTAAATAGTTACATTTATATACGTCCCTGAAAGTCAGTAAGTTTGTAGGATTGAACTCATTTGAGTGTAAGATTTTACCGACCTAATTCGCCAAAAAAAGCTGGGCAAATTCTGCTGGTTTTAGGCTGCATAAAAAATCTGTCAAATAGATCTTTCCATCTCCAACGACCTTCAGTTTACAAGCCAGTTGTTGCCGTAAACGTTTGACGCCATACAGTTGAGAACTCAGCATATAGGCATTGTCTGAGAAATAAATCCCCAATGCTTCTTGTCCGTTCATATACATAATAATGGCAATGGGAGCTTCTGGTTTGTCTGAGAAGAAGTTCAATGCGTTCCGTTCTTTTCGTTTAGAACGAACGATGTTCAGGTCCTCCAACACATTCAATACCGCCTCAACCTTAGGGCCCTCTGTTTTAAAGTCTTCAAGTAGTAATACTTTTGGACCATTCAATCTTTCCATGGGAAGTTCTACCCTCGTATTCAAGTTAAGTTCGTCGGTCAACGTCTGCTCATTTCTGTAAGATGTATCTGAACAGCATAGAAAATGTGGTAAGACAAAAGCATTTGTATACCTTTAAGCCACCAACTAAACAGGATGAAAAAAGTACTTGTAACAGGGGGCGCTGGATTTATTGGTTCCCATACTGTTGTAGAACTGCACGAAGCTGGATACACGCCAATCATTGTAGATAATTTCTGTAATTCTCATCCAGACGTATTAAAAGGACTGACCACCATTCTGGGTCACGAGGTTAAGCACTACAACGTTGACTGTACGAATGAATCTGCGATGCAGGCTATCTTCTCTGAAGAAGGAGCATTTTACGGAGTGATTCACTTCGCCGCCTTCAAAGCAGTTGGAGACTCTGTGAAAAGACCATTGGCCTACTACAGAAACAACCTGCATTCCACTGAAATCTTACTTCAGACGATGTTAGCCAATGACTGCAACAGACTTGTGTTCTCTTCGAGTTGTACAGTTTATGGCCAGCCGAAACATCTCCCAGTTACGGAACAAACAGCGTTTCAACCTGCCAACTCACCCTACGGTTACACCAAGCAGGCCTGTGAACGAATGATTGAAGATGTTGTAGCTTCCAAACAATCTGATTTGTCAGCTGTGCTGTTGAGGTACTTCAATCCAATTGGCGCACACCCAAGCGGTGAAATAGGCGAACTGCCTCTAGGAGTTCCAGAAAACCTCATCCCGTATATTACGCAAACAGCAGCAGGAAAAAGAGAGGAGCTCATCATCTTTGGCAGTGATTACGAAACTGCTGATGGCACCTGTGTTCGAGACTACATTCATGTAGTTGATCTGGCGAAAGCACACGTTGCAGCGCTCAACTGGGTGCAACACCATACTTCTACTTGTGAACCTTTCAACTTAGGAACAGGAAACGGAAACACCGTAAAGGAAGTCATAGATTCCTTCACAGAAGCAACCGGAGTTCCTGTCGCTCACCGCATTGGAGATCGTAGGCCTGGAGATGTAGAAAAAATCTGGGCGAGCGCCGTCAAAGCAGAAGAAGAATTAGGATGGAAAACTTCCCTCAGCCTCAAACAAGCCCTAATAGATGCTTGGAACTGGGAGAAAAAGTTAAAGCAATGAAATACCTTTTAGCATTACTACTGCTAATGACGCTGGATGTTTCTGTCTATGCTCAAATAAAACCGAAATCAAAAGTTGAAGAAAACAGAGGAATGAGCGAGCTCTTGGCGCCCCCTGTTTCTCAAGACCGATTTATTCTTGAACTTCAATCAGGGATGTTCCTCGAATCACTTCCCGGCATGGAAATTCGTCCGTGGTCTCCTGGACTCAACGCCTACATCATGTATGATTACCAGCTAGGGAAATCACCACTCAGCTTCGCGTGGGGCTACGGATTCAGCTCATTCAACATCCACCTGAATGGCGCTTTTGTTGAAGACACACTTAACAATGGCTTCGTGAATTTTCAACCTTTCGCCCCCAATTACAGCTGGGAGAAAAATAAAATCTCTGTCAACTTCATTGAAATACCCATCGAATTTAGGCTTCGAACCCGTTCTATCCCCATG
>CAYGUR010000306.1:0-4123 GCA_964353035.1 uncultured Comamonadaceae bacterium | reverse complement strand
TGATTTATGGGATCATTTCTGTTTTATACAACATAGGAGACTTAAAAGATAGAAGGTGGAAAACGATGTCGGCAGGCGCAACTGTCACTACCTTGTTATTCATTGTTACATCTGTTTTGTTTGCCTGGTTTGTGAATAATTTTCCATCCTACAACACGCTATATGGCTCCCTCGGGACCTTGCTAATTCTATTGATCTGGACGAATTTGAACTCCACGATCTTATTGGTAGGATTCGAACTGAACACCAGTATCAAAAAAGCGAAATCCAATGAATTACTAGGTCAGAATGAATAAGAACTCCCTTTTTACTTTTCTCGTTTTCACCTTTTGCTCACTCACCTTGTTGGCTCAAGATGCCGTTGGCGTTTGGAAAACCATTGATGATCAAACGGGTGAGGTGAAATCACTCATTGAGATGTATGAGAAAGATGGTATGCTTTTCGGAAAAGTTATCAAACTATTTCTGGAAGTTGACGAAGACCAAAACCCTATATGCACAGCATGTTCAGATGATCGAAAGAACCAACCAATTTTAGGGTTGGAAATCGTTCGTGGTATGAAAGAGGACGGGGACCAGTGGGAAGATGGTACCATTTGTGATCCGGAAAGCGGGAAGGTTTATGACTGTAGGATTTGGGTCGAAAAAGACAATCCCAATATCTTGAATGTGCGTGGATATCTGTATTTTATTTACCGCACCCAACATTGGGAAAGGCAGTAGAGATGCTGTTAGGCGTTCGCTTGTGAAATCACTTCCGCTTGAACAGCTTCGTCAGTTCAGGAAAGAAACCAGATCGAACAGCAATACCCAAAAGCACCAAGGTTACCAATCCGCTTTTAAGGAGGATGGCTGCAACGAGATTACTGCGAAGAGGTTCCCAAAAATAGACTGTAGTAGCCAGCAGTAGCAATACGAAGCCAATGCCATAGTGTCTGCTAAATGGCGAAATCTGAAAATACTTTTTGACGTAGATAATCTTGACTAAATTGTAAATGAAGAAGGTCACTGCGGTGGCAATTGCAGCACCTGTGATGTTCAAGTCAAGGTAGCCTTTGTGAATGAAAAAGTAGTTCGTCACCACTGTGAGGGCAATTAGAATAAGATTGAGTCTAAAATTGAGTTTGAAGTGTTTTGAATACACCAAGATGCCTCCAGAAACGCCTGTCGCCATTTGGAACAGTCTAGAAAGTCCGATGTAAAATACCACCCATTTTCCGCCACTGAATTTTTCAGGTAACAACACCATCACTTCATTGATGGACACCCAAATTGCCACGAAAAGAATACCTCCCAGGATGAATTGATTGAAACTACTTTGTTTGTAGATTTCATTGAGCGACTTGTGATTATTGGTGTTAATGGCGTTGGAAGCCATAGGATTCGCAATAGCACTAATGGCTTTCTGTGGCAATTGGGTGACGGCGCCAATGTAGAAAGCCAAAGTGTAATAGGCCACATTGTCGAGGTCCAACAAAATCCCAATCATGACAATGTCTAAGTTGTTTACCACAATGCCTGCTCCACGGTCTAAGATTGAATACAAACTGTAGGTTGCCAGTTCTCTTTTATTGAGGGGAAATGAGCGAAAGCCCACTCGCATTCCGCTTCGCAGCGCGTAAGCGAGTAAAATGATTGTTGCCAATGCATATCCACCAATGTAACACAGCATTAACTGCGGAAACGTGACCACTTCATACCAATAGGCTAATGCGATAACGAGGTACCACGATTTGAGGAAGGTCTCATTTAAAAATTGGTAGACTGTTGTTTTAAGTACCGCGGAGAGGTATCCATTGATGGAGTAGAAGAAAATGAGTGTTGCCGAAAGAAAGAGCAGAGCCCCCATGTTCTCTTGCAGCAGTTCAGCATTTTTATCGTTCACCAGTTGCAGGGCTTCCAACCCGAAGGCGCTGAAGACGGCCACCAGTACAATGGAGCCAAGAACGGGCGCCAAATACGCAAATCCCAAGAAGTTTTTTTGTTGTTCTTCGTTTTGGAGCTTTGGGAAATAGCGAATGATCATGCTCGGAATTCCACCGTGGAAGAATTGCGAGAAAATAAGCGCGTAAGCTGTGAGCACCTTCAACAACCCCCATCCTTCCTCGAAATTCTCAAAAGCACGGGGTAGAACAATGATGGTATTTATGGCGCCAGCAACGGTTCCGATAAAAATCGAAAGCGCATTTTTCGTGGCTTGTCTTGCTAGTACTCCCAAAAGGGTATTTTTGTCAAAGTTGAACGAATTTATGAAATGTGCCACGTTGCACGCCTAAATTTATGTGATGTACAAGAAGCTTCCCAAACGTCGGTACGAATTAACCATGGCCTTTCTAAAGAAAGAGTTGCCTGCTCCTGCACGAATCCTGGACCTCGGAGTGCGTAATCCGTTCACGGAATGGATGGAAGAAGCTGGGTACGAAGTGGTGAACACAGGAGGTGAAGATCTTGATTTTGATCCATCAAGTGTTTCCGCTGAAGGCTTCGATGCGGTGACCGCTTTTGAAATCATTGAGCATTTGGTGAACCCTATGCCCATGCTTCAGCAAATCAAAGCGCCTAAGCTATTGGCTTCCATCCCCATGCGTTTGTGGTTCGCACCAGCTTACAGAAGTTCCACAGACAAATGGGACCGACATTACCATGAGTTTGAAGATTGGCAATTTGATTGGTTAATGGAAAAGGGCGGCTGGAAGATCACCAACTCAGAACAGTGGACTTCTCCTTCAAAACATCCGTTTGGTATTCGTCCGTTTTTACGTCAGTTTACCAAGCGGTATTACATTGTGAGTTGTGAAAGGGAAGGGTAGGGAACAAATTCGCTTGTTGGTTTCACGCGTGTGTTTCTTGTTTTCAAGACGTTGAACGTTTTGAATAGCCACATCTAAAGGGGTGACCCTACGTTGTTTTCGACAGATGACAATCTGTCGATATAAAGGGATATGGATGTCTGTAGGGTCAGCCCTTTAGGTCTGACTTCCTTATTTTGTTCTATACTTTCCTGCCTGAATGGGGTTGTTTCTAATGTATTCCTCAATTGCGACAAAGTCATTCGAACTACGAATAATTCTATCGTAGTAACCTGGCTGCCATTTGAAAGTCGGTTCTATTTTTTTTATTTCGAATGTGACTGCTCCTTTGAAGCCACGCATGACCGCAGGCAAGTTTTTACGCTGAGGTCCAAATGTGTTGATTTTGGTTCTGTTAAGGTCGGCCGCTTCTTTAAAGATTAAAATTCCATGAAAGTGGTCAGGCATTATTACGAAAGTTCCTAATTTAACATTCGGATAGATAGCTGGAATAGACTCCCATTTTTCACGCACTATTTGGCCGAATTGGTTTAGAATAATTTCATCATTTGAAATCTTACAGAGAAGTGGACTATTTCTCATGATCCGAGTTGTAATGAAATAATCTGCTGTACTAGAGTAATCCCAATTGGCTTTTCGAAGACTTTTTTTCATTGTTTTCTTTCAAATGTCAGGCATGAACCCCTTCGCTCGACAACTGTTTTGTGGCCGTTCATGGTAAGTTTGTAGACGTATGAAAAAGGTAGACGTTGGAAGGTTTTTCGCCGTTAAGCGGTCACACCTAAAGGGGTGACCCTACGTCGTCTTCATGATGATTTTGCACGCAGATTGTCATCTGCGTGAACACGTTGAGGTAGTTCACATTACGAATTGTGATTTATGGTTTGATCAAATTAGCCACCCCTAAAGGGGTGACCCTACGTTGTTTTCGACAGATGACAATCTGTCGATATTATAGGATGTGAATGTCTGTAGGGTCAGCCCTTTAGGTCTGACTTCCTTATTTGTTCAATTCTTCCCCTTTCTTCACTTCGCCCAAACGAACGTGATATCAATCACTCTTCCTCCAACACCCACTTAAACAACTCTTCCTGATCTACAATAGACCACGAATGTGGATGCCTTCTTCCATCTGCTCTGAAGCCTTTATTACTTGTTCGAATGAGTTCAACCGACGAACTTGAAGTAGCTTGAAGCTGATTGGTCAGAGCTTCTAAGAGTGAGGCGTTCATGTCTTCGTAACTAGCACCGCGCTCTTTCATCCACCAAGTGGTGTCAGGCTCAGTGTACAAGCGTACTTTAATCTGATTCAG
>CAYGUR010000305.1:0-4166 GCA_964353035.1 uncultured Comamonadaceae bacterium | reverse complement strand
CATCTATTCCAAGTTTGGGGATGAATTGGCAGTGCAAGACAACTACACCTGGTTCTGGTATGATTTGGGGGGTGAATTGCTGTGGCGAACAGATACCGTAAACCTTGCTCCATTGGCAGGGGAAGAATGTGTGACCCTCGCCTTTGCGAACATCGGTGACTATGGCAACCACACGTGGATTGACAATGTGAATTTGACCACTTTTAACGACTTGGGTGTTGAAGCGCCTGCTTCAGCTGGCGAAGTGCTCGTATTTCCGAATCCGACCAGTGGAAATCTAGTCATTACCACCCCACAATCGTGGGCAGGAGAGGCCTTTGAATTGCTTGACCTATCGGGGCGTGTTGTTGCCAGCGGAACGCTTTCAAGTCGCAACCAAGTAGACATCCATACCTATGCGAATGGGCTGTATGTGTTGCAGGTTGCAGAGAAGGGAAAAGCCGTCAAAATCATAAAACAGTAGTAGGGGCGGACGTCAGTCCGCCCGATAGTTGGGCCATCAGTCCGCCCGATAGTTGGGCCATCAGTCCGCCCGATAGTTGGGCCGTCAGTCCGCCCGCTGGCCATCAGTCCGCCCGATAGCCCGTTGGGCCTACAGATATGCTGTACCTAGCGGCACGGTGGGATTGTTTATTCGAGCCTTTTTCATCATTCCTTGTCCCGCTAGGGACAACATGTCGGTAGCAAGAATCACGTTGGAGATCGCTCATCGTGCCGTAGGTACGAAATAAGAAAATTGGATTAGGTGTATTAGTTCATTCTATGCTATGGGGTTCCGTACCTGCGGCACGGAGAGGGGAGAAGGGAGTATTGAGTGGGGAGTGTGAGTAGGGAGAGGTTGGGTTTTAATCTCTGCACTCTTTTGTCACACTCTGTACTGCTTTCTACCGATATTCCGTACCTAACGGCACAGTGGATAGGTTGGTAACATTATGAGCATTAGGTATTCATCTCCAAACTCGTTTCTCACACTCTACACTCATTCCACTCCCTACTCACACTCTATACTACCTATTCATCGTCACGCCCAATACGTCAAACAAAAAAAAGGACGAAAAGCACCAGCCCTTCGTCCTTTCAGCCTTGCTTATTTAGGTCTTAAATCCCCAATCCAGAAAGCGCTGGTTTTCTGAGCATCGTTCCAATGTAAAATAAGGTCGCCACCATCATTCCTGGGATAGGCATATCTCCAGCAACGATTTCGCCCACAATAATTCCCCCGGCGTACGATGCCAATAAAAAGAATCCGATGTTGCTTGTTTTTGGAATCCAGTAGAGCGCAAGAATTACAAGCTCAAGCACCCCGATGAGCATGAGCTTATCAATAAAGTTGGGGAGTTTGCTCATGTTTTCTACCATCTCTTCTGTTCCAGCAATTTTACTCAATCCAGAAAAGAGAATGAGGAGGGAGGCGAGGATTGAAAGAACGTATCCAACGATTTTGCGTGCTTTGCCTATTTGAGGCTCATGTAATGTGCTCATAACTTGATTTTTGGTGAGTAGTATTCAGGTTTTGGGCAAAGGTGAGCACAACAAAAAATAGATGCCTTAATCTAGATTAATAAGTGTTGGGCGCTTACTTCGCCTTTCTCACTTGGTCTCCTTTTACTTTGCTTAGGGCTTCTGGCGTAATGCCCAAGTAGGAAGCAATCATGCGTTGGGGCACACGTTGCACGATGTTCGGATAGGTTTCAACAAAATGCTCGTAGCGTTGTATGGCGCTAGAACTCATGAGCATGATGACTCTTTTCTGCAAAACAGAAATGCGCTTGATCAGCGGGGTGATATCTGAATTGGGCCGTTCTTGTTCGCGATCAGTAACGGAGACTTTTGACTCTTCAAGTGCTTCAATGAAGAGCTCCGCAGGGTGTGAAAGGTCAGAAGCATCAGCAATGATCCATCCTTCTGGGGCGAACATGAAGATGTGTTCCTTCCCCTTTTCGTCGATGGAGTAGCTTCTCAACAGTCCTTCATGGACAATGTAGATTTTCGGATTGAGGTCTCCTTTGTGTTGAAGGATTTCTCCTTTTTTGACGATGATTGTTTTCAAGATGGAATGCTAAGGAAACGAAAGATAGTCAAGCATTAGAGGAAGAGCAAGAGGAAGTTTTTAGTTTTTCGAAATTGAATGTTCGACCTTCCTTTCTACCGATATGCTGTACCCAGCGGCACAGGGGATGCGTTGGTGACACTCCACACTCCACACTCCCTACTCATTTCTCACTACTGCCCCACCGAAGCCGTTCCAATTGAAGCTCTGCAGCCTTAATTCGCTGCTGAATCTCCACTTTCTCCTTTTTCTTCGCGGCCAACTTCAGGTCCAAATGGCTTTGAGCGATGAGGTTCTCGCAGTAGTGGATTTGCGTGAGCACAGGCAATTGAGAGATTGTAGCATCGAACAGGGGGTCTAATTCAGGTAAGGATTTGTTGGTTTTGGCATTCCAACGGAAGAGTAAAGCAGCTTTCATACAGTTGAGGTAAAATCAGTCGCTTCAAAATGAAACGACTGATTCAAACCATCAAAAATTGTATCGAATAGATGCCACATAGTTTCTACCAGCACCTGATAGTCCAGAACTGTAAGGTCTGTAGCGCTGATCGGTAATGTTTTCGATACCGGCGCTAAAGGTGAAGACCTCAGTCAGGTAATACATTCCCTTCACATTGAGGGTATACCAAGACGGAGCATAATTATTACCATTGCTGTCTTGGGCGTAAATCTCATTCTTGCGTTTTTCCTCTTCGGCAAGGTCTTCCGCAGAAATTTCTCCTTGGTAGTTTGCGTACCACTGGATGTTCAGACGCTTGGCTTTGTAATTGAGTCGGGCTACGCCGAAGAAAGGAGCCGCATGCCTTGACGCACTGGTGGTGCCATCATCTAGTTCCTCTTCACCAATTTGGTAGTTCACATCAGACGAAAAGCTAAATCCGCCAGCAAAGCTGATTTCCAATCCTGCTTGAACACCATACACATTCGATACCGCCGCATTTTGAATGGCTTGTACCTGGCTCAACTCCCCGTCAAAGAGAATGCTGTCTTGTCCGTTCAATTGAAAATTTCTTCGCACCAAGGCATTTTCAAGAATGGTGTAATAGCCTGTTACATCAATTTTCACCTTTTCGCTGAAGACTTTTGCCACACCTAGGTCGAAGTTGTAGGCATACTCTGCTTCCAAATCTGGGTTCGGAATGGTCACAGCCCCCGGTTCTGAATCGAAGACCTTTCCAATGTCGTCTACGTTAGGAGACCGAAATGCGGTACCGAGGTTGGCGTTGACCACCCAGCTTTTAGACGGACGGTATACAGCGCCAAGACTTCCCGTCAATGAAGCATTGTTGATGTTCGCCGTTTGAAAAGGAAAGGGGTAGTAGTCTAGGTTTTGCGTGAAATCAGCATCCAAGGCAAATTGGTTGTAACGCAAGCCTGCTTGCACATTCAGCTTGTCAGAAACCTTAAAATCATCGTTGACATAGACGGCCATGGAAGTCCATGTAGATGTGGGGTAACGGGAAGCAATTTGTTGCACATCGCCGGTCATGATATTGGTCACGATGCCATCCGACTGTACATCATTCGTCACATATTCAACCCCATAGAACAGGGTGTTTTTCGTCCCCACGCGTTTCACAAAATCGAGGTTGGCCGAATACGCTTCTACGTTTTCCGTTTGTGTATTGCGCTCATCACTGTTCAAAGAGCGATCGATTCTACTTTCTTCGAACGATTGTTGGGCCAAACGGAGGGTCATTTGGTCAAACACTGCGTTGGATGAGGCATAGGAAACACTGAGGTTGTTCATCATCCATTTCTGCGGACCGTAGTTCCATTCCGCGTAGCGAGCCGTTCCATTTCGCACCCGATTGTGTCTGTCATACCTGCCGTACGGCGATGTTTCAGAAAGGTGAAACCCGTATTGGATGTCCCATTTTTCATTCGGGGCGAAGCGAATCTTCTGCATCAGGTTGATTTGGGAATAGGCCGAAGGAATTTGAAGCAAAGGATCATCTTGTGTAATCACCACATCAGTGCTGTCTTGGCGCTGGGTGTAGTAGCCCTTCAGGTATTCATCGGGACCGTTGCTTCCCTGTCTAAGATGGTCGTAATCCCATGAGCTGAAACTGGTAACGATGGCCCATTTCTTCCATCCTATGTTCACATCAAAGTG
>CAYGUR010000304.1:0-4171 GCA_964353035.1 uncultured Comamonadaceae bacterium | reverse complement strand
CGTACATACCAAGTGAAATCTGATGAGTCCAAGATGAATTCAAATTGCATGTGCGTTAACTTCATGCAAGCGAGAATTAAGATGAAATCTTTGAATGAAGAATGGGGACCGACAACCAACACTACTTTTGCCTTTCGTTTGGGCAAGGTTCCCATGAATTTCCATTCATTTCGTTTGAACCACCAATTCGCCCAGTGCGTCAGCATTCTTCTTGCTCTTCTAACATGAAACTCCAACTTCCAGTAATGGTGTCATTCTGCAGTGCTTCGCGAAGTAGTTCGTGGAAGGTTGTTCTCGGAATCTCTTCGGCACCTAAAGTTCCAAGGTGGTCATTGTATACTTGGCAGTCAATGACATCGAATCCGCGTGATTGCAGTTTCTGCACCAACGTGATGAAGCCAACTTTAGATGCATTGCTCACATCGGCAAACATAGATTCACCGAAGAACATGCTGCCCAGTGAAACGCCGTACAATCCGCCAACTAATTTTTCGTCTTCCCAAACTTCCACAGAATGAGCAACACCCAGCATGTGCAAGTTGGTGTATGCTGTAATAATGTCATCAGTAATCCATGTGCCTTCTTCATTGCGCTTGGCGTTCTGGCATTTTTGAACAACCTCCGTGAAACAGGCATCAAAAGTAACGGTGAACTTTTGCTGGTTGAAGACATTTCGCATGCTCTTGCTAATCTTCAACTGATTTGAGAAGAGCACACAACGGGGATCTGGAGACCACCATAGGATGGGGTCAGGCGGACTGTACCAGGGAAAGATGCCTTGTTCGTATGCCAATAACAATCTATCTGGACGCAAATCTCCACCCACGGCAAGGATTCCTTCTTCTGACCCTTCATGTGGGTCTGGGAAAATTAATTCGTCGTTTAGCAAGAATATTGGCATGACACGAAGGTAGCGAACAGGGACTGAAAATGGTGAGAATTTATTTTTTTACCAGCGATTTGAAGTGACATTTTTTGGGTCAAATTGACATTTCATATGGCCACTGTTCTAGAGATAAAGCGTAATTTTAGACCAATGGATTGGATTGAAAATCTTCGAGCAAAATTGGCTGGCGATTTACCAGGGAGTGCAGCTCACAATGAGATGATGTCTTACGCTAGAGCCCAAGCAAAGGAGGTTCGAGCTACCCGGACGGACTACAGGGAAGGGGCCGTGCTCATGCTGATTTATCCACATGAAGAGCGTTATTTTACTTCTTTGATTGTTCGTCCAGATTACGACGGGGTGCACAGCGGTCAAATTGCTTTTCCAGGAGGGGCGAAAGAGGCTCAAGATGAAAACCTGACTCAAACAGCCCTTCGTGAAACGATGGAAGAAGTAGGGGTGCATGCTTCCGCTATAGAAATTATCGGTTCGCTGTCTGAAATCTATATTCCACCGAGTAATTTTTTGGTTCAACCTTATGTGGGGATGTTGAAAGCACGTCCCAACTTCGTGCCTGACAATTATGAAGTGGCCCAGATTTTAGAGGAACCTATTTCGACCTTCCTTTCCTTAGAAGCCATTCAAGATACCCGGGTGAAGCTACATACGGGAATGGAGTTGAAGGTGAAAGCGTTTGAGGTTCAAGGTCACATTGTTTGGGGAGCCACCGCTATGATGATTTCCGAATTCAGAGCTTTAATGAATGGGATTTAATGGGGGAGGTACTTCACGCCAGCTTTAATTTCTATTTTCAAATGGTTCTCTTCAGGTGGTACTGGGCAGCTATACCTATCATTATATGCACAGTAGGGGTTGTAACAAGTGTTGAAATCAATCACAGCTTCGGTTTCCAAAGCCCCAATGGTTGTGTCCATGTACCTGCCGGCACCATATGTTTCAAGGCCACTTGTTTCGTCCAAAAAAGGAATGAATAAGTAGTCAGCATAGGCTTCATTCTTAATGAGGTCAAGGTTTTGGTAAACCGTTAATGTTTCTTTCGTTCCATCAATTTCAAATTCTAAAATGCCATAAGCCACATACGTAGGTAAACGGTCTGTAGACGTTTTCATCTGAAAAGGCTTCTGGTTTTTGAGACGTTGAAAGGTAGCTTTGACTTTGAACGCTTCATCAATTGGGTAGTAGCTCAATCCTTCAAAGTGAGCCACATCTTCAGCTGACAGAATCGAAGTTTCTGGGTTAGAAAAGACCAGATCAACTGAATCACGCTCATGAAGTAGCTTTTTTTCGTAGTTAGATTGCGCATTTGTTGCCAACGAAACAAGGTATAAAACAAGCAATCCAATAATTTTCAAAGAGTTAACCTTTATCATAATCGTGCGTAGAATTAAGGAGCCATGAAGATACACATCCTGTGTGTATTGAAAGACGAACCTAACCGAACGTTTGTATGAAATACATCTACCTACTCCAATTTACTTGTGCCCTGCTTTTGAGCGCAAGTACTACTTATTCCCAAACTTTGAAGCACAATGACTGGAGCGATTTATATAAAAGAGCTCAAGTTGAACAGATGGAAGTCCACGTTGTGAAGTATGAAAACAATGCGGCCAAGGATTCATGTATTCGTGAGAAGGTCTATTTTGATCACCGAGGAAGAGTCACACATGTTCAAAATTATTTCGCTTGCGGGAAATTGTTTTCAGAAGAACGCATTTATTACAACGACAAAGGCAAAGTAGACCGCATCACGTTTTCTGGAAGAGAGTGCAGATGGGACACCTTGGAATATGTCTTGCGTTGGGACGACAAGCAGCGCATTGTTGAGTGTGCCATGGTTGATTCTTTGAGCGGACAATCTACGCGTGAGTTGTTCACCTACGGAAAAGAGGGTGACATTGTCAAGTGGCAGAAGCAACGCTTGTTTGCGAGCAACTGGCGAGATGCCGAAACAAAAACGTACCCAGATTACATTGCAGACCGTAAAAAACGAACGAAGAACACCGTTTCACATATTTACAACATGAACGGACTCATCATCAACGAAAGTGCTGTTCAGCCGAATGGAAAAGTAGAACGAAGTATCATTTTTGAATACCTCAAAAAGGGCGAAGCCTAGCGCTTATTTCACCAACTTCTTGTACTTGATTCGTTTTGGACCTTCATCACCAAGACGTTTCTTACGGTTGATTTCGTACTCAGAAAACGAACCTTCGAAGAAATACACTTGTGAGTCTCCTTCAAAGGCAAGGATGTGTGTACAAATACGATCGAGGAACCATCTATCGTGACTAATTACTACGGCACACCCAGCGAAACTTTCAATTCCTTCTTCAAGTGCTCTTAGCGTATTCACATCAAGATCGTTGGTAGGCTCATCGAGCAGGAGCACGTTAGCTTCAGTTTTGAGTGTCATGGCGAGGTGCAAGCGGTTTCGCTCCCCTCCAGACAGCACGCCACATTTCTTTTGCTGGTCAGAACCGTTGAAGTTGAATTTCGAAACGTAGGCCCTGGAGTTGACAAGTTGTCCGCCAATTTCAATGTTCTCATTTCCACCGCTGATGACTTCCCAGATTGATTTGTTCGGATCAATTTCAGCGTGACGTTGGTCAACATAGCCTATTTTAACTGTATCTCCCACAACGAAGTCGCCACCATCAGGTGTTTCTTCGCCCATAATCATTTTGAAGAGGGTTGTTTTACCCGCACCGTTTGGACCGATGATTCCAACAATTCCAGCAGGAGGTAGGTCGAAGTTGAGGTCTTCATAGAGTAGTTTGTCACCGAATGCTTTGGTGAGGTGAACTCCTTCAATCACTTTGTTTCCAAGGCGTGGTCCGTTCGGAATAGGAATGATCAAACGCGCTTCTTTTTCCTGTCCGCCCTCGCTCAACATTTTATCATAGTTGTTCAAACGGGCTTTGCTTTTCGCTTGACGTCCTTTCGGATTCATGCGCACCCATTCCAACTCACGTTCCAATTCTTTTCTTCTTTTGCTTTCAGATTTTTCTTCTTGGGCAAGTTTTTTCGCTTTTTGGTCTAGCCAAGAGCTGTAATTGCCTTTCCAAGGAATGCCTTCACCTCGGTCAAGTTCAAGGATCCAACCAGCCACGTTATCAAGGAAGTAACGGTCGTGAGTTACGGCGATTACTGTTCCTTGGTACTGTGCCAAGTGGTGCTCTAACCAATGCACCGATTCTGCATCCAAGTGGTTGGTAGGCTCATCAAGTATGAGGACGTCAGGCTGTTTCAATAGCAGTCTACATA
>CAYGUR010000303.1:0-4181 GCA_964353035.1 uncultured Comamonadaceae bacterium | reverse complement strand
ATGTTAACTCACTATCTCTAGGGAAATCAATCACCATTTGTCCGAAGATAGGGAAGAAATCTAAAAATAAAAGGCATGTTTTTGATTTTAAGCAATTTAGACGAGCCGAAATATTCTACTTCGCACTCTAAATATCGATTTAAACATTCCTGGACGAAAAACTGAAAAACAGCAACTGATTCTAGACTTAGATTTTCATTCAAAACATTTTCTCCTCATTTGGCACCAAGAAAGACCACTCAAGCTACCTATTAGTGTTAATTGGTGAATAACTTCAAACACATATCAAATTCTGAAAGGGCTGAGATTTTATTTTCGCAGAGTATGCGAACAATTCTTCTTTCTTCAGCCATTTTGTGTTTTGCGCATTGTGCAACTGCCCAGAAAAATTGGGACCACCTGGTTTCTCAAAGTCAATCACAATGGCTTTTAACTTCGCTTGTTATAGCTGACCCAACCATCAAAGAGGAAAATACATGTCCGCCAGACCTCAAACAAACCATTCCCGAGCCGTCAGCTTTTGACGAAGCGCTTCACCCTTACGAAATAGATCCTGAAGTGGAAGCAGTGTGCATTGCGAAATTGTTTGCTGATGATTGCGCGCTGTTGCAAGAATTGAGAATGCTTTCTGACCTCTACTTCCCTCTTTTTGAGCGACACTTGCAGGCCAACAAGTTGGAAGAAGATTTCAAGTATTTACCCTTGGTGCTTTCTGCGCTGAATACAGGTTATAGCGACCAACATAATAAAGCAGGTTTGTGGGGCTTAGACTTTCCTCGTGCGAAGAAAGCAGGATTAAGAATGGATGCATTTGTAGATGAACGTTTGGCGCCTGACCCTTCGACCCAAGTTGCCATGTCGCTTCTTAAAACATACAAAGAGCGCTACCAGGGAGACTTACTCAAAATGATGGTAGCGATGATGAGAGGTGTCAATTTTGCCGATCAATTCTCACCAGATCAGAAAATGGATCAAGAATTGACTTTCGAGCTCACCGCCTTACACGTGTGCCTGAGACTTTTTAAGAACACTGAATCTTCGAACCACCTTATGGCTTGGTTGACCTACTTGAACTCGTACGAAGCGGTTGGATTTAAAAAGTCCTTTCCATTTGAAGCACTTTCTCTTATTCCTTCTGCCAATTTGAAAGACCTTCGAGGCATCAATACCTGTTACATTGGAGATTCTATTCCCGGTATGTTTCGAGGAGTTCCGTTTCTCTTGCATAAAAATTCCATTGAAGAATTTAAAGCCCTTGAAGATAGTATATACAACTACAAACCCCTTCAACCGTCACCTGCAACAGTTGTTACTCCTTCAATTCCAGATGGAGAGTCGTTCATTTACACCGTAAAGAGCGGTGATGTACTCGGCAAAATTGCTGAGAGACACGGTGTGCGCGTCTCAGAACTAAAACGCTGGAACGGACTTCGAGGAGACAACATCGACATCGGTCAAAAGCTGACAATCTATGGTGATAAGACTGTAAAACCTGCTGACAAACCTGAACCTAAGGACCCTTCGCCAAAGGCCAATGGACAAGGTCCGTATGAAGAATATGTTGTGAAATCTGGTGACTCGCTCTGGATCATCGCTAAGCGATATCCGGGTGTGAGCGCAGAAAACATCATGGAATGGAACGGGGTTTCAAACGACATTCGTCCCGGACAAAAACTTAAAATTTACACGACGAAATGATGCCTTCTTCGCAACATTCTCCTCTCAAAACATTGCTGTTCCTGCTCTTAGTGGGCATGGTTATTTGGTCATTCAATTTGCTCCCAAGCGAAATCAGGATGTCGGAAACCTTAGTTCTACAGATTCCGCATTGGCCTGCCTTTGAAGAAGCAGATGCAGTTGAAAACCGACTCACAGATGCCAATTCATTTCTAGAAGGTTACGATGAACTGTTGAAGGAAGACTCCATTGCCGATGCCCAATCAGCTGAGCTTGAAGCCGCTGCCATTCAAGATTCCATTGCGCTTCAAATGGAACGACGAAGAAAACTGCTTTCCATTCAAGAGGGCGAAGACGGCATTCGCAACCTTAATTCCTTCTTTGCTTCCTTGCGGAAATTGCCCAAATCAGGTAATAAGGTTCGCGTTATGCATTACGGCGATTCACAAATTGAAGCTGACCGCATTACCAGTTACCTCAGGAAAGAATGGCAAAAAAAATGGGGTGGCGAAGGCCCGGGTATGGTTCCTCCTGTTGAAGTAGTTCCTTCGGCAAACATCAAGCAAAGCGCAAGTGCTGAATGGCACAGGCACACCATTTACGGACGAAAAGACACCACAGTCACCCACACCAGATTTGGCGCTTTGGGAACTTTCGCTTCCTATGACAGCACCTCTGCCAACCTCTTTTTTGAACCTTCCAGACTGGGCTACAGCAATACACGTAAGTTCAAGAATGCCAAAGTCTTTTTAGGTGCCTACGGCGAAGGAGGAACAGTTCAGCTCTTTCAAAACGAAACACTTATCGCCGAGAAAACCCTTTGTGACAGTTGCGGCTTTGCTACCCTTGAAGCAGCAATTTCTGGTGAGGTTTCTGAAATCAAACTGGCCTTTGAAGGAGGGCCTTTGGAATGCTATGGAGTGGCCTTTGATGGCAACAGCGGCGTGCAAGTAGACAACATCCCCATGCGTGGAAGCTCAGGCACCATCTTCAAAAAAATGGACCGAACTCTCTTTAAGCAGCACATTGCTCAGCTCAATCCGCAGTTGCTCTTATTGCAATATGGTGGAAACTCTGTTCCCTATGTAAAAGATTCTCTTCAAGCGAAAAATTACGGCAAATGGCTCAAGGCGCAGATTGTTTACCTGCAGCAAGTGATGCCGAACGCTGCCATTGTGCTGATTGGTCCTTCAGACATGGCACACAAGAATGGAGATCAGTTTGAAACGTATGCGTTTCTAGAACCTGTAAGAGACGCCTTGAAAGAAGCGGCCTTCGCAACTGGCTGTGGCTTTTGGGATATCTATGAAGCCATGGGCGGACATAATTCTATGCAAGCATGGGTAGAAGCTGAACCGCCTTTGGCCGGAACTGACTACGTTCACTTTACCCCAAAAGGGGCGAAAAAAATTGCCGAGCTTTTCAATAAAGCAGTGATGGACAGATACAACGCTTTCGCAGAAGAGCCTTCCCCTCCAACACCTAGTCCCGAACCGAAGAAACAAGAACCTACACCCGTCGAAAACAAGAAGAATGAAGCTCCGCAAGATTAAACGTACAGTGAGTATTACCTGTGGAGTGTTGCTTGCTTTTGCGCTAGTGAGCCTTACCATGGGATGGCATGCAGATGAAACAAAAGAGAGTTCGACTGTTTTCAATAAAAAAGAAACCTTCTACTTTCCAGAACTTGAAGTTAGACAAGCCTATCCTTTTCTTCGGTTGGACAGAAATGAACTTCAGTTCCCTTCAGATTCAGCCAATTTCGACCTTATTTATTCTAAGTTAGACAGCATTCTTTTTGATGGAAAAGGACATCTGTCAATCCTTCACATGGGTGGGTCACATGTGCAAGCTGGCGCCGTAGGACATCGCCTTCGCGAGCTGTTTGACGGACTAGCGTGGGGTCTCACTGAAGAGCGCGGACTGTTATTTCCTTTTCGCGTAGCACACACGAACAGCACAATTTACACCTCATCAGACTACACTGGCGAGTGGGAAGGTTGCAGGTGCGCACATCGAAAGCATGAATGCAAGTGGGGCATGAGCGGAATGGTTGCTTCTACGAATACCGATTCTGCAACATTTAAAACATGGGCGTTTAAAACTGACAGTTCATTGTTCCGCAGCAACGCTGTTTCCTTGTTTTACGACATGTCTACCCCGCATTTTCAACCACAGTCGATTGGAAGTTAACTTGCTGACTCTGCTTCTGTTGACAGTTTAGCAAACAGCCAAACATGGTATTTTTCTTCCGCTGTAGATACGCTCTCTTGGCGTTTTGTGAAGCAAGACTCCCTAGCCACAAGCATTTCTGTTCAAGGCGTGCTCCCGATGAATGAGCAGGCTCGAATTACCTATCATGAAATTGGAGTGAATGGAGCCAGCACCAGCAGTTATTTGCGTTGCGAAGGGATGGAAAATCAGCTTAAAACGATTGTTCCTGACCTTGTGATTTTTGGCATTGGTATCAATGACGCCCACGTGCCAGAAAGTTCCTTTTCGAA
>CAYGUR010000302.1:0-4237 GCA_964353035.1 uncultured Comamonadaceae bacterium | reverse complement strand
GTGTAGACTCGGCAGAAACGCCGAAGGTCATACGTCAGGAAGTTTGGAATCGCCTGGCCAATGGTTGGAAATTGAACCTGCCAGCTGCCAGCTCAACCATTTGTACGCTGGAAGAAATACCACCTCACATGGATAAATTGCTGCGAGGTGAAGCCTTAGGGCGCATCGTTGCTCAGATGTAAGCCTTGTGGGAATCTTCCTACACCCCCTTGAGAAATGCGCCTACTGTCTTCCCCAAACACACCAATTACATTTGGACCCAACGAAGACATGACTGGGAATGAAAACGAAATTACTACTTATTGATGATGAGGTTATCACTTTAAGGATGACGAAGATGATGTTGAATCAACATGAGTTTGATGTAGAAACGTGCTTGACGACTTCAGAAGCAATTTCTGTTTTAACCAGCAACGACATCGACCTCATTCTGCTTGATATTTCTATGCCAACAATTGATGGATTTGATTTCATTAAGCTTATGAGTTCTTTGCACATCAGAGTCCCTGTGATTTTTCTCTCCAATCAGAATGATGATTATACGGTGAAGAAAGCTTTGTCTGAAGGCGTCAAAAGATGTGTTAGCAAGAATGCTGAGATTGCTCAGCTACCGAAAATCATCAATGAAGTTCTAAACGCAGCGTAGTAAAACATGGCATACCAAACACCAACATCAAAAAGAGGACTAGGTGATCCGGATGGAGATTATGAGCAGTTCTTGTACTCAGTTTCGCATGACCTTCAGGAGCCCTTGAGAATGGTCAATTCTTTCTTGAAATTGCTTGATGGAAAAATCGGACAAGACCTTGACGAGGATTCTAGAAAGTACCTTGACTATACGATTGAGAATGCCGAGAGAATGAAAGGAATGATCTATTCGCTGGTGGAACTATCTCGTGTGAATAGAAATAGTGAAGCTATTTCAGAAATTGATTTGAATGAGATCATCCAAGATCTTTTGGGCATGTTTGACTCAAACATAACCAGAAATCATGCGAAGGTAAGCTGCACTCAGCTCCCAAAAGTGAAAATGGTACTTTCTCAAGCCATAGATTTATTTAAAATTCTTCTCCAAAACACTTTTGACAATGTTGGTGCAAATCCGCTTGAGCTAGAGATTTCTTCAGAGCTCAAAGATGGTCGTGTTGAAATCACCTTGAAAGATAATGGTATCGGCATAAAACCAGTATATTTAGATAAAGTGTTTGAGATGTTTAAGCGCACAGATGCAAAATCCCACAAATTGGGAGCCGGTTTAGCAATAGCGCGTGAAATCATCAAGAAATGCGATGGGTCCATTTGGATTGAATCTGAATTAGGTAAAGGAACTTCAGTGATTTTCACTTTGCCACTTGCTTAACCAATGGAGTATATAAAGACGCGTATTTTAGTTGTTGAAGACAACCTCCAAGACTTCATTATCTTCAAAGAAGTCCTCGGTCAAATTCGTGATTTTTTCATTCACATAGAACACGCTGAATCGATGGAGGTAGCTGTAGACAAGCTCGCTGATACCACTTTCGATATTATTTTCCTTGACCTCTTTTTACCAGATAGTTTCGGACAAGAGACCTTTCAAAATGTGCGCTTGTTAACTGTTGCGCCCATTGTGATTTTGTCTGGTTTATCTGATAAGAATATCGCTCTAGACATCGTAAAGCAAGGGGCCCAGGACTACATTGTTAAAGGTGAGTTCGATGCGAATTTGTTAGAGAAAACTATCATCTATTCCATTGAACGAAGGAAGTACCAAGAAATCCTTGAGGCATCTGAGCGAAGAAACAGAACACTCATTCAGTCAGTAGGAACTGCCATTGGCGAATATGACTATTCAGATCTCTATGCTTTCGTGCAACAAAAGAAACAAGAAGGTGTACAAGACATTCTTGCGTATTTAAACCTCAATAAAGCCTCTGCCAATTCCCTTCGAGATAAGCTCAAGGTGTTGACGCTCAACCCTGAAGCATTGAAAGTCTATGCTTGCACTTCTTATGATGATTTTGAAGCGAATAGATCCAAGTTTTATACTCCACAAGTGAAGGAATATTTTTCGCAGGCCGTTTTGGCCATTTGGAACGGAGAAGAAGATTTTTACTATGAGTTGCCATTCTACAATAAAAGGGGCGACTTAATTCACACGATAAAAAAGTGGCGATTCCTAGGCAATCAAGGTGGTTTCTATCGTCTTATTATTTCAACCCAAGATGTCTCTCAAATTAAAGCGAAGGAAGAGGAAGTATATCTTCAGTCACAAGCCATGGAAAGCGTGGCAGTGGCTTCTTCATTATTGCTTCAAGGCGGACCTATCGAAGAGCGTATTCACAAGTCGTTCGGAATGATTTCAGCGGCTTTTAAAGCTACAAAAGCGGCTGTGTACCTCGTAGAGATGGTAGATGACGATTACAAGTTTAGCTTGAAGATGTATTGGGACGAAAAGGGAGAAGATTTTCCTGGATTGTTCAACGGGAACATTTCTGAGTGGGACTTACTCCCTGCAATTAATGAGTTGCAAACAGGCAGGCCCTCTTTATTCTCGAAAGAGAATAGCTCACTTATTGTCCAGAAATTACTTGACTATCACCAACTGCACCAAGTGATTGCAGCTCCCTTTCTTGTGAAAGGTGTTGGGAACGGCATCGTGGTTGTGGGCATTCAAGATAATCAACCTGTTCACAATTATGTGTACTCAGGATTAATGACACTTGCTGGTAACATCGGCGGGGCCATCGCAACTCACAATGCGCAACATGAACTAAGAACCATCAATGAAGACCTTGAGCTGCGTGTTGACCAGCGCACACAAAAAATGCGTGATGCTATGCGTGAGCTAGAGTCGTTTAGCTACTCTGTTTCACACGATTTACGGGCTCCTTTGCGCGCCATTAGCGGATTTACCGAGGTGCTGAACAGTGAGTACAATGAACAACTTGATGATCAAGGAAAGCGGTATTTAGGCATCATCCGAAAAGGCGCGTCTGAAATGTCGCAGCTCATTGATGATTTATTGGATTTTTCCCGAACAGGACGAAAGCGTATCTCTTCGGAAGCGGTAGACATGGATCTGCTTTTTGGCCAGGTTATTTCCGACCTAGGCTCGCAAGTGTCTGATCGGAAAATCAACTTTGAAAAGGGTGATATTTTACCTTGCTATGGCGACAATAACATGCTGCGCCAGGTGATTGTCAATTTTGTTTGGAATGCGGTGAAATTCACTGCGAAAGAAGAAGAGGCGCACATTAAAATAAGCTCAGCAAAACAGGGTGAGTTCGTTGCATACACCATTGAAGACAATGGCGTAGGGTTCAATATGAATTATGTTGAAAAGCTATTTGGTGTTTTTCAACGCCTGCATTCACAGGAAGAATTCGAAGGGACGGGCGTTGGTTTGGCCATTGTACAGCGCATTGTAACCCGTCATGGAGGCACAGTAACTCCCTATGGGGAAGAAGGAAAAGGTGCACGATTTACCTTTACTCTACCCACAAAGACTTCACTCATTCCTGAGTTAGAAGAAATTGTTCCAGAAAATTTGATTCGGTAGTTGATTAGGCTTCGCTGAGCAACTTCAGTTTGGCTTTGATTTCATCAATCTCAGCTTCTGACACGCGAATTTTCTTCTCAATATCCTTCTTCAAAGCATCAGCACCAGGTCCAGTAAAAATAGACATGTTGGTTTCGTACTGCATCACATTCTGCTTCAAACGATCAATCTTATCGCGGAGCAGTCTCTTTTCACGTGTTAGATCACGTTCACCACTATTGGAGTTTTTAAGGTTCTCAATTCGACCTTTGTAAGCTTCAACAGATTTTTCACGGCGACCCATCTTGAGCATGTCGTACTTCCCATCAATGGCCTCGTAATACCCCTCGTTAATAGGTTTAATGTCTTTTTTGGGAACGTAGCCAATTTCATTCCATTTGGCTTGAAAGGCTTTGAGGGCTTTCAAATCATCAGATTGATTGCCGCTCATTTCAAAGGCTTTAATTTCTTCAATTAGGGCAAGCTTAGCTGTTTTGTTTTCAGCCTGGCGCTCATCCATCCCTGCGAAATTTTCTTTCTTGGCGTTAAAGAACACATCGCAAGCCGCTCTAAAGCGTTCCCACAATTTGCGTTCATCGCCAGGTGCAGCTGTTCCAGTTTCTTTCCATTCGTTTTGCAACTTCAAGAAAGCGTCTGTAGTTGCTTTCCAATCAGTGCTTTCCTTCATTCCTTCAGCCTTTTCGATCAAGGCTTTTT
>CAYGUR010000301.1:2578-4246 GCA_964353035.1 uncultured Comamonadaceae bacterium | reverse complement strand
CTCGTATGCTGAGCCAGAGCCGAACTTGTTTTGGTTCAATAGTCCGTATGGTGCTTGTCCGACCTGCAATGGATTGGGCCAGATTTCAGAAGTGAATCCCGAAAAAATCATCCCAGACCCTTCAAAGAGCATAAAACAAGGTGGGGTCGCTCCCATCAAAGACATCAAAAGTAGCTGGTCACAAAGACAGATTGATGCTTTGTTGCTGAAATTTGGATACACTGAGAAGACACCTATAAAGGACATGGATGAGGCCTTTATCAATGCGCTATTGTATGGCTCTGATGAATTGCTCACCATTGTTCCTGCAAATGGCACGAAACCGTACAATGTTCAGTACGAGGGAATCATCAGTCGCATTGAACGCTCTGCCAGTGAAGGTGGAAATATGGCGCTCAAGCGCTGGGCTTCGAGTTTCATGCACAAGAAAATGTGTCCGAAATGTGAGGGTACACGCTTGAAAAAAGAATCACTCTACTTCCGCATTGATAATGAAGACATTGCCGCCTTGGCGAACATGGATGTGGTTGATTTGGCGAAATGGTTTGAAGGGCTAGAATCGCGTTTGAACGAACGACAACTGCTTATTCTCACTGAACCGCTGAAGGAAATTCGGGCACGCTTGAGCTTTCTGCTTGATGTAGGCTTAGATTACCTCACCCTCAACCGCAGTGCGAAAACACTTTCTGGTGGTGAGGCACAGCGAATTCGTTTAGCAACGCAGATTGGAAGTAAACTAGTTGGCGTACTCTACATCTTAGATGAGCCTAGCATTGGACTTCATCAACGCGACAATAGTCGGTTAATTGACAGTTTAAAGCAGCTGCGTGATGCGGGTAACACGGTAATAGTGGTGGAGCACGACAAAGAAATGATGCTCGAAAGTGATCACTTGATTGATATTGGTCCGGGTGCTGGTATTCACGGCGGATCTGTTGTTGCACAAGGGTCGCCAAAAGAACACCTAGAAGGCAATAGCATTACCGCCAAGTATTTAAATGGTGAAACCGAGATTCCAACACCTAAGAAACGCAGAGCGGGAAACAAGTTGAAATTAATGCTCACCGGCGCTTCTGGTCACAATTTGAAAGACGTCAACCTAACCATTCCACTTGGGAAATTCGTTTGTGTATCAGGCGTTTCAGGAAGCGGGAAATCATCGTTGATCAATCAGACCCTCTACCCTGTGCTTCACAATCACTATTACGAAGAGACGAAACGTCCGCTCCCGTATCAAAAGGTTACCGGTCTAAACAACCTCGACAAAGTAATTGAGATTGATCAGAGTCCGATTGGAAGAACTCCACGCTCGAATCCGGCTACCTACACAGGAATCTTCTCTGAAATTCGAAACTTGTTTACGAAGTTGCCCGAGGCGAAAGTTCGTGGTTACAAACCCGGCCGTTTTTCATTCAACGTTCCTGGAGGAAGATGCGAAACCTGCAAAGGAGGTGGAATCAGGGTGATTGAAATGAACTTCCTTCCTGATGTGTATGTGGAATGTGAAACCTGCATGGGGAAACGTTACAATCGCGAAACATTGGAGGTGCGTTACCGCGGAAAATCCATTGCAGATGTGCTGGACATGACCATAGAAGAGGCTGTTGAGTTTTTCGAAAACATTCCGAAAATCCAGCGCATGGCGCAGACCTTAAAAGATGTAGGCTT
>CAYGUR010000301.1:0-2478 GCA_964353035.1 uncultured Comamonadaceae bacterium | reverse complement strand
GGCGGACAAATCATTGCACAAGGCAAACCTGAAGACATCGTCAAAGTGAAAGAGAGTTGGACGGGGAAGTATTTGAAGGAGGAGTTGTGATCATCAACAACTTTTGCGAGTACCTTTTGTTAGAATTGTTGTTGATTCCCACCTTCTAGACATGTTTCGACCAAAATAGACCCTTTACAGATGAAGAAGTACTATAAATACATTGGCATTTTACTTGGGGCTTTATATGGGATCACCTTTCGTTTGTTATGTGGTGCAGGCAATGACTTTCTGATTTATAAATATTATAACCTCTTCAGTATCACCTTCATTTGGGTATTACCCATCGTGATTTCATTGATTCCAATACTCTTTCTAAATCGAAAAGAAACACTTTCAACAACAGATTCATTCATTTATCCTGTACTAAGTGTTCTGTTGTTTTTCCTGATTGCTCTTTCTACAGGTATTGAAGATTGGTTATGCATACTTCTGCTTTGTTTTCCTTTTATTTTCGGAGCTGGAATTGTTGGCATTTTTGTTTCGCTCATTCGAAAGAATCGATCTTCGAAAAAACTTCGAAGCGTGCTATTGCTGCCATTTGTGCTTGGCCCCATTGAATCATTTCTTCCTATCAAAACAGAAATGTATCAAGTTGAATCGAGTGTCATTGTCAATGCACCTGACCATCAAGTTTGGAGAAATCTATTGGAAGTACCTGAAATAGCAGATTCTGAATACCAAAATGGTTTTTTTAATTTTATCGGCGTTCCAAGACCCATCAAGTCCGAACTCAAGTCTATTGATGGCGAAGTTTATCGTGTAGGCCATTTTACTGATGGATTTAAACTGTATGAGACCGTTAGTCAACAAGATAGTTTGACCTTTCTTGAGTTTAAGATTCACATTGATAAATCAGAACTCAGAGACTTGCCAACCGATAGGCACCTACTTCAAAGCGATTATTTCAAGTTCGACCAGATCTCCTACAGACTCACTCAACTAGAAGATGGCAAAACAAAGTTAGCGCTGAACTGCGATTACAGAATCAAATCGAACATGAACGGCTATGCGAATTTCTGGGCGGAAAGTGTTCTTTCAGATTTTGAAGCTCGACTTTTGGAAGTGTTAAAGAGAAAGATTGAACGACAAGGGTAGCCTTTTCAAACTACCCAAAGATTGAATGTAAATCCCCTTACATCATCACACTAAATAGGTGTGACATCCCTACCAACGTTGGGTTCATAACCAAAACGGGGACCATCTGTTTGTTGATGATGATGTCTTGTGTGTCATCTGATCCAATTCCGCCAATGAACCTTGATTCATGCCAATTCATGATGGCAATCAAGTCACCATTCTTTTCTTCAACGAGTTGAAACGCTGCTTCATCTAAATCGTCATTTTCTTTACTGGCCACAGTGGTGGTGTGCTTGACGCCACTGTTTTTCAAAAACCCGGAAGCATAGTTGAGGTTTCGTGTCTGAGCATTTCTCAGGTATTCATCCTTCTCATAAGGCATGACGAGGTGAACGGTGGAATCGAAGGTTTTAGCCATTTGGGCTACAAGTGCCAGCTTTTGCTTCGCTTCAACTTCTTCTTCAATGGGCACAACAATGTTTTCATAGCCCTTGTTTGAAATCGGCTTTTCCTGTACAATGATGAAAGGAACGTCGGCTGTACCTACAATTCGCACCGCATGGGTACCAACGATGTATTCCAATCCTTGCAATCCGTGGGTTCCCATTACCACAAGGTTCGCCCCTATTGCTTCGGCCTTCGCCCCAATGGCTTTTAGAATGTTCCCTACTTCAACTAAAGAGTGGAAATTCACTTCACTCCCTTCAGCCGCTTGTCGTTCTTTGGAAAAAGCTTCCAAACGAATTCGTCCTTCTTCCAATTGTGATTCCTTTTCAACGAGGTGAAAGAGATGAATATCAGCCTTTACTTTTTTTGCAATCGCATAAGCGTGGTTGACACAAATTTCAGCGGTAGGTGTAAAATCAATGGGAACTAGAATTACTTTTTGCGACATGCGAATTCGGTTTGAAGGGCGAAGATAGGAGAATTCTTTGTGGCTCTAGCCCCAATCGTGTGGTCATCCATTTTCGTCTTGAGCAGAGCAAGAGAGATTCTCAACGAAGCAAGTCCGTCATTCGTTCCCGTTCAGGGCTTCGTGATTTGCGTGATCGCCCAGCCTATGCTAAAGCTTCGGCTAGTGATAAAGGCCTTCCCTTTCTGATCAAACCATCTAACATCTATTTCTAAAGTCTATGTCTATTTTCTGATCTCACCATTTGGCCAGACCTGAAGGGCTGACCCTACAACAGATCTCCTTAAATATTGTGCAGATTTTCATCTGCACAAACAATTTGATCATTGTTTCAATTGAAAATACCGGTTGATGTCCGCGGTAGATGACAATCTACCGCATGAGATTGGCAGGAAATAGACGTAGGGTCAGCCTTTCAGGTCTGACCATTTAGCGGTAAATGAGGA
>CAYGUR010000300.1:0-4250 GCA_964353035.1 uncultured Comamonadaceae bacterium | reverse complement strand
GGGCGATAAAGTGCACCTGACGAACCTGATCTACAACCTCATTGACAACGCTTTGAAATACACCGACAAAGAGCCTCGAATAGAGGTGAAAACCTCGAATGTGGGTCGGCAGATTTTAATTGAAATCATTGACAATGGAATTGGTATTGAACCGAAACACCAACGTCTGATTTTCGATAAGTTTTTTCGGGTTCCAACTGGCAATGTACACAATGTAAAAGGCTTCGGCTTGGGGCTTTTCTATGTGAAAACAGTTGTTGAAGCCCACCACGGAACGGTTTCTGTGTCAAGTACTCATGGAAAAGGCAGTACCTTTAGCGTTAAACTGAATAATTCGCAATAATGACAACATCAGCGCGCATTCTTTTGGTCGAAGATGACTACAATCTAGGTTTTGTAATTCAAGACTTGCTGCGCTTGGAAGGATACAAAGTGCATCTCGCTAAAGATGGGAAAGAAGGACTCCAACAGTTCAACAAGGAAGACTACGACTTGTGCTTATTTGATGTCATGTTGCCGCACAAAGATGGCTTTTCCCTCGCTGAAGATGTGCGGAAAGTGAATGACTCTGTTCCTATCGTATTCCTCACCGCAAAAGGTATGATTGAAGACAAGGTGCGCGGCTTTGAGTTGGGAGCAGATGATTACATCACCAAACCGTTTGTAAACGAAGAGTTTATCCTGCGCATCAAAGCTATTTTAAAGCGCAGTGGAATGCATGTAGAAGAGGTCGATAAGAAACACCAGTATGCTATCGGTAAGTACCAATTTGACGCATCTACCTTTCAACTTACTGGACCAGGCGAACCCCGAAAGCTCACCCGAAAAGAAGCTGACCTTTTAAAGCTCTTATGCGAAAATCAAGACCGTGTTATTGAACGTGAGCTCATAGCCAATTTGGTCTGGGGCGACGATAGCTACTTCGTAGGAAGAAGCATGGACGTCTTTATCACCAAGTTGCGCAAATACCTCAACGAAGATGTTTCAGTTGCCATCACCAATGTGCACGGGGTTGGTTTCCGGTTGGAAATCGCTTCCAATTAATCATCTGACGGAAGCAAATCCATCAATTCACCGTCTGACACCAACCAATCATTGTCGTCTAAATGGGCAATAAGTTCTTCGCTCACCTTTACGATAAAGAAGGTATCATCTCCTTGCACTTCGAGTGCTTCAAATGACTTTCCTTCTGGCGTTTTCAAAACGTGGTAATCACTGCGGTCAAATCCATTTGGATACTGCCGTTGGAGCAGTTTTAGCTCCGCATTTGTGAGACAAGAGAAATCCTTGATGTAGCGTTTCATAGAATTTGAGTTTAAGAACGTTTTCAAATCTGATCTACACAGGACACATTGGTCTTTAGAAGGTACGCATTAATTCGTCCCCTCCTCCACCCTTTCGTCGAAGAAAAAAGTGCGATGGAACTAAAAATGGTCAAAAACCAAATATCCCCTTCGCGGCAGCACCGGAAGGGGATATTTAAAAGCATCGGAATTACTTACTCAAATAGAGGTTTCGTTCACTGTAGATTTTACGGAAGAATGGATCTTTCAAGTCTTTGATGAAACGAATAGCCTCACCTGTTGACTTCATCTCAGGACCTAATTCCTTGTTTACATTTGGGAACTTGCTGTACGAGAATACCGGAATCTTGATGGCATACCCTTCGCGCTGCGGATTGAATTTGAAGTCTTTGACTTTCTTCTCTCCTAACATCACTTTCGTAGCGTAGTTCACATACGGTTCTTTGTATGCCTTCGCAATGAATGGCACTGTTCTAGACGCACGAGGATTGGCTTCAATCACATACACCTTATCATCTTTAATGGCGAACTGAACGTTCAACAAACCTACTGTTCTAAGTTTGACCGCAATGATTTTGGTGTACTCTTCAATTTGCTGAAGCACTAGATCTCCCAAGTTGTATGGAGGCAGTACGGCAAATGAGTCTCCAGAGTGAATTCCGGCTGGCTCAATGTGTTGCATGACACCAATGATATACGTGTCTTCACCGTCACAAATAGCGTCAGCCTCCGCTTCAATGGCTCCGTCTAAGAAGTGGTCTAGTAAGATCTGGTTGTCTGGCATGTCGCGCAGAATATCTACAACCGTTGTTTCCAAATCTTCTTCGGTAATCACAATTTTCATGCGCTGACCACCTAGAACGTACGAAGGTCGCACGAGCAATGGCAAACCTAACTCTTTCGACAGCTCAATGGCTTGTTCAGCTGATTCAACAACACCAAATTCTGGATACGGTATGTTGCAATCACGCAACAAGCTAGAGAATGAACCGCGGTCTTCAGCCAAATCCAAAGCCTCATAGCTGGTACCCATAATTTTGATACCGTAACGTTCCAACTTTTCAGCCAACTTCAGCGCTGTTTGTCCGCCAAGCTGAACAATTACCCCTTCAGGTTTTTCATGCTGAATAATATCATAAATGTGTTCCCAGAAGACCGGCTCGAAGTAGAGTTTATCAGCGGTATCGAAGTCTGTACTTACCGTTTCCGGGTTGCAGTTGATCATGATGGTCTCATACCCGCATTCTTTTGCGGCAATTACACCGTGAACACAGGAGTAATCGAATTCAATTCCTTGTCCAATTCTGTTCGGACCAGAACCAAGCACTACAATCTTCTTTTTATTCGAGGGGATTGACTCATTCTCATCTTCAAAGGTAGAGTAGTAATAAGGCGTTTGTGCTTCGAACTCAGCTGCACAAGTATCAACCAATTTGTAGACGCGATTGATGCCCATTTCAGTACGTGTTGCGTGAGCCTCACTTTCCAGACAACCCAATAAATGGGCTATTTGCCTGTCTGCATACCCTTTTTGCTTCGCTTCAAACAACAATTCTTTTGGAATTGAACTGAGGGTATGCTTTTCAATTTTTCGCTCTAGCTTAATCAAATCTTCAATCTGCTTCAGGAACCAGAAATCAATCTTCGTTTTTTCCTGAATGGTCTTGAATGGTATCCCCAGCTTGATGGCATCATAGATGTGGAACAAGCGGTTCCAAGAAGGGTGCTCAAGCGAATGAAGAATCTTATCTTGGTCACGAACTTCTTTTCCATCAGCACCTAGTCCATTTCTTTTGATTTCAAGCGATTGACATGCTTTTTGCAATGCTTCTTGGAACGAACGTCCAATTCCCATTACCTCTCCAACCGACTTCATTTGCAGTCCGAGCTCTCTGTCTGCACCTTTGAACTTATCGAAGTTCCAGCGCGGTATTTTAACAATCACATAATCCAATGTTGGCTCAAACATGGCCGAAGTGGTTTGCGTGATTTGGTTTTTCAATTCATCAAGGTGGTATCCAATGGCCAGTTTCGCGGCAATCTTCGCAATGGGGTAGCCCGTAGCTTTCGATGCCAAGGCTGAAGAACGAGAAACACGTGGATTGATCTCAATGGCAATGATGTCTTCCGCGTCATCAGGACTTACGGCGAACTGCACGTTGCATCCTCCAGCAAAATCACCAATGGACCTCATCATTTTGATGGCCATGTCACGCATACGCTGGAAAACCGTATCGGAAAGCGTCATCGCAGGAGCAACAGTAATTGAGTCTCCTGTGTGAATCCCCATCGGATCAAAATTCTCAATCGAACAGATGATGGTTACGTTGTCATTCGAATCACGCAACAACTCCAACTCGTATTCCTTCCACCCCATTAACGCTTTGTCAATCATCACTTCGTGGATGGGCGATGCGTGCAAACCTCTGGTTAATAAGGTATCGTATTCTTCTTTGTCATGGACAATTGCAGCGCCTGATCCTCCGAGCGTATATGAAGGACGAATGCACAACGGGAACCCGAATTTTTGAGCAATCTCCTTGCCTTCCAAGAACGATTTTGCAGTTGCTTGAGGGGCCATTCCGACATCAATTTGCCCCATCAGGTTTCGAAATGCTTCACGGTTTTCAGTGATGTCAATGGCGGCAATATCTACCCCAATCATTTTCACCCCGAACTCTTCCCAGAGTCCCATTTCATCACACTTAATGGCCAAGTTGAGCGCTGTTTGTCCGCCCATGGTAGGCAAAACCGCATCAATGTTGTGTTTATTTAGAATTTCTTCAATGGATTCCGGCTCTAGCGGCAGCAAATAAACATTGTCTGCAACCACCGGGTCAGTCATGATGGTTGCCGGATTGGAATTGATAAGTGTGACTTCAATACCTTCTTCTCTAAGTGAACGAGAAGCTTGGCTTCCTGCATAGTCGAATTCACATGCTTGTC
>CAYGUR010000299.1:0-4257 GCA_964353035.1 uncultured Comamonadaceae bacterium | reverse complement strand
CTCCAACAGCTTGGTTCTTATTGTGTTTCTTGTACCCACTGAGGTAGGCCAGATTCATGTCGTTCAGCAACTTACGAAGCCAAGGTGAATAAGACATACTCATTTCAAATTCGTTTTCAGCGAAAGCCATTTTTGCGGCGTTCCAGTGAATACTGTTCGCATCAGCAGACAAAGCAACACCTGCATCACCAATTCCCCCTGATCTTGAATCAGGCGCAATTAATAGAAATGGAACGGCAGTGGTAATGGTATTCAATTGTACTTGTTGTGCTCTGGTACCCTGATTGTTAAGCTGGGCATTTGAGGCAAAACATGTAAACATTGCAACCGCACTGGCTATCAATACTTTTCCGGTCATAATACCTTTATTTAGGTAGTCTGCAAATATACGCATAATGTGAGAAATGGTTGTTATTTCAGTATTACAAGCTTTTCGAATTTTTCAGCGGTCTGACCTTCAGGGGTTACAATCTTCACTCGATAGACATAAACACCCTTCCCAATCTGATCTCCATAGTCATCTAATCCGTCCCATTCAATGGGCTCTCCTCTAAATCCTTCCGATCGCACAATGCGATTGATATTTTTTACAATTTTCCCTGAAACTGTGAACACTTGCACTTGCACATCCAAGAATTCACAAGCTTGGTTGTGTTCAAACATGAACTGCGTTCGCGTTGTAAACGGATTCGGATAATTCAACACGTGTTCCAACGCCAACTCTGAGGCATTGGCCACAACGAACTCAGTGTAAGACTCAGACGAATTGTTATGCACGTCCCAGACCTTCAAGCTCAAATTGTGTGTTCCTTCTGACAAATCAGCCAACTGATAACGAATACTACCACTTTGGTAGGTATCCAAATCAGCCTCGTAGAAATCATTCAATACAATCGGGTCATTGGAATCCCCATCAAGAATGGCCTTTAAATCATGTCCAATCCCACTTCCAACGGTATTAATGCCGTTTTCGTCAAAAACGCGTGCAAAAAGAATTGGGTCTTCATCAGTTATTCCACCAAAAACGAAGGTGCTATCATTCAAGAAAAGGTTCACTTCTGGACCGACTTGGTTCAATTCTGCACCATCTAGCGCACCTCCAATCACAAAGTCTTCTGAATGTCCGTGCGCATCATTGCTCCCGGCAACTGCATAGTAACTTACCCGACCCGTGCCGAAATTGTATGCGATGTCTCTAGGGACGATAAATGTGAACTCAAAATCACCGTTTGTGGCGCTCGCCTTTCCTTTGTAAATAATGTTCTTAAACAGTTCGAATTCGAATGGTTGCGGACCGCCATCATTGTTGAGCGTTGTAATTTGTGAAATCTTGTCGTACACTGTTGGATAAACAAATCCGTTGAAATCAGTCAGCTTCACCCCATTCTCATCGCCTACATATCCTTTAAATGTGACTTGCTGCAAAGAACGAACGGTATCAGGCTCAAGCGCATTCATCGCAATCCCATTCATTTCTGTAGTATACACGTGTTGCTTTGGATAAGCCATTCGAAGCGCCACATCACCAAGCAAAGAGAAGTTTCGCTTATTGCTCACATCACTCACTCCAGGATTGTTTTTTGTAATTCTACAAATATCACCCAGACGTAGATCTGGAAAAGCTTCATCTTCCAGCACAATATCAAAGAAAGCCGTGTTCAGTTGTTGGTTGCTCCCGCTGAACACAATTCGTGTTGTGGTAAGCATGGCTATGGCACCTCCATTTTCATTCATCACCAGTAACTCACCAGCACTTTTAAATTCGGGAAAATCGAATCGAGCTAACTCACAGGTTGCGGTCATAAAAACCGGTAAGCGATTGAAATTGGTCCATTCTTGAATGGTGGTGGTGTTCAGCACGCGCTCATGCGCCCAGCCTCTTTCTCCTCCGTGACCAATGTAATTCACAATGAATGCACCGTTTTGAACTCTTCGTCGAATCGCGTCTTCCGCTTCAGGATAGCGCTCACCGCCAGGAGTGGTCTCTTGTTGGTAGGCATCCATGTAGATTTTCACCACATTGTAGTCGTTGTAATTCTCTCGAATGGTATTGAAATGCGTTTCAGAGTTACCCATATGGTTCGATTCAAACGGCCCACCGTTGCCATCCATATCGTCTGCTACAAAGCAAATATCATTTCGCCAAGATCCAAATGGAGAGAGCGCTTGGTCACCAATGCAATAGGCATCTCCATTGGCATTCGTGTTTTCCGACAAGTAATTCTCAAGCTTTTTCAGGTAACCTCTGCCTTCCGTGACTGTTTCACAAGGTATTCTTCCGACTCCAATGTTCATGGTGTCGCCCAAAGCTTCGCCCGCATCATCTCCCAAAAACCCGAAATAATCATCGCTGACATAGGATCCTGTTGGTGAAAGCGAGTTCAAACTTTGGTAGGTTATCATAAATTTCGAATTCCTTGTAAGGTTTCGATTTCTAAAAGTCCCATCACCAATAATTTGAAGGTAGCGTGGTTCCAACTCAGGATTTCCTTCAGCGCGGTCATAGAGCATCTTCATGAACATTTTCACTGCAGTTGGATCTGGATTTCCGCTTGAAAACTCATTGAAAACATCGTAGATATTGACAATCACCATATCCAGACCATCGTCTTCATGAATGGCGAAGTATTCTTCGGCCACAGGAAGTAACAAGTCGTTGGTAAGAATCACCATATCGACATTCCCCGTGCCGTGCAGGTTTTGGTTCGCAAACGCACCGAGAGGTGTTGGTTCCAAGTAATTGAAATTTGCAAAAGCGATGTACTCTTTTAACTCATCTGCGGAAGCCACAAACTCAATGGAATTTGGCTGATCACCAGGCACATAAGGAATTAACACGGGTTGGGTGTGGTTTGTGATATCCCACATTTGAAAAACGGTATTCGCATTCCCCATGGTATACTTAACTACATTTCCAGCACCCACGGTTTGAGGGTCTCTGAAATGAAGCTGTCCGCCAACCATGTCCAATGAACGTCGCATATTCAGACGCAGGTAATCTAACCAGCCTTCTGCGTCTGGCACTCCTTGAGAAAAACTCAAATTCGCATTCACGGTGTTCCCACCTGTTGGAGTAAAGTCGATTGTTGCACTGCCCAAATTAGCAACCCAAGAGGTCGCTTGTTCTGAAACCGGATTGGGCGTCATGGTTTCTGACTCACCGGCCACTGACAACGTGAAAGTGCTTGCAGAACCTAAGGAACGCGCAGCTACAATGCATTCCAACGAAGCAGGTTCGCTTAAGATACCCGAGGTGGAAAAAACATACGGAATTGACAGTGTCAAATCGAATCGATCTCCAAAAAACTCTCTCCCTGAATTGTTCAAGCTCACACTTTCTGATTCAATGAATTGTCTGTCTGAAAATGCGTTGGTAGTTGTGTTTTCGACTAAGCCAGAAGCGGCTGTTTGGATTCTCAATGGATTCAGATCGTCAACACGCAAAAAGTAGTAGGCGCTATCTGAGTAAAAATGTTTTTCGTGTTCGAAACGTTCCTGTTCTTCGTTGTACATCCATGAATCAGGACCTTTACCATAGAAGAGTATGTAGTCATCACTTTCGAAGGAATCGTTTTGCTCATCACTTATAAAAATGGCATTTTTCTGTGGGTCATCAGGACGGTCAATGGCGTTGTTGAAGGGCAATAATTCGCCCCCATTTCCATAAATATTGATTTGCGATTTGCTCAAAGAAGCTACATCGACTCCCAAATCAGACAAGAATGACTGGTCTATTCTGTATACACCGTCTGTGGTGATTGAAAGTTTGTACCACTCACCTTCGGCGAAAACTGAATTGTCTTCCCAGGTCAGGGCCCGTCCAGAAGAGGATCTCCCTGGCGTTAGCTCCACGTTTGATTCAAAGCTGATGAGTCGTTTAATATCTCCTGTTTCAGGATCTCTCCAAATTGGAGTGATAGAAACCTCCAAAATCGACCTTCCATCAGCGAAAAAAACTCTTGGCTCAACCACTAATTGGGTAGGTAAAAGTGAAATTTGACGATTTGTCAGGGTACTTTTTGAAATAATTTCAGAAGAAATATCTGTTAAAATTACTTCGGCACGAGAAACATTTGTCTCCAATTCTCGAGTAATTTGAGCCGTCGGTAATTCTGATTCCCAAATGGCATCTTCAAACCCAATTCGCCCAACCGGAATGACGCTTTTATCCTGACTATCAACCCATTCGATAGAATAAGATAGTTCAATTCCGCGTTGTGCAAAAGATGTAAAACTGGTAAATAAGAGTCCTAAAAG
>CAYGUR010000298.1:0-4260 GCA_964353035.1 uncultured Comamonadaceae bacterium | reverse complement strand
TAGGTCCCTGAATCTGCATAGTTGAGTTGTGTTGGATTTTGGAGGGAAGAGTTTGAAATGGACGCTGGTCCGTCAAACTCCCAGTCGAAAACAGCATTTGAATCTTCAAAACCTTCGGCCTGAAAACTAAATTCATTCCCTTCAAAACATTGGGGGGCAGGCGCCAAGAAGTAGGGGTCTAACAGCCAGTAAATTTCAACGGTGGTGTAGGCTGTGTCAGGACAAGTTCCGGCGGCTGACGCTACAAGGAACACATCGTAAACGCCCGTGTCTGCATAGGTGTATTCAGGCGATGCAACACCCGATACATCGTCGTTTGTGAGAGGAACACCAAAATTCCACAGCCACTGATCGGCATTGGTAGAGTTGTTTTCAAACTGAAATGAGAGTCCTTCACAAAAGCTTACTTGGGGTTCAATAGCGGCTTCAGGAGGAGGTGGAACAGTAAAGGTTTGGGTCTCTGAAGCTTCACAGCC
This sequence comes from uncultured Comamonadaceae bacterium, assembly GCA_964353035.1. GTDB lineage: Bacteria > Bacteroidota > Bacteroidia > Flavobacteriales_D > Sanyastnellaceae > JAQWQB01. Next base: position 3,784 of record CAYGUR010000298.1, on the reverse strand, counting down.
ATTGTCGAAAACAGTCAAGGAAATCTCAAGTTCCGTAGCAGTGCCGAAGTTAATATTTTGCGGATTTTGTTGGGTCGAAGTGGAGGGGGATCCTTCGATTCCAAAATCCCAAGAAAATTCAGCATCAGAATCGAAATCTCCACCGGCCTCAAAATCAAAATACCCCAGGTCATTGATGCATTCAAATGCGCCTTGAAAAATGACAGGGTCAATGAGTGGGTAAGCAGCATAGTCAACTTGTGCAGTATCGGCGCAAGGCCAACCTGGATTAGCGATGAGGGTGACGGTGTACAGGCCCGTGTCTGCATAGGTCCATACAGGGTTTGGGTCAGTAGAGACGTCCAAGTCTGTGCTCTCATCTCCAAAGTCCCATTCAAAAAAGGTGGCGTTGGTAGACTCTTGTGAAAATTGAAAGGTCAGTCCGTCACAGAATTGATCTTGTGTTGGAATGGTAGCAATAATGTTCGGGTCGCAATTCGTTACGTTGAATTGAAAATCTCGATTTGTTGTGCTGAGCAGAACGCCATCTCGCCATTCTTCAACACAAATACCAATAACGAATTGACCTACAACGTTGGCTGTGCCAGTGATAAATCCGGTCACCGGATCAATGTTGAAAGCTGGGTCGCTAGCAATAGGATAGGTGGCAGAGTAACCAGGAGCCCATGATACATCCACAAATGGAGGTCCTTCTGGAGGAGCAGGCATAGGGGCGTCTGGAGTCCCGCCCATCATGGGAGAGCAGAATGAATAGGCCAACGAATCGCCATCAATGTCTGTAGCAGAGTGGTCAAAAAAGAACGCCGCGTTTGCGCACAATGCAACAGGAGGGAAGTTGTTGAATTGCGGATTGCTATTTTGATCGGTAAGGTTAGTTCCGGGTATTTGCGCCCAAAAAGTAGCTCCCGTATCTTCAGGGAAATTGAGGTTAATGATGGAAGGGTTTCTGCAACAGCGCTGGTAGACAAGGTCATACCCTGTGCCCCATTCTGGGAGGAAAACGTTTTGAGTGTAAATGGCTTCTTCCACACAAACATCCGGTGGTAAAGTGAAACAAGGATTCTCCAGAACGACTGGCACGAAGCTGACTTGGGAGTTGACGAGGTCAATCTCTATCACATCATAAAAAGCGCCATCTCTGAAAACTCCGATCGTCGCCAAGTCATCAAAATCGGTTTGGTTGGTGTTGGTTGGACCACAATCGCGGTAAACAATGAGCGTAACAATGTATTCCTCTGCTCCAATTTGCTCATAGTAAATCTCACCGCCCACAATGTGGGTGGCCATAGATGCCAATGGGAATAAGATTCCTAGAAGTAATATGGATAGAATACGAAGTCTTGTCTTCATGAAATGAGCTACAATCACCAATTTACTTATTGCATTTCGGTTTACCCAAAAAGCCAACACCTTATTGACGCAACAAGTTCGCAATGGTTGCAGTTCTAACAAAGTTGACTTCCTTTAGTTGACTGTGAATACTGGAATGTGAATAGTTTACACTCGAGATTTGAACTTTGCCGCGAGCAATGTCTTATCTTCGAGCGATACATCAATAAAAGGCACTGGCGTAAGTTACTTGAGTGTCGTTTGATGAAAAGATTTTATGACAGATAAGAAGAACGAAACGCTTGAAACAAGGCCTTTCTCAGATTTCCCGTTGGATTACGATGTGTTAGACAGCGTGGAAGCAATGGGTTTTACAACTGCCACACCGATTCAAACCGCATCCATTCCACCAATTCTTGACGGACGAGATGTCATAGGCATAGCACAAACAGGTACGGGCAAAACAGCCGCATTTTTAATTCCAGTGATGCATAAACTGCTTCAAATCCCTGATAGAAAAGGAATTGGAGCTTTGATTATTGTTCCTACGAGAGAGTTGGCTGTGCAAATTGACCAAGCTTTTGAAGGACTTTCATACTATACAGGATTGTCTAGCATGGCCATTTATGGCGGAGGCGACGGAGCTGAATTCAAGCAAGAGAAAAAAGCACTTGTTGAAGGAACTGATATTATTATTGCTACCCCAGGTAGAATGCTTTCGCATTTGAATTTGGGCTACGTCCCATTATCAGAATTGCCAGTACTCATTCTTGATGAGGCTGACAGAATGTTGGACATGGGCTTCTTCAACGACATTACGCGCATTATCAATGCCACCAATCCAAAACGTCAAACTCTTTTCTTTTCGGCGACTATGCCAGACAAGATTTTGATGCTGACGAAGCAAATTCTGAACAACCCGTTCACCGTGAACATAGCTCTCTCCAAACCAGCAGACGGTGTTGTGCAAGGAGCCTACAGTGTTTTTGACAAGCAAAAAGGTGATTTGATTGTTCACATTCTGAAGGAAGACGATTGGAAAAGCGTGATTGTTTTTGCTTCAACGAAGAAATCTGTGAGCGACGTTGACCGTCATTTACGTCGAAATGGTATCAACAGCAGAGCCATCTCTTCTGATCTAGATCAAAAGGAGCGGGAAGAGGTCTTACTCGGATTCAGAAATCGGAAAATCCCAATCTTGGTTGCGACGAATGTTGTAGCGCGTGGGATTGATGTTGACGACATTGAAATGGTGGTCAATTATGATGTTCCGCGTGATGCTGAAGATTATGTTCACCGAATTGGACGAACAGCTAGAGCGCAGCGAACAGGTGTTGGTCTTACCTTGGTGAGTCCGCAAGAACAAACTCAATTCTATCGCATTGAGCAGTTGATCGGACAAACTATTGAGAAGAGAGAGGTTCCAGAAAAACTCGGTCCTACGCCTCCGTACAATCCATCTCCAGGTGGCGGTGGCAGAGGCGGTAGTAAAGGCGGCGGAGGGAAGCGCAACTTTAAAAAGAAGCGTCCATCTAACTCACAAGGCGGAAAAAAAGGTGGTGGCGGAAATCGCTAATTACCAGCGCGCATCCCATGCTACGTAAAGCTTAATGCGCATGTCGTTATTCTCTACGAAGAACGCATCTTGATCCAAGTAATCACCGAAATCAATGGTCATCTCACTGACCTCAGTTTCTGTGTTACCTGTTTTCCGAATGAGCGTGAGGGTATAATCTTTTTTCGCTTTGTCCCCTTCAAAACCAGCAGTGGAAAAGGAGTAGTCGCCATAGTTTCGCCACTGGGTCAATTCATTCATTCCTGGTCCTTCAGCTTTGAACTGCATCAATGAATTGTCAGGTGCTTCAGGTAACTTAAAGGTTTCGATAGCCTCTATCTTAAAACCAGAGAATTTAATTTTTTTGCAACCTGATAGCGTCAGTGCAGCAAGAGCGAAGAGGAATACGAATCGTTTCATAACCAAAGTTTGGACGAAGTTAAGGAAACGAAACTAAAAACAACATGAAGCAGACCTAGCGATCTCTCAGTTTCTTCATCACCTCGCGTTTGAAGTCCTCATCTGATTTTTCAAGGAGCACCGTTCGTTTTGGTCCCAGAATTTTCATGGCATTTAGCAGGTATGCTGAACGAAGCTCGACTTGTTGGGCATGATTGGCTTCAGTGCGCTTAATCATTTGTGCAACATCGTTTTCGCTAGGGTCTTCCTTTTCAAAAAGTTTACGCATCTCTTTTCGCATCTCTTTTTCAAGTTCCATTCTAGCGGCTTCATATTCGTTGTACAACGGCCAGAATGCTTGTCCTTCCTCTACCGATAAATCTAAGCGCTCAGTTAAAAACGCAATGCGAAGCTGTTCAATTTTTTCGCGTGGCGGTTTTCGATCATCTTGACCCACAGAATTAAACGCTGTAGGAGCGATAAATAACAGAAGTATGATAA
>CAYGUR010000297.1:0-4289 GCA_964353035.1 uncultured Comamonadaceae bacterium | reverse complement strand
GTTTCGCACAGGTTGACAGCGTCGAAGAGGCCATTGAAATATTAAAGAAATTCAAGGTCTAGTTTACTCTAGCACGAGGTTGTACTTCGCCCCAAATTCCAGCTGTTTTTCTTCGTAAACATTGTGAAGAGAGTGAATGTTACTCACAATTTCATCTTCCAGTTTAAAAGCCTTCAACTGCTCTTCAGACGTGAACATGCTATCTGGAAGTTCAAGCAGAACAATTAATTCTTGGTACGGACCATCAACTAATTCGTCATAACCTCTGAACAATTCTTTGCTCGCCATTAACAAAGAACGATCACCCTTAAAGTCACCAATGGAATCAAGCTTTCGAATTCCCGCCTTGATCTTTCCACGTAGAATGTGATAGGAATCATCAATGGATTCAGCATCGAGCTCATTCAACGTAGAATCAACTTCATTGAAAGAGCGCACAATTTCAACCTGTTCATCAATGACCAGTTTGTTGTATTGAGCAGCTTCTTCAGAACGGGAAGTACAGGCTGAAAAGCTTGTGACTGCAACAAGTACGAATAAGAGAAGGGCCTTTTTCACTAGTGAACAATTTGAAGATTCGTTCGTGAAGGTACTCCATCGCTTTGAATTTCAAGAATGTACTGTCCAGATTGAAGCATTTCAATGTTGATTGTTGTTGACTTTCCTTGGAGCACTGCGCTTCCTTTCAAGTCATAGACCGTCCATGAAGAAAATGCAGGTCCGTTCAACACTACCACATCAACTGCTGGATTCGGGAATATACTCCAAGAAGGTGTTTTTTCTTCTTCAACATTGGTCGCTAATCCCCACCAAGCCACAGTTCCTTGTTCGTTGGCATCTCCACCACACACTAAGTAGCCGTTGTTCAACTCACATACAGCACTTCTGTAGCGTCCTTCTTCATCTTGGCCCATGTTGTCAGTGAGTCCAATGACCGTGGAGTTTTCGAATTGCTGACTCTCAGCGTAAGTTGTTGTCACTCCATTTCCCGTTTGGTCAGCGCCATTGGCTGAAATAACAATGTCGTCAAACGTGAACAGGTGGTGGTAAGACTGTCCTTCCAGCGTTGTGATTTCCGTCCACGAATCATTTTCAACTGAATACACCTCAGCGATTGTTTGTCCTTCAAACAGGTTCAAATCACCGTTGAAGAATCTTCCTCCGGTAACAAGCACATCACCATTGTTTAAAGTAACAGCAGCCAAATTGTCTCTTCCAATGTTCAGCGGAGCAGCTTCTGTCCATTCATCCAAGAACGGATTGTAGATTTCGCATTCTACCATCTGGAAGTTCAAGGCGGGATTAAAACCACCAATAACCAATACACGTCCGTCTTCGAGCAGTGCACTTGCATGTGAACTTCGCGCAGACATCATATCAGCGCCAATGGCCATTGTATTTGACACTGGATCGTAAATATCAACACTATTTCGGTCTTCTGTACCGTCAAAGCCTCCGGTGAAAAGCACCTTTCCGTCAAGGAGTTTAATGCCATTCAAATTTGAACGTCCAACAGAAAGGTTTGGTCCTTCCATCCACGAGGTCACTTCAAAATCATAAATTTCTGTTGTAGCATGGTTGGTGGTCGCACCGTCCCATCCGCCTGCGGCAATCACGTAGTTCGCATCCAACGCACACATGGCAAAATTGGTTCGCGGTACACTCATGTCTTCGGTGAAATCCCAAATTTCATTTTCAAGATCATACACTTCAGCAGAGCTGAGGACTTGGTTTTCGTCCCAACCTCCTGCCACTAAGGCATATGAACTGTTCAGGTTTGCTGCTTGATGAGAGTGCCTGAAGACCGTCATCAACGGGAAATCAGTTACCGTAGGTTGTGCAATTGACGATCCTATCAAAAGCAGAGAGAGTAGAGTTAAAGTTAAACGCATGGTTAAAAATTTGTCCGAAAATACTGCTTTTCGTGTGAAGGTGAAATATCAATTCCTAATTTCGCCCCAATGGAGAAAAAACCAAATCATTTCCTCAAAGCCGCTGATTTCAAAGAGGGGGTGCTATTGTTGATTGACAAACCGAAGGGCTGGACGTCTTTTGATGTAGTCAATAAGATTCGCAACAAGTTGAGGTGGGATTTGAAATTGGGGAAGAAGATCAAAGTAGGACATGCAGGGACGCTGGACCCTATGGCCACAGGTCTGTTGGTCTTGTGCACAGGTAAAATGACCAAGCAGATCCAATACCTCCAAGCGGAAGACAAATCGTACACTGGAACCTTAGTGCTGGGTGCAACAACGCCTTCGTACGATACCGAAACGGAGGTTAACGAAACCTTTGAAATAGCTGACCTTACCGAAGAACAGTTGCATTCAGCGGCCGCTTCCTTTTTACCGCAGTATGACCAAATTGCCCCCGCTTTCTCAGCCAAAAAGATAGAGGGGAAGCGCGCTTATATTTCTGCACGAAAAGGCATCGTTCCGAAAATAGCGCCCAGAACGGTTGAGTTACACAAGTTTGAATTGACCCAATTTGACCTTCCTGAAGTGCAGTTTGATGTTGTTTGCAGCAAAGGGACCTACATTCGTTCATTGGCTTTTGACTTGGGACGAAAAGTGGAAAACGGAGCCTATTTGAATGCATTGCGACGCTATGCAAGTGGCGAATTCTCCATTGAAGATGCATTGACATTAGAAGAGTTCTACGACCGCATTGAGCAGATGGAACCTTATGAAGAGAATCTTGAAGAGCAGCAATCTTCTAGCTAAATGCAGCTAATCGCTTGAATGTCTGAAAATGCTGGATTTTTCAGCTATTTTTCACTACTTTTGCCAACCCTTTTTTGGGCCTGTATTAAACACCATATAAATGAAGTTATCACAGTTTAAGTTCGATCTACCAGAGAAATTAATTGCTCAACATCCAGCTCCTAATCGTGATGAATCTAGGTTGATGGTAATCCACCGAGATACCGGAACCATTGAGCACAAGATGTTTAAAGACGTTCTTGACTACTTTGACGAAGGTGACGTAATGGTATTGAATGATACCAAAGTCTTCCCTGCTCGTTTGTATGGAAATAAAGAGAAAACAGGCGCTACCATTGAGGTATTCTTGCTGCGCGAATTGAACCGTGAAAGCCTGTTGTGGGACGTGTTGGTTGATCCAGCGCGAAAAATCAGAATTGGAAACAAATTGTACTTTGGAGACAACGACGAACTTGTTGCTGAAGTCATTGACAACACCACTTCACGTGGAAGAACGCTCCGTTTCTTGTTTGACGGAACGCATGAAGAATTCAAGCAGACTGTTTACATGCTTGGACAAACACCGCTTCCAAAATACATCAACAGAGCTGTAGAACCTGAAGATGCTGAGCGCTTCCAAACCATCTACGCTCAAAATGAAGGTGCCGTTGCTGTTCCAACGGCTGGAATGCACTTCAGTCGTGAGTTGCTTAAGCGACTTGAATTGAAAGGCATTGAGTTTGGAGCCATTACGCTGCATGTTGGACTTGGAACGTTCAGACCAGTGGAAGTAGAAGACCTTACGAAGCATAAGATGGATAGTGAACAGGTAATCATTCCTGATATTACTGCTGACCTTGTGAACAAAGCAAAAGACAACAAGAAGAAAATCTGTGCGGTAGGAACTACTTCTATGCGTGGAATTGAATCTTCTGTTAGCACGTATGATCGCTTGAAGCCTTATGATGGGTGGACGAACAAATTCATCTTCCCTCCTTACGAATTCAAAATTGCTGATGCGATGATTACCAACTTCCACACTCCGGAGTCAACGTTGTTGATGATGGCTGCAGCTTTTGGTGGATATGATTTGGTAATTGAGGCCTATCAAACAGCCATCAAAGAGAAATACCGTTTCTATGCATACGGTGATGCAATGTTGATGCTCTAAAACGAAGAACTTCTCGTTTTTTATATCAATCTTGCATGCCTCACGTTGGTAGTGTATGCGATTCATTTTAATGTCGTTCATAGTGATGTTACTGTCTTTCCAGGCAGCTGGTCAATCTTTGCCTCAACCTGAGAACCTGGTTTCAAGCACATCCATTGATCAAGGACACAAAGAACTAAAAGCCCTTCGCAACGCCATTCATCTTGTTTTACAAAAACATCGAAATTCGAATGCGCAGCAGCAAGACATCTCTACTCAATTTCCAACTGAAGATGCCAGAGCGGTGGCTATTTGTCTGACTGTGACACTGGGTGTATTTGGTGCTCATCGCATTTATCTAGGCACCACAGATTACGTCCCCATCTTTTACACACTTACCATTGGCGGCGGACTAGGAATTTTGCCCTTAGTAGATC
>CAYGUR010000296.1:0-4300 GCA_964353035.1 uncultured Comamonadaceae bacterium | reverse complement strand
GGTCGAAGGTTGATAAGGTAGGAGATTCTTTTCTCAACCTCTTGGACATTGATTCGTAGTTCTCTGAGTGATTTTTCATAATGGTCAACTATAAGAGGGAATTGATCATTTAGAGTCAGATTAATTTTGAACGAAATATCTACCTCTTCCAAATCTTCAAATGTTACCAAGTACTTTGGATTTATTCGGTATGACATACACTGCCCAGTTCCATCATCACTCGGGCGATAATATCCGTCTGTTTCGAAAATTCGATTCGGGTCAATTATCTTGTCCTTCTTATAATCGCATCTTAACTTACTTCTCCAGTTTTCTCTGATAAATCTATGGGTTGTAATGTCGTTAGAGAGATAGTCTTTGTCCATAGGCTTGTAGAAGTCATGCATAGTGACATCGGACTGTTCAAGCTCAAAAAGACACACTGCTACGAGACAAAGAGCATGATTCTCTTCAGTGGGTGAAAGATTCAGTTGTTTAATCTCAGATAAGATGCTGGTGGGTATAAATATTTTCAAATTGTTTCTGAATAAAGTTTAATGGTTGGACGTAAGAAGCAGTGAAATTGTTGTAAAGTACACCCACCTTTTTGTCAACATATTTCATCTTTTCCCCACCCCAATGGGATTACCAAGAGCTGGCTAATACAGGACATTTCAACAACATCGAAAGCCGATCTGTTTTATTAGTGGTACCATTGCATTCTGTTTATTCACAAACAAGCAACATTACATCGATCTATCAAGGGCGGTTAGTTTTATTAGTGGTACCATTCTGTTTTGATTCGCTCTATGTCTGGCTGCTAAATCCAGCCTTATTGACAATTGGGTTCTGGGTTGTGTCTCTAACTGCTAAAATGTTTGAACCAGATAAAACGAGGGTTTCAGAAGAAATACTTTTCCTGAAACTCATTTACCCATTTTTTTTGAAGGGATAAAGCTTGAAGGCTCTTCACAATGTCTTCTAAAAACAAAACCTTGAACCGTGACTCGTGGGTGAGAAGCCTTCTAAACTGATCGAATACCAATCCTGATTGGCTCACAACAGTGTTTCCCTCTGGACAAATTACCACATAGTGATACTTCGCACATCCCCACTCACTCTTCAGGTGATCAGCTAAAGTCATGTTAGTCCATAACTGCCAAAGGCTACTACCAAAAGGGCATGTATTGCCTACAATTGCTTTCATATTTAAAAAGTCAGCCTCACCAGTTCTTTGCCAATATCGATAGCCCTTCTTAGATTGGTATCGGCAGTTTTCAAATGACTTAGCAAGAATTAGGTCAGTTGGGCAAGGGTCTTTTTGATCAGACTTCCTGAATCCACATTTACTAAATCCAGTCTCAACGTATTTTGTTTCAATAACGATCAACCCCTTGTCACCATTTGCATCGGTATATCTTATGAGGGCATCACAATCTACTCCACCTCTTCCAGATTGATCATGAAAAACAGATTGGTCTGGTGTGTATTCGATGTCGATTTGATCTATTCTGAGCGTAGTTCCAAGCACATCACTCCATAATGCTGATCCAAGCTTCGGGTCAAGAATTTGAGGGACAAATAGATTGAAACACATTGCCTGAGAGGATAGTAAGTTCTTTGACGTTCGTTTGATACCAACCCCCTTTCCTTCAGAATCTCTTTTGAGAATTGATTTTTTGATTGCATCCCTCAAGCTGGGAAGATAGTTACTTCCAGCCTCTGCATCTTGATCTGTTAGTATGTGTCCATACTTATCAAATTGAGTCGTTTCAAGGATCGATGATCTGTACTTTCTTGCATGTGCCTCCGCTTTCGCTCTGAATGAAGAACCCTTAGTGTAAACCTCCTGACTCATATCTGCTATTTATTCGTGTACAAGAACTAAGGTAATAAAAGACACAAGTCAATTCTTATTGAATCCATCGATGTGCTTCTGTATCAAAAAAAGTACCTGTCATATTCATGCCGATAAAACCCGCTTTTCAGAAGGTTTTTCCGTTATGCTTCTGTATCAAGAAAACTTCTAACTTAAACTGACACACTTCATGCAAAAAAAGAGAGTAGTAATCTTTTGTCGAGTCTCATCTGATTCACAAGATTTCCAACGACAGGTCTTAGACCTGACAGAATTTGCTGCCAAAGCCAATTACAATGTGGTTGAGACAATAACTGAGAAGATTTCTGGTACTAAGGCTAATAAGGACAGGGTCGGAGTGCAAGAGTTACTTGCTTCCGTGAGATCGAAGAATATTGAGCAGGTTATCGTCTCAGAAATTAGTCGTCTTGGTCGAAGCACGATGGAGACACTAAAGCTCATTGAAGAAATCCATTCTCATGGCGTTTCTATCTACATGGCGGATTTGAACATGAATACTCTTGATGAAAATGGAAAGCCGAATCTTCAATCGGAAATAATCTTGCACCTCCTGAGCATTTTGAATCAAGAATGGGTGCGTCAGCACAGTGCAAGGGTTAGGTCAGGTCAGAAAAGAGCAAAGCACAGAGGGGTGCGGTTTGGAAGACCTGAAGGGAATGAATCTTCAGGAAAGTTCTTGGCAAAGCACAAACAGTTAGTTCAGAGTTTTAAAAGAGGCGAGCAATTGTCATTGAGAAAAAGAGCAGAATTATATGGGGTTTCGGTGAATACCGTTAGCAAAGTGAAATTCCTACTCCACTCATTTAATAAATGATCAGAGGTGAGTTTATAAAGAGTTGCTAACTCTACTGGAAAAAGCTATCCATTGACACTTGATCGATGACTATAGCCTTGTAATATTGATTTTCTTTAACTCCGTAAGCGGAAATAAAGTTTGTATGGAGATTCATTTTCGCTCCGAGATCATTTCTATATTGAGTCTCTTTATTCTTTAAGTCTTTTAAATATCCTGCACTTATTGAGTAAGCCTCATCATAAAATTTAATCTCACACAAATTTGCCGTACTATCTTCACGTTCTATCACGAGGTCAATCTGTGCCTTATCATTATTCCATGTGTAATTCTTGGAAGGAATCTGGTCGCACTTTAACGCCCTCTTAATTTCCTCAACATGTTTAAGACAAATCATCTCAAAAGCATATCCACACCAAGTTATATAGTCTTGTTCCTTAAACAAAGTATTCCATTCTTTGCCTTTATGTTTCTCCATAAACTGAAGGTGAAACAAGCAAAATTCATCATAGATCTTATAGCGTGTCGTACTTAATTTTCCTACATAAGACTCATATTCTTGGATAAATCCAGATTCTATCAATTCCTCTAAAACGCTTGTGAATCTTCCGCTTGACTTAATTCCCATTTTCTCTAACAATTCATTTCTTGAAAGCCCCTTCTTTTTGTGTTCCGCAAGAGTGTTTACAACTTTATCATGGTATGACCCATCCTTGAATAAGGATTTAAATATGACCTTAAACTCTCTTTCTAAATGACAGTCTTTTTCAAAACAAAGTCGATTAATTGCAGTTACAGAGGAATCTCCTTTTCGTATTTGTTCTAAATACTCTGCCACCCCTCCAAAGGTCATGTAGATTTTAAGGATTTCTTTTGGCACCATTTTGATACCCTTGTATTTTAAGAATTCGTCAGTTTCTTTTAAGTTGAATGGGTACATCTTAATTTTTTTTGTGACACGATTGTACAGTCCTCCTGTGTTCTCAATTATATTTTTAACTATGTAAGATGCTGCCGACCCACACACAATTACTATAAGGTCTCTTCTTTTACTGCACGTGGCATTCCAAAAATTTTCGAATACTTTAAGAAATCCTGACTTGTGAGAGTCAATCCACGGGAATTCATCAAAAAATATTACTTTCTTTTCATCAGTTTCCTCTATTCTCTTAAGGTATTGCTTTAACAGACCAAAAGCTTCAATCCAATTCTTAGGGTCTTCGTTTCTAAATTCGAAAGTGTACTCCATTAGACTTATAGAGAAATTGTTCAACTGTTCTGTTAGTGTGCCGTTTTTTATGCCCGTTATATTAAAGATCATTTTATCTCGAAAGAATACATCAATAAGATGTGTTTTTCCAATTCGTCTTCGTCCGTACACTGCTATAAGTTCTGATCTGCCACTCTTTAAAGCTTCTGTAAGCTTTTCTTTTTCTTTATTTCTCCCTACTGCTATTTTTGACATGATTCGTGAATTTGGAACATAAATAAACCAAATATAGACCTATTGGTGTTCCAAATATATGATAAAACAGATCGTTTGGAACATGAATAAACCAATTATAGACCTATTAATGTTCCAAACACATAATATAACAGCTCGTTTGGAACACAAATAAACCAATTATAGACCTATTCGTATTCCAAAC
>CAYGUR010000295.1:1921-4311 GCA_964353035.1 uncultured Comamonadaceae bacterium | reverse complement strand
CAGTTCGAAGCGTTAAAACTCCTGTCGAAAAGTGCACAATCCTTTCCCTGTCAGCCGCTGTCAGAAAAAAATGAGAACCAACTCGTGCTTGCTGAAGGAGGGGCGCTTTTCGCGTTAGCAGCAGAAAAAGCAGATATCCAATTGTTGGGATATGGCGAAGCGTGGACCAGAACGAAGCACAACTTAGAGTTTGCCACTGATGCCTTGAAAGAAGCCATGACGAAGGCCTTGAAAATGGCCAGGCGAACAACGGTGGATGCGGTTTTGATGCACGCACCGGGCACCATACAAGGAGATCAAGATGAGGTCGAAGCAGTAAAGAAAGTGTTGGGCTCCAATGTTCGAATGGTTCCAACCAAATGGCTCACAGGACACACGCTTGGCGCAAGTGGAACGATCTCAATGGTGCTGGCAATGGCGCTATTGAATGGGGAACCACTAAGAACTCCCTACGCATTCAAGAACAAAGGAAATGAAGAAGATAGGATAGAGACCATTCTTGTGAATGCGACCGGCTTTGGCGGAAATGCTGTCAGTATTCTCTTAGGGAGAACCTGATTATTGAACCTTGTACTTGTCTTTAAACGCATCCCAATCCCACAAGAAGTTCTCCATGATTTCATTCATGTTTTTCAGGAAAATTGGGTTCGGAACGTTCATGTTTTTAAAGTAATCTTCCTGCACATCATTCAAGTTGTACTTGTAGAAGATTCCTCTAGACATTGAGTACAGCGTGTTTTTCGAAGGGCTGTTGACTCTCGAAAGGAACGAACGGTAATCGCTTACCTTCTTTCTAAAGTCTTCATCAGAGAGTCCGAAAATTTCAGCAAACTTCGCCACAGCACCGTTGATGATTTCACGGTCATGACCTTCGTCGAAATTATGGGGAATGTAATTGAAGTTGGCTGCAACCACAATCATTAGAAACTTGCCGTAGTCTTCTGGACAAACATTCGGACATCGAACAAATTCCGGACTGTCGTTGATGTATCCAGCTACTTCAGGCCATCCTTTTTCAACGGCATCAATAGTTGTATACACAAAGAGATTGGAGACTTTGTCGTCTGTGAGTTTCTTACGTCCAAAAAGAGCAAGCATAGACCGGATTCAAGTGTTGGTTCTTGCAATCCAAAGTTAAATGCACTGAGGCAGCTTGCGAAGGATGTCGTTTCACATCTATCAACAAAGTTATTCACTACATCAGCCTAGCTGAACAATAGGATGAAAGCTGCACCGAATAAGAGTAGCCAAGCTAAACGCTTCAGAAATGGGTGGTGTGTCACAAAGTCCGGTTTTGAGATTACAATGTAAAAAAAGTTTTATGAAAATTGTGGAAAAGTCGTGTTAAATGTTTGATAACATGCAGATTGAGACAGCTTTTTGAGGTTATCAAAAGATGTTCATTTCTCCTATTCTTGTGAGGCTAAATGAAAGCGGTTCAAGCAAGGATGGAATGCAAAAATGTCCGAATTTTGCAGGGTGTATAAGTCAATCATCAAGCCCCTGTTCTTCACGATGCAGCCTGAAAAGGTGCACCACCTCAGTTTTAAACTATTGAGAGGAACACTTCGCATTCCAGGTGTCAAAGGAATTTTCAAACGCAAATTTGTGGTGGAAGACCCTTCGCTAAGGACGAGGGTATTCGGATTGGATTTTCCGAATCCGGTGGGCTTGGCGGCTGGTTTTGATAAAGATGCCACCCTGTTCAATGAGTTGGAGTATGTAGGATTTGGCTTCGTAGAAATTGGAACGGTTACTCCAGTTGGTCAGCCAGGGAATCCACAGCCAAGACTTTTTCGCTTGCCAGAAGATGATGCCCTTATCAACCGCATGGGGTTCAATAACCATGGTGTTGAAGCGGCTGTTGAGCGCTTGAAAAAGCGGAAGACGAAGATTGTCATTGGCGGAAATATCGGGAAGAACAAAGTGACTCCCAATGAAAATGCAGTAGATGACTATTTGAAGTGTTTCGATGCGCTGTATCCTTATGTAGACTATTTCGTGGTGAATGTAAGTTCACCCAATACTCCCAACCTGCGCGACCTTCAAGAGAAGGGGCCACTTACGGCATTGCTGAACCAGTTAATGGATCGCAACCGCACCACGGCGAAGCCGAAGCCGCTTCTCTTGAAGATTGCGCCTGATTTGACTGACGGACAGTTAGACGACATCGTAGATATTGTTGCCGAAACGAAGATAGACGGGGTGATTGCCTCAAACACCACCATTGCCCGTTCGCCTTTGACCACTGATTCAAAGAAAGTGGAAGCCATCGGCATGGGCGGATTGAGTGGTGCACCTGTTCGTGAGCGCAGCACAGATGTGATTCGTCACTTGCATCAAAAATCGAAAGGAGCTTTTCCCATTATTGGTGTGGGTGGAATTGCTAG
>CAYGUR010000295.1:0-1821 GCA_964353035.1 uncultured Comamonadaceae bacterium | reverse complement strand
TGAATGTGCGGAATCATTTGACTTTCTGTGTGGCCATCAGCGAAGAATACAGAGAACCCAGGGAATACATCTTTTGTAAAATCATCCATTCGCGGGACGAAGTTGAGCTGTCCGCTGGCTTCAATGGGATTGATGTTCTCTTTCAAGAACGAAGCTTTTTCTCTCGGATTCGGGTTCGTGGCCCATTCCCAATGATTGGCGGTGCTCCAGAATTTAGCATTTTTAAAAGCAGGGATGAGCATGGATCCATCTTTGTTGAACGCAATGGCACCACCACAATGGTCGAAATGCAAGTGGGTGAGGAAAACGTCTGTGATTTGATCCCGGTGAAATCCTAACTTTTGCAGATTCCCATCTAAGCTATCATCGCCATGCAGGAAATAGTAGCTAAAGAATTTTTCGCTTTGCTTGTTTCCAATTCCGGTGTCAATCAACATCAATCTATTTCCATCCTCAATTAACATACAGCGCATGGCCCAAGAGCACATGTTGTGGTCATCAGCAGGATTGGTGCGTTGCCAAAGACTTTTCGGCACCACGCCGAACATAGCGCCACCATCTAATTTAAAGTTGCCAGTATTAAGAGGATAGATTTTCATAATCGTTGAAAAATTGAATTTAAATTTTGGTAAATCACCACTGAAACCCAAAGATAACGGGTAATAGACTTTATGCAATTGCCTACCTTTGACCTTTTCAATTTGCAAGGAATGAAACTTACAGAATTAGCAGCAATTTCTCCCGTTGACGGAAGGTATCGATCAAAAACGGCCGACCTCGCGCCTTATTTTTCTGAATTCGGCCTGATCAAGTACCGTGTCATAGTTGAGGTAGAATACTTCATTGCCCTAATGGAATTGCCGCTTCCTCAATTGGCGGATGTGCCTGCTGAGAAGAAGGAAGTGCTTCGCGAAGCGTATAGAAACTTTTCTGAGGCAGATGCTCAAGCCATCAAGGATACCGAAAAGGTAACCAATCACGATGTGAAGGCCGTAGAATATTTTTTGAAAGCTGTTTTGGAAAAGGAGGGATTGGGCGCATATCAAGAGTTCGTTCATTTCGGATTGACTTCACAGGACATCAACAATACAGCCATTCCAATGTCGCTCAAAGAAGGGGTCGAAAACGTCTACCTTCCTTTGCTCGAAAAGCTGATTGGTGAATTGAAAAAGCGAAGCGCAGAGTGGGAGGCCATTCCAATGCTTGCTAGAACACACGGACAGCCTGCTTCCCCAACGCGATTGGGAAAAGAGATTCACGTGTACATTGAGCGTTTGGAAGCGCAGAAAGCACAGTTGGAAGCCATTCCGTTTAGTGCGAAATTCGGCGGAGCAACGGGGAACTTTAATGCTCACCACGTGGCGTATCCGAAGATTGATTGGGTAAGTTTCGCCAATAACTTTGTGTCGAAGTCGCTAGGGTTGAGCAGATCTCAAACCACTACACAAATTGAGCATTACGACAATATTGCAGCATTGTGTGATGCCATGAAGCGCATCAATACCATCATTTTGGATTTGGATCGCGATATGTGGACCTACATCTCGATGGATTATTTCAAGCAAAAGATCAAAGCTGGAGAGGTTGGAAGTTCAGCCATGCCACACAAGGTCAATCCGATTGATTTTGAGAACAGCGAAGGGAATTTAGGAGTGGCAAATGCGCTTTTAGAGCATCTTTCAGCCAAATTACCCGTGTCGAGATTGCAACGGGACCTCACTGATTCAACCGTGCTTCGGAACATTGGGATGCCATTGGCTCATACAGTGATTGCGCTGCATGCGACCTTAAAAGGAGTAGGGAAATTGCTATTGAATGAAG
>CAYGUR010000294.1:0-4324 GCA_964353035.1 uncultured Comamonadaceae bacterium | reverse complement strand
ACCCATACCTCAGTAGCCATCAGAGACGCAATCAGTGCCATTTCAACACCTGTTATAGAAGTGCACATCTCGAACGTATATCAGCGAGAAGATTTCAGACGTATTTCTCTGACTGCTCCCGTATGCAAAGCGATAATATCTGGCTTAGGTGTTTTTGGCTACACAGCCGCAATTGAAGCCTTACTCAATCTTGAGTAAAGGGCCGATGGTCTCAGCGCTGATGCTGAAGACAAGACCGCTTACTCCCATTCCAACACGTTTGTCTGAAAGCAAGCCATAGAGTTTAGTGCCGTCTACATTCACCAACACACCTCCGAAGCTTGAAGGTGAAATTTTGACATCAGACTGAATGTATTCAACACCTTCAATATTTCGATTTCCCGAAATTATTCCCATTGAGAGCGATTGACCTAACTCAGGATCAGGATTGCTAATCGCGTAAACTTTTTCAGCTAAATCATAGTCTTTTTCAACTGGCAGAGTCATAAAGTAGGGGCTCTCAACATCTATTTGAATGACCATTAAACTGAGTTCAGGACGTTTTCTTAGGATCTTCGCAGTGTGTTCTTTTTGATCCATGGTGATGACTGTCACCTCACTTGAATCATTTGGCAATACATAAGAATCTGTAAGAATAACTCCTTTCGAATTGATAAATACACCGCTCAAAGAGTTTCCTCCACAGTTCACTGAGACAACACTGTTTAAGGCTGTTTCCAAGTCAATAATTTCACTGTTGGAACCAGATATTTGAAGTGGTTCCCAGTTTCTTTGAGCTTTTACTTTGTCGAGCTCAGATTCATTTTCTGAAAAGAATAAATGAACGGCATTTTTGACCGCCTGAGTGATGGCAGACTCTTTCGACGTGCCACTAGATTGAGTACTTAGAATTCCTTTACATTCTCCTGTTGAAGTAGCATGAAAAAGAGATCTGTTTTCAGGACTAAGAATATCCCAACGCAGGGTCACCGAAACTTGATCAGACTGAATCCCGTAACGATTATCTTGGGTATGTATGATGTGCGAAAGTTTTGCCTTAAGACGTATTGCAGGCTCTTCAGACAAAGTGTTTAATTGGAATTCAGATTCTATCGCCGATTGAAAAAGTTCTTCAGGGTAATACTCAGAAGGCATTTGACCACTCGCTTCTAAGAAGCGAGTAGAGTCGCTCAACAAGCACTTCTTGATTTGACCCAATTCATCTAAATGAACAAAAATCCCTTGGTTCGAAAGGATGAACGTATCCAATTCAAAACGCATGGTTGATGTCGAGAAGGAGTAGAGTGGTACATCTTCTACCTCGAGCGAATAAGAGTCGTCATACTTCCAGTTTTTGCAATTTGCAGAAGCAGAGTTTCTATTGGAGTTGCTAGCGCGAAGAACAACATAGGCATCCCTCATTCCCTCTTGCTTGACAATTATTTGTGCTGGCTCACAGGAACTCCTACGAATAGTGTAAGGCCTAGAAGTGTTGCTAGCATAAATGTTCAAATCTTCTAGTTTCTCAGAACCAATAGTCACATCATAGCTGTCACTAGCCAAGTTAATCTCAATACTTTCTTGAGCTACATATACAGGGACATAGAAAAAAATACAGAACGTAAAAAAAACAAGTTTCAAATTCATTTACAGTTCGATTTCTGATGACAACAGTAGATTATTTAGAATAAAGACACAATTACCTTTTCAGAACGAATCTTTCCAAGAAATAATTGGTTGCTAGTAAGTTATTTTTAAGAAATCTAAGATCAACTCACCCGGCGTTCCGAAAGCAATCCCTTCTACACCAAACCCAATCAGTTTAGAGTTCACAATCCCCGTCAATTGGCCGTCTTGATTTACAATTGGGCCACCACTGTTTCCCGGACTGATGCTCACATCAGTTTGAATGTAAGATACGCCTTCTACTTTTCGAACACTAGATACAATCCCTTTCGAAAGCGAATTCCCCAATTCAATAGAAGTAGGCGTACCAATCGCATAAATCTCCTGACCAATCTTGAAATTACGTTCTTCAGGCAATAGGAAAGAAACGTCAGACTGGTAGTCTATTTTGAGCAACGCAAGATCTTGTTGTTCATTGGCGCGAATAACTTCAATTGGAAAATCTTCTCCATTGTTATTTCTCGCTTTCAAGTCAGTAGCGTTGGCAACAACGTGAAAGTTTGAAAGGAGGTACCCATCTGTTGAGACTAGAAATCCACTTCCATGTCCTTCTTTACTCAAAATGGTAAATGTTGACTCCATTGCTTCTGAAAGCGACTGAACTCCTTTTGAAGGTTTGCCCAATGTTAATTCTTCAAAGTCATCAATTTTTTGGGACTCACTCAATTTTTTGAACTCCTGAACGCCTTCCTCTGCTAAAAAGGTTAAAAAGCCAGATGTAACAGCATCTTCAATGGCCATTTGTACAGGTTCACTGTTGTTGTGCCAAGAAAACTGTCCAGATTTTGATTGAATTTCGGAAGAATATAGCTTCTGTTTGTAAATGTCTTCCAATTGCCAAGTCATGGAAATATCAGCTTCAATGAAATTGCAAGCACGACCATTTCGAACCTGAAGAATTTCAATCTCAGTAATGGTAGAACTGATGTACAACGTATTCGTTTTACTCTGGAATATACTTTCTGTTGTGTCGGCGTAATCTTGTTCAAGCAAAAAGTCATTCAGGATATCTGCAAAAATGGAATTGGAGACTTTAATTTCTTCATCTATACCTTGGTACATCATCTTACTAGAGGTATTTCCAGACTTGTAATTTTTCCAGCTAATAGCAGCAAACTGCAAATCTTCACCTTGAATGTCAATTGCAGTATTGTTTAAGTAAATGTACTTTTCATCATCAGCCTTACGAGTAATTGGCTGTTTGATATCAAACTGATGCTCCTTGGCGAAGTTAAAAGCCTTTGGTCCATTGTCCATCAGTGGGGGTACCAAATAAAATATGCCAAAGGGAATCCATGACATGATGTACAACGGAGAACGTTTTTCCTGAAACAAGGCGTAGTACTCAGATTTATAACCGTCCATCTCTACCTTCACTTGATGCGTCTTTCCATCTCTTGCTGCTTTGTAGTATTCAGAGTTCGTAGGAGTTTCAATGTTATCTACATAGAGCTTTGTATTGCTGTCATTGGTTTCTAAAGTGAGTTTTTGAGTCCTACTGTTTAGAATTGAAGCACAACCAGTAAAAAGAACAAGAAGGGGGAGTACTAGGATTAATTTAGTTGAGAACCTAAGCATAAGATTGTACTATTGAGTGTGGTATAAGAATCATATTTGAAGTAAAACTTAGCCTCTAATTGGCCTCGCTAATATCGTGAATTTTAAGTTGGAATGCTTTCGGAATCTCTTTCATGGCTTTTTGAATAATTTTAGCCAATTGGTTAGACTCCTTGTCAGATAGCTGCTTGCCAAAAGAAACCCCTTTGTTAAAGTGTTCAAATCCAATTGTTTCTCCTCCCATTTCCCAGAATGAGCGATCTAAAAACTGGCCGAATTTTGTGAAGTCGTAAGGGATAGTTCCAAATCGTTTTATATTATCAATTTGATACAAACGCGCTTTTCCGTACTTGCCAAACGCGTTCTTAATGGTCATCGTTTCTTCTTTAATACGAATCAACTCTCTTCCTTTTCTTCGCCAAAAAAAAACTTTCCCCATGCGGAAAAGAAAGAAGGCCCAAAAGGAAAGAACAACCATAAAATAGATCTTTTGATCAGACTGTGGTTTACTCATGAACCAATAATACATATAGAAACCTCCAAGAACCAACCACATCATTAACCAAGCAAAGAGCAAGGCTTCTTTTTTCTTCGGAATTTCTTGCGAAATAACAACGGTCAGCTCATCTGGTTTGCGCACGTAACTCACACGCTCACTAATGTATTTTGGTTGTACTTCCATGCAATTATTTCGTTAGGAGTCGCTCATAAAGCTGTTCGTACATCGGGAGAATTTTTTTCAAATCGAAGTCAAATGCTCGCTGTTTAGCTTGCTTTTTAAACTTAGCAAGTCGCTTTTCGTCAGACAATAGAAACAGGGTGTTTTTCACCATGTCGTCAATGTCGCCCACGTCGCTCATCATTCCTGTAACTCCATGGCGATTTACTTCTGGCAGCCCTCCTGTATTTGTACTAATTACGGGAACAGATGCAGCCATCGCTTCCAAGGCAGCCAAACCAAAACTCTCTGACTCAGAAGGAAGTAGGAACAAGTCTGCAATGGACAATACTTCTGTTGGGTTCTTCAATTTTCCGAGCATAATGACATCTTCACAGGTGCGCAGCTCCCTGCACAATTGCTCTACGCGAGAACGCTCAGGAC
>CAYGUR010000293.1:0-4349 GCA_964353035.1 uncultured Comamonadaceae bacterium | reverse complement strand
GTGTGGGAAAAACAACCACCATCGGGAAGCTGGCCTACCAATTCAAGCAACAAGGAAAGAAAGTGGTGCTGGGTGCTGCAGATACCTTCCGTGCTGCGGCAGTAGATCAATTGAAGATTTGGAGTGAACGCGCCGACGTTGGATTTGTTAGTCAAGGTATGAACGCAGATCCCGCTTCTGTTGCCTTTGATACCTTGCAGTCAGCCGTTGCATCCAATGCAGATGTGGTGCTCATTGATACCGCCGGTAGATTGCACAACAAGGTCAACCTTATGAATGAGTTGAGCAAAATCAAAAATGTCATGAAGAAGGTGATTCCAAATGCACCGCATGATGTGATGTTGGTGCTAGACGGAAGTACCGGACAAAATGCCATAGAGCAAGCAAGACAGTTCACCAAAGCAACCGAAGTAACCTCGCTGGCTCTTACCAAAATAGATGGTACTGCAAAAGGAGGTGTGGTCATCGGTATTTCAGATGAATTCAAAATTCCTGTGCGCTACATCGGTGTGGGAGAGGGAATTCAAGATCTTCAAGTATTCAACAAGTATGAATTTGTTGATTCACTTTTCAATTAAGTCATTTTGAGAGCAAGAACGCTAAAGAAAAATAAGGTCAACGTAATCACCCTTGGGTGTGCCAAAAACATTTTCGACAGTGAAGTGATGATGGCGCAGTTGAAGGCGAACAACTACGAAGTAAGCCACGAGGAATCAAACAGCGATGCCTCTGTGGTGGTGATCAATACCTGCGGATTTATTGACAACGCGAAGGAAGAGTCGGTCAATACCATTCTGCAGTATGCCGACGCGAAAGCGAATGGATTGGTAGACAAAGTGTATGTGACCGGATGTTTGTCTGAACGTTACAGAGACGAGTTGGAAGCAGACATTCCTGAGGTTGATGGCTATTTCGGTACAAGAGAATTGCCGCGTTTGCTCAAAACACTCAAAGCAGATTATAAAAAAGAATTGGTGGGAGAGCGCTTGCTCACAACACCTTCGCACTACGCCTACTTCAAAATTGCGGAAGGCTGTGACCGTCCGTGTTCATTCTGTGCCATTCCACTTATGCGTGGAAAGCACATGAGTACACCTATTGAAGAGTTGGTGGCGCAAGCGAAAGGATTGGCCGCGAAAGGGGTGAAAGAATTGATGCTCATCGCACAAGACTTAACCTACTACGGACTAGATATCTACAAAGAACGCAAGCTGGCTGAATTGCTGCGACAGTTGAGTGATGTAGAAGGAATTGAGTGGATCAAATTGCACTACGCCTTCCCAAGTGGCTTCCCGATGGATGTCTTGGATGTGATGGCCGAACGCGAAAACATTTGCAACTACCTCGACATGCCATTGCAGCACGGTTCAACGCGGATGTTGAAAGCCATGCGACGTGGGATTACACGCGAAAAAACATCGCAATTGATGCATGACATCAGAGCGAAAGTGCCTGGTATTGCTGTGCGTACCACCTTGATTTGTGGTTACCCGGGTGAAACCGAAGAAGACTTTCAGGAAATGTGCGACTGGGTGGAAGAGATGCGTTTTGAGCGCCTCGGATGCTTTGAATATTCACACGAAGAGCAAACGCACGCTTACAACTTTGAAGATGATGTTCCGGCTGAAGTGAAAAAGCAACGCACGGAACGTATCATGGAAATCCAGAGTGGCATTTCAATGCAGTTGAATCAGGAGAAAGTAGGGAAGACTTTTAAGGTGCTGTTTGACCGCATTGAAGGAGGATATTTCATTGGACGAACAGAATTCGATTCGCCAGATGTAGACAATGAAGTGTTGGTGAAGCAGACAGACGACATGCACATTCGTTTAGGCGATTTTGAGCAGGTTGAAATTGAATCTGCTGATCACTACGATTTGTACGGAAAGGTTATCCGTTGATCTGAAGCTTGTCTCTGAATGAAGTTCCATCTGGATAGATGAACTCTACAATGTAAGCGCCTCGTTCAAGTGCATTCACATCCATTTCACGAATCACATCTTGATTGCCTGATTGTTGCAATACAATGCGACCGTGCATGTCGTACACATTGATCACTGATACCTGAGATAAATCTCCTTTGAACCATACGCGGTCACTTGCCGGATTGGGGTAGAAGGTGATTTCGCTTGCTTTGAACACGGCAGAACGCACATCTGAATGGTGTATGGCTCCGTTGAAGTCTGTTTGTCGCAATCTGTAGTAGTTCACGCCTACAACAGGCTCTTTGTGTGCGAGGAAGTAGGTCTCAATTTCGTCTGAGTTGCCAGCGGCATCCAACTCCCCAATATCTGACCAGTTTTGCAAATCTACACTGTGCTCAACGGTAAAACGCTCGGCATTGCGTTCACTGGCTGTTTTCCAAAGCACATTCACGCGGTCATCAGAAGGTGCGGCGTTGAATTCAAAAAGCTCTACAGGGAGAAACACTTGTGGACAGGTCTCATCAAACGAACCCGGGTTGTTGGTGAAAGTGACGTCGTAATCGCTGTATACAGTCAAAGGCATGTAAAGAGTATTATCAGGATTTAAACGTCTGAATTGTAAGGTTATTTGACCTTCAAACACACCGTCAGTTGTTATTTGAGCAATCAATATTTTGTATTCTGAATCAGGTTTTCCTTGAGTCGAAGGAGGAGTCCAAAAACCACCTAGAACAGAACCAATAATACTACTTTCAATAAAGTCTCCTCCACTATCAAATTGAACAGCTGGATTTATCACTGTGCTCGGTACCCATTGAATACCAGAAGTTCCAGATGGGAAAACAGGGTCTCCAATATAAAACCATGAATCATATTCCATGATAGGTTCAATGAAATAAAAGGCTGGATTTATCAAATCTCCTAAGATACCTCCAAACATGGTGTTATTGTAAAAATTATTGGTTCCTGCGCAGTCTGTACATTCCAGAGTCCATGGACCTAAATCGATTCCAGACAAGGCTTGTAACTCATAGTTATCTGCATTCATACAAACATAAACTCTCCATGTTCTCGCTACAGAAGTGAATCCTGCTACACTTTGAATACTTTCGGGAACACCAGTTGGAAGAACCACAGGTTGAATAACAAACCCATCAAAAGGGGGCTGTCCAAAGGCTATTGAGCTTAAAAACAAGCACACCACAACAAGGGAATTGCGCATAGAAGTAATAGTTTGGTCTAGCATAATCAACTCTATTAGAGAATCCTAGGGTTAGGTAAAGCAGCGAAAAGATACGAAATTCTATTGAGACGGCCTATCTGTGCGCTATATTTCCCTCGGTCATTTCCTGCTATTTAGAGTCATTTTCCGGGAGATTCCTCCTTAACTTTGGAGTATGAATCAGCAGATCAACGACCCGGGATTTGGGGTTAAATACGAACGCCAAACCAAGCGCATCATCAATAGAGATGGGAGCTTCAATGTCAAGCGTTACGGCGTAGATACAGGACTGCGAAGTATTTATCAGGCCATTATTTCCATGGGTTTTTGGAAGTTCTTGATGATTGTGGTGCTGGTTTACTTCGCGGTGAACGTCTTGTTCGCAACACTCTATTTCTTGGCTGGTGCTGAAAACCTTGTGGGCATGAGAGGCCAATCAGGATTGGACGCTTGGCTCACCTGTTTTTACTTCAGTTTCCAGACATTTACCACTGTGGGGTATGGCGCGCTTTCGCCTTCAGGCGCAGTCACCAATTTCATTGCTTCCTTCGAAGCCTTAGCCGGATTGCTGGCCTTCGCCCTGATGAGTGGTGTGTTGTACGGAAGGTTCAGTAGGCCCAAATCTGCGCTGATGTATTCAAACAATGCTGTGATGGCGCCATTTGAAGAGGGAGAAGCACTCATGTTTCGCGTAGCAAATAAACGAACCAATGTTTTGATGCAGATGAATGCTCAAGTGATTCTAATGATGCATGACGACATGACCGCGCCGCACAAAAGAACTTTTTACGGCTTGGACCTTCAGGTGTCTCAAGTCAACTTCTTGCCCTTGACCTGGACCATTGTGCATCCCATCACTTCTGACAGTCCGCTGTTCAATAAAACACGCAATGACCTCTTGGCGATGGAGGCTGAAATCCTAATTTTAATTTCAGGTTTTGATGACACCTTCAATCAAACGGTGCATTCCCGCTTCAGTTATACCTGTGACGAAGTGATTCCCAATGCGAAGTTTGAGCCGGCCTTCCGCACAGATAAAGAAGGTGAGGTAGTCATGGACCTCAATGATATTCACAAATTTGTGCGTTTAAACGAAGTAGAAAAATGACAATTGGAACAAAAGTAAATCACCCTTCAATGGGCGAAGCAGTGATCTTAGGTGAAACAGATCAAGCATGGAGAAGTTACTTCAAGGAGAAGGG
>CAYGUR010000292.1:0-4362 GCA_964353035.1 uncultured Comamonadaceae bacterium | reverse complement strand
ACTACGAACGCATCATGTTCGCCGAAGAGGCTTTCCTTCGCAAAAAATTTGGAAGCAGCTATTTAAAATGGTCTGAAAATGTGCCTCCCTTTTTCCCACGTATGTCGAACTTTCAATCTTCAGGTGTAGAATTCTCCATGAAGAATGTGCTGAAACGTGAGTACAACGGATTTTTCGCCACTTTCATCAGCTTCGGCTTGCTGAACGCAGTAAAGAACTATTTAGATTACCGCGTTTTGGAGTTGGATTTTATTCTTGATCCCTTTTGGCAAATAGCCATACCCGTGGCTTTCATCATCTTCATCGTTCTTCGAACCTTAAAGAAAAAGACAACAGTGCTCAATGCGAAAGGAAGAGAATTCAACGCCTAAGTCACTTTCGCGTTCTTCAAAATTCGTCTTAACATTCCTGGGAAGTAGCGTTTGAGGTAAATCGCTAAAATTTCCTTTTTTCCAATGTACACTTCTGGCTTTCGCTTGTAGATGGCTTTGGCCATTCGTTTGGCGCACTGCTCAGGGGTCAAGCCTGCGCCAGTGGCTTCATCCATGGTTTCTTGCTTGCTTCCATCGCCCACCAAGGCGTTTTTCGAAATGTTGGTTCGAATGAATCCCGGACAAATGAGTGTAACAGCGATGTTATCTTTCCAATGTTCCAAATACAACGCGTCGAAGAACCCGTGCAGCGCATGCTTCGCCCCACAATATCCAGATCGCATCGGAGAGGAGAATTTCCCCATCAAACTTGTCACTACCACAAATTGTCCGCGTTGTTGTTTCACGAAACGAGGCAAAATGGCTTTCGTCAATGCCACTGTGCCGAAATAGTCAATTTCCATCACCTTTCGATCCACTTCCAAATCCGTATTGATGGCCAGTGAGCGCTGACTGATGCCGCCGTTGTTGACTAAGATATCGATCCCGTTCGGACAGATTTCATACGCTTTTTGAACTGCCTGTGGGAGGGTATCACTTTTCGAAAGGTCAAGCGGCAACACATGAACTTTGGGCGCACCTACACATTCTTTTTTCACTTCTTCCAGTGCTTCCGCTCTGCGTGAAGAAAGAATAAGCTCAGCTCCGTGCGAAGCGAGTTCAATGGCCAATGCTTTTCCAATTCCAGATGAAGCACCCGTAATCCAAACTGTTTTTGACGAAAAATTCATGGAGCAAATGTAGCGCTTACCATGCTTTTTTCGGTTAAGCTTCGCGAAGCTCTTTTCCTTTTATTCGTCGAGCCCGACAAGAAAATAACGCGTTCCGTTCAGCAGTGTTTGTCCTTCTGAATTGCGTTCAAGGGTGTAAGTGAGGTATGCACCATTGTTAAATTTTAGCTCCAAGAACGTTTCAGTGCCCATGGAGTAAATGCGGTAGGTCCCTTCATTCGCTTCAGAATCATTGGCATAACCAAAACCTCCACTTCCATCAAAACTGGCATTTGAAGAACTGTAATAATCAAATTGGCCATTGGCATACATACGAATCTCAGTTCGATCTGAAGTGCCAGAATAACCGCCGCCGTAATCGTTTGAGGAATAGGTGCTCAAGTACTTTAACTGTCTGCCGGTTAATCTACTTCGCCAGTCAGCAGTGCTTGGTGTGTCTTTTTCTTTGTAGAATTCAACTGAGTTCATGAGTTTTTTTGCCTCACTCACATGGTCATTTGAAAAGGCTGATTGTTCAGTTAGTGATAGAATGGTCAAGCCACGTCCTTTTCCATTGATGAGTCCGATGGCGAAACATTTAACAGGCGTTCCTTCCATCACACCAGTGTAATATCCTTCAACCCAATTGTTGCCTTTGATGGTGAAATCTCCAGACGGATTTAGGTCAACCGTGGGCTCATGCAGACCTTCCAAAGCCGTTTGTTTCAGCTCTTGAACCGAAGTGGTTTGATTTTCGAAGAGCAACATCAATCCAGGAATGGAAGTGTGCCCCATCACAAGTAAATCTTCTTGGGCCGTGTATGACCACCCTTCTGGGATGGTGAAACTAAGTCCTAGTTCATTCAGTTCAAGCTTGTTTCCCTGCGCAAGGGAAAGGACGGTTGTCAACGACAACAGGAGGGAGAGGATGTACTTCATTTTATCAGTTTAAGACACTGAAGTTATTGATTTTGAGTGAATAAAAAAGGGTCTTACTGATTTAGCAAGACCCTTTTCAATGAACATAAGTTCAAATCAGATATCGATGTTGGCGTATTTCGCGTTCGCTTCAATAAATGCTCTACGAGGTGGAACGTCATCACCCATCAGCATAGAGAATATGTGATCACATTCAGCGGCATTTTCAATGGTCACTCTTCGAAGTGTGCGGAATTCAGGATTCATGGTTGTATCCCACAATTGTTCCGCGTTCATCTCTCCAAGACCCTTGTAACGTTGAATTCCAACGCTGCTATCGCTTCCTGAACCTTTCATTTCATTGATAAGTCGATCGCGGTCATCATCATTCCACGCATATTGTTGCTTTGTTCCTTTCTTCACAAGGTACAGAGGAGGAGTAGCGATGTAGATATATCCGTGCTCAATGAGTTCCTTCATGTGTCTGAAGAAGAAGGTCAGGATGAGGGTTTCAATGTGAGAACCATCTACATCGGCATCACACATGATCACAATCTTGTGGTAACGCAGCTTTGTGATGTTGAGCTCTTTGCTATCTTCTTCGGTTCCGAGTGTTACACCAAGCGCGGTATAGATGTTCTTGATTTCTTCATTTTCGAAGATTTTGTGGTGCATGGCTTTCTCCACGTTCAAGATCTTACCTCTCAAAGGCATGATAGCTTGGAAGTTTCGGTCCCTTCCTTGCTTGGCAGTTCCACCCGCCGAATCTCCCTCGACAAGAAACAACTCACACAATCCAGGATCTTTTTCAGAACAGTCAGCCAGTTTTCCTGGAAGACCACTTCCGCTCATCACCGTCTTGCGCTGTACCATTTCACGCGCTTTACGTGCAGCGTGTCTGGCTGTAGCAGCAAGAATTACTTTCTGAACAATTTTCTTGGCGTCGCTTGGGTGCTCTTCAAGGTAGTCAGTTAGCATGTCGCTAACGGCTTGACTTACAGGAGCAGTCACCTCACGGTTACCTAATTTTGTTTTTGTTTGTCCTTCAAACTGAGGTTCAGCTACCTTCACAGAAATAATAGCTGTCAATCCTTCACGGAAGTCATCTCCTGTGATTTCGAACTTCACTTTGTCGAGCAAGCCTGAAGCATCAGCATATTTTTTCAAGGTATTTGTCAATCCACGTCTAAACCCGGCCAAGTGCGTACCACCTTCGTGCGTGTTGATGTTGTTGACGTACGAATGAAGGTTTTCATTGTAGGAAGTGTTGTAAATCATGGCCACTTCAACGGGAATCCCGCTTTTATCACCACTCATGTGAATCACTTCATCAATCATTGGTTCGCGACTAGAATCTACGTAGCGTACGAATTCCTCAAGTCCTGTCTCAGAGAAATAGATTTCGTGAACGTCATCACCATCTTCATTGATGTTACGCTTGTCAGTTAAGGTCAAGGTAATGCCTTGGTTCAAAAACGAAAGCTCACGAAGTCGATTCGCTAGTGTTTCAAAGTTGAAAACCGACACTTCGAAAATAGATGCGTCTGGATGGAAAGTAACAATGGTTCCGCGGTCATTGGTAGTGCCAATTTCACGAACTGGATATTGCGCCTTTCCTTTTTTGTATTCTTGTTCGTAGACTTTTCCGTCACGATGTACTTCTGCCCTTAGGTTATCTGAAAGGGCGTTCACACATGAAACTCCAACACCGTGCAGTCCACCAGATACTTTGTAAGAATCTTTGTCGAATTTACCTCCAGCACCAATTTTGGTCATTACAACTTCCAACGCAGAAATTCCTTCCTTTTTGTGCATGTCAACTGGAATACCTCGTCCGTTATCTTTAACAGTAACAGAGTTATCCTCATTGATCATCACTTGAATGGTATCACAATGTCCGGCTAAGGCCTCATCAATAGAGTTGTCAATGACCTCATACACCAAGTGGTGTAGACCACGAACACCCACGTCTCCAATGTACATGGAAGGACGCATGCGCACGTGTTCCATTCCCTCAAGAGACTGGATACTATCAGCACTATACTGCTTATTATTTTCCTCGCTCATATGCTTCTTTCTAATTGCTTCGTCAAAAGGTTTTCAATCTTTCTGAAATCCCAGTGTTCGTAGGGTTTTTCAGACCTTCAAAGATACGAAAAAAGCAGGGTAAAACAGCCAGAAACCCGCGTCAATACTGACATTTATCAACAATGACTTAACAGTTTTTCACGGTTCCCAATTCCACCGGTAAAATCAAACCGTAGGGGCGCACGTCACTCCGCCCGAAAACCGCCCCGAAAACC
>CAYGUR010000291.1:0-4365 GCA_964353035.1 uncultured Comamonadaceae bacterium | reverse complement strand
TCCCAGCCCCAGAAAGGACCTGTAATTCGCACCTCTGAAGGTGTAGGGTTGGCAGCACAAGAAAGATCAGCTGTCAACGTGAGTTGGCCAACGCTCGTGAATACCACGAATAGCGCAACTGCTGTTTGTATAAATTTTAGCATAGGAGTATTATTGGTTTTTGGTTTACTGCCGCCGAAAATTTCGGCCCATTAGGTTATTTACCAAAAGTACCATTAACTCTACCTCTCTCCCAATTTGTGTCTACAACAACACTACATCAACGCAAGAAATATTCCCTTCACAAAATTACGTTAACTGTTGATTACCATTGTGTTATGAAAATAAACTAGTATACAACTCGATTTCACATGCACTTCACACTGAAAAAAACATCCATTTTTATCACAAAAAAAAGACTGCCCTTAAGGCAGCCTTTTCCAATGCAATTTATTCAAATGTCAGAGACAGGTAGATCCAAATGCAGCTAAAAATTGAAGTAAATCTGATGCATTTACCAAACCATCACTGTTTAGATCTTCCGGACAGGCAGATCCAGTAGTAAACAAACAGCTTCCGTCATCAGTTGTCGCCGAACCCATGTAATTGTCTGCATCAGGATATGTACATCCTGCGACCACTTGCGTTGCGCATGACCCATCATCATCTCCAGCAAATGGATTGTACTCTACTGAAAAAGGATCTGTACATCCTGAACAGGCAGCACATTCATTGAAACAAACCACTGATAACACCATGTCTGACGTTGCCGTCACGGTTCTATTGAATTCACCAAGTCCATTGTCAACACCGCATTCAACCGGAACCACCTCGCTATTTGCAAAGTCATTTCCGTTCAAGTAGCGATATTGGTACGTTTGTTCTTCAGCTAATAAAATGCTGTACTCATAGATTCCATAGCCTAGATAAGTCATAGGAGAAGCAGCTGGATCAAACCCTTGGAAGTCACCAACAATGTGAGGTCCATTGGCATCTACTGTTTGGTTAGACATATCTACTCTGAAGACTATGTTGTAGAATACACTCGGACAAGCACCACAAGCTTCCCAACAAACTACAGGAACAGTTGTATCTCCGGTTATTGAAAGTAATCCACGATTAAAATCAATGCCGTTTTCTGAATATGTGCACGTTTCTGAACCGTCAAACTGCTCAGAATCTGCCCATTGGTCAACTTGAAATTTGTATTCATGATCTCCATTCATAGTTGGGAATGTTGCAGACCAAATACCATCTAAGTCTGCATCATCAAGTGGATTGCAATCAGCACACCATCCATTGAAAGTTCCAGACACGTATACAGTAGTGAATGTTCCCACATACTGATTCATATTCACAGAAAAGCTCACGTTGTATTGGCAAGACCCATCATCTACAGTTGCTAGAGGGTCATAGTTTACTGCATCTAGATCTAGGCAACCAGGAACACCAACTAGACATGATGTACAAGAACCAAAGCAAACAACAGGAACTGTTTCGTCAGTACTACCGGGTGTATAAAATCTATTGAAGCCTGATGCACATTCTGCGGGGACAGATTCATCTAGACCCCAAGCATTTCCGTTCACATACTTGTACTCTACCGTTTCTCCCGGATTGAGTGCTGTAGTGTATGTCCAAATTCCGCCACCTTGATCTGTCATCATTGTAGCTGCTGGATCCCATCCTTGAAAAGCACCTGCGATATGAACTCCAGCGGCATCAACTACTTCCTGTGACATATCTACTTGAAACGTTACGTTTACAGGAGCCGTGTCACATGAGTTGCAACTTGAAAAACAATGTAAGGGAACGGTTTCGTCAGAAGCTCCTACTGTCCAATTTCTATTGTAGCCGCCAAAACCATTGTCAACTCCGCAGTTCTGAGGAACAGTTTCTTCGTTCGCAAAGTTTGGTCCGTTTAAATACTTGTATTCTACAGCAGTTCCAGCAGCAATAGCAACGGTGAATTCCCAAACTCCAGCACCAACATCAGTCATTTGATCTAAACCAGCAGTGAAAGGAGGGTCTTGAAATGTCCCTACAATAAAGACGCCTATGGGGTTCAACGTTTCATTCGACATATCTACTTGAAAAGTAACGTTCACTAAAGATGACAAACATGCTGAACAAGCACCAAAACAAATTGGATCAATCGTTTGATCACCATCTACGCAATCAATGAAACGTGCTAACCCATTCCCTGAATCTTGTCCGCATTCCACTGGCACAGATTCACTTCCTCCTGTCGTATTTCCATTTACGAAACGGTATTCTAATGCAGTTCCCGAAGGAACTGTGATATCTGCAGACCAAAGTCCACCACCTAAGTCAGTTAAAGCATCCGTAGTTGGATCCCAGCCATTGAATGTCCCCATAACGTAGACACCGGCAGCATCAACAACTTGCTCAGACATGTTAACCTGAACTGTAACTACTGCATCAGCAGGTGCGGCGCAAACAGTGCAGCTTGCGAAACAATGCACAGGTACAGTCACGTTTGCTCCTGAGACAGATATCCCACGATTCCCATTCACAGCGCATTCGACAGGAATTAGCTCATCTTGTCCGAAGGCATTTCCATTGATGAATTTATACTCATAATCGCCATTGGCAAGAGTTGTCTCATAGGTATACACTCCATCTAGATCAATGTCTTCTACCAACGTTGCTGCAGCATCCCATCCTTGAAAAGACCCCGCAATGTGCACTCCGTCAGGAGAAACGCAAACGTTATTCATATCAACTTCAAGCGTCACGAGGTATGCACATGAGCCATCATCGGTTGTTGCAGAAGGGTCATAGTTTTGAGCCGAACTGTCAGTACATCCAGGCACTCCTGCTAGACAAGCTGTGCACAAACCGAAACAAACGGTAGGTTCGATGCTTCCTCCAACTCCAACGGTGATTCCTCGATTTGTATTCACTTCGCAAGCAGCAGGAACTGATTCTGCACCAGCAAAATCACTTCCGTTCAGAAATTTATATTCGTAGCTTGAACCTTCTTCTAAGCTTACTGTAATTTCCCAAACACCACTTCCCATATCAATCAAGGGTGATGCTGCTGGGTCCCAGCCTTGAAAAGAACCCGCGATGAAAACGCCTGTTCCATCAACTACTTCGTTCGACATATCAACGCTGAATGTCAAGTCAGAAACTGGGGGCGCACAGATATTACAAGAACCATAGCAGTAGGCTGGAAGTATTTCATCTGAAGCACCTACAACATGGACACGATTTCCTCCTGTCCCACACTCTGCAGGGACAGTCTCATCTAGTCCCCAGGCATTTCCATTGATGAATTTGTATTCAATTGATTCTGAAGCATTCAAGACAGCTATGGTGCTCCAAATGCCACCTCCCATATCAGTTAAGGGAGTCCCAGCTGGGTCCCAGCCTTGAAAAGATCCTGCAATATGAACTCCTGCAGCATCAACGATTTGTTCCGACATGTCCACCTGGAACGTCACGTTCACTTGCGCTGAAAGCCTGGAAGTTGCTCCGGCAATCATGAGCACAGCGCAGGTTAAAAATAGCTTGTGTAAGTATTTCATTGTTTTTGGTTTGGTTAACTATAATAGAGATTCAATGTGAAATCCTCTCTCAAGGTACAAAAAGTGTATAATATACACTTTGTCTTTTCAAGCCAAAGCTTCTGGCAGTCAATACATTGATTTTGACTATTCTTCTTCTGGCTGGTAACTAATGGCTGATTTACTTGTGATGAGCAGGTTGCAAAGCCCTGCAATAATCAGAGATATGCCCGCTACAACCATGGCATAAATGGTTTCTTCTCCGAACAATTTATAGAGCCAATTCACCCCTCCGAGCGAAGCTATTATTTGAGGAATGACAATAAACATGTTGAAAATCCCCATGAACATTCCCATTTTTTTGGGGTCAATGGAACTTGATAGCATTGCATAGGGCATAGAAAGTATACTTCCCCAAGCCAATCCAATCAGGATGAAAGACACAATCAGCCAATCAGGTGAGGTAGCAAAATACATCAAAATGAACCCA
Source organism: uncultured Comamonadaceae bacterium (assembly GCA_964353035.1). GTDB lineage: Bacteria > Bacteroidota > Bacteroidia > Flavobacteriales_D > Sanyastnellaceae > JAQWQB01. The sequence goes on along the minus strand of CAYGUR010000291.1, from coordinate 363 downwards.
ATACCTCCTAAAATCAATGAGCCCATATGAACGAACTTCCTATTGATTCTTCGCTTAGCAGTGTAAAGTGTGAGCAACAGCGCAAATGCCATGGATGACAGTCCGTAAATCCCCATGTGTGAACCTACTCCATTTGATGCCTGCTGAAATTTGTATCCCGCGAAGGTAAAGTACATCTTCTCAGGCACCAGAATCGACACGAAAGAATTCAACATTTGGGCTCGTTCGTCATTTGACTTCAACTCATTGTAACGCAACAAAAAGTCTTGCTCTGCTTTCGGGGTAGAAAAAATGGTGTCCTCCAATGCCGATTTCCAAAACAAAGAATCAGATGAAGCAAGCTGAATGAAGCCTTCATTGTAA
>CAYGUR010000290.1:0-4373 GCA_964353035.1 uncultured Comamonadaceae bacterium | reverse complement strand
GTCTTTTTGTGCGGAAGGAGAGGCCGCAAAACTGTCTATTCCAATTTCCATGGTAGTTCTATTTTAAAAGGATGAACGCACTGGCTAGTGAGTGAATTAGCAAATACGAAACTCAGTACAAAAGTGGAAAGGAATCTGCGGCTGTGCATTGACATAGATTAAGAAAACACCAAGCACTCATTTGGACATCTGACCACACTTATTTCCGGAAATCATTCGGATATTAGACTTGAATTCAATGTGTGTATGAAGGTCTATACTTTGCCAGAAGATTTAGCAATTCCTTTGGAAGACATCCAGATTTACGATTACTTCGCCGAAGTATCGCATGAGAAAAGCATGGTGAAACTTCAAATGAACACCATTAGTTTCTTGCAAGAAGGGACGAAAGAAGTCTATTCTAAAAATCACCCGGTGAACATTGGGAATGAGGCTTTTCTGATGATGCGTTCAGGACACCTTCTGATGACAGAGAAGCTTTCGCCTCAAACGGGCTACAACAGTCTATTGCTCTTTTTTAGCGATGACCTGTTAGATCAATTCGTTCAAAAACATGTTCGGTTTGATCACCAAATGACCGAAACAGAATTCGCCAAAGCTTTTATCTATGATGATTTCATTCGTCAATTTGTAGCAAGCTTAAAGGGATTACTCAACCAGCCGAATGCCATTCGCTCAAAGCTACTTAGCGTGAAATTTGAAGAAATCATGTTGTATGTCATGGAGACACAACAACAAGCGTTTTTTAATTTTATCAATGCAAACCTCACGGCGTATACGCTCAATATGATTCGTGTTGTGGAAGGTAATATGCTGAAGAAGTTGACCCTAGCTCAATTGGCTTTTTTGTCCAATATGAGTGTATCTACTTTCAAGCGGGAATTCGAAAAGCAATACCACCAGAGCCCGATCAAGTGGTTTCAAGAAAAACGACTAGATCACGCGGCATTCCTGCTAAAAACCAAAGGGAAACGTCCGTCAGATATTTACGATCAAGCAGGTTATGAAAGCTTGACGAACTTCGTCCAAGCCTTCAAAGCCCAATTTGGAACAACCCCTAAACAATTTCAATCCGCAGGTTGACCTTCTAGCCACACTTTGTGACCTCTCTTACTTGAGTGATTTAGCTTCCTAGCTTTAGATTTGCCTAAACTTAAAGCACAAGAAAATGAAGATGAAACACCTATTACTTGGTTTGAGCATGACTTTCTCTATGGCCCTGTTCGCACAAGGAACGTTCACAATAATGAGCAATGATTTAGGCGGACAAGCCACGGTTACAGAGGAGTTTGGTGGATTTGGTTGTACAGGAAAAAACCAGTCTCCGCAGCTTTCGTGGGCCAATGCTCCAGAGGGAACAAAGAGTTTTGCAATTACCATGTATGATCCTGACGCTCCAACTGGAAGTGGATGGTGGCACTGGCTTGTGTTTGATGTTCCAGCTGATATGACAGAGTTAATGTCCAATGCAGGGAACTTAGATGCCAACATGCTTCCAGAAGGAATCATTCAGAGCATAACTGACTATGGCGCAAAAGGCTATGGAGGTCCTTGTCCACCTGAAGGACATGGAGTGCACCAGTACATCATTACCGTGTATGCACTGAAAACGGCAAGTCTTGGATTGGATGCGAATACCAATGCAGCTATTGTAGGCTTCAATATTTGGGGAAACACCTTGGCCAAAGCAAGCTTGGTGTTTTACTATGAACGGTAAGTATCTGAATTTTGGAATGAAAAAGGCACCTGATTTGGTGCCTTTTTTCGTCTTATTCAACCACAATTCGTTGGGTTGCCTTCTCGTAGCTTGTTTCGATGGTGAGGATGTAGGCACTGCTGCGCGCAAAGCGATTCAGCTTTTTTGCATAGGTATGTTCACCTGGTTCTAGATTCAAAAACTGGAAGTCTTCAATCTTCTTTCCTTCCAGATTGTAGATGGTAATTCTCACATCAGTGGTTTGAGTCAGGGTGTAGTCCATCATGAAATAACCCTGATTAGGATTTGGGTAAACAACAGGCTTTAGGGTGCCGACGCTTTGTTCATTCAGTTCATGAACGGCATCTGCAGGCTCTTTGATTAAGTAAACTTCAAAAATTTGACTGCTGGCGCTACTTTCGGTGCCACCATTGATAAAGAAGATGTTGGCTGCTGTGCTGCTAATGCCACCGTAAATGTATCCAACCAACGTGGGTCCTTCTGGAAGTTCATCTAGTTTCAGCACGCCATTCGCATACATCGGGATGCTTTGAATGGGAATAAATTCTGAACCAGCGCCCAATAAAGCAGGCATTTGGGTAGGAAGTAGGTATTCAGACATGACGCCTTCGCTGTTGCGCTCAACGCGTGCGATGGTATTCACAAACGGCACATTATCGTCCTGAACCAAGGTTCCATTGTTGTCATAAAACTGCGCTATACCTCCGAAGAATACCGTGTTCATTTCATTTGCATCTTCAGCATAAATTGGGATATGAGCACAGTGGTAATGATTGTAATACTGTGAGAAGTCGTTGTTCACTTCGTAGCCTTCGCTGTCAATATTGACACAATTTAGAAAGGGCAAATCAACAGTAGGCTGAAAAACTCCAGAAAAGGCGGTAAGGCCTTCTTCACCATTTGGGAAGATTTGAGAGCTAACGTTGTAGTCTCTTCGGTGAAGGTTTTCAGGATCATTCATGGCAGGGAGATGCGTGATGGTGATGGTAACGCCGTCATCTTCCAACTCAAACGGACGAATTTCATTGGTGTATTCTTGGATAAATCCGGGGCCAAAATCAGGTCCCATTGGGTTGTAGCGACCAATGAATTTTTGTCCGCCTACAAGGTAAAAGGTGTCACCAATTTGTTCTAAATAGCCTCCTGTCACCTGAAATACATCGTCAGTAATTTGTCTGAAATATTGATCAAATGGAGTGTCATTTACAATCGCATTGATGGTAGCTGGCACGTTTACTGCAGTCAGGTTGTTAAAAGTGGTGTGGTCTCCTAAAGCATCGCTATATCCATATCCACCAAGTACATATAGAAACTCATCTGCTTGGTAGAACTCCATGTTGGTAGACCTCAACTGCTCTTGCATACTTGAAGTAAGAGAAGCGGTAGAAGCAGCCCAAACTTGTTGTGCTACAGGGTCAATCACGAAGATTTGTGTATTATGTCCTGCTAGGTCGAAAGCTGCAAAAGGTTGTCTGCGGTGCAAACCGTCCAATCGTCCACCCAGAATTAACCATTTACCTTCATGTTGTCCAAAAGCATATGCTTGCAATCCGCCTAGGTTGTCAATATTGATGGGTTCCAGTGAAACATTGAAAGGAGCAGTTTGGGCGAAAGAAAAGATTGAACCCATTAAAAATGAGAGCAATAAGAGTCCTTTAAGTGTTTTGGTCATGTGATTTGTGTTCGTTAGCAGACTCAAAGAAACCGAAAGGAAACCTTTTTGAAGGTGACAAATGTTACCCCTGATTCAGAATTTTGGTTGGAGAGCGATTTATTTTCGCGCATAGTGCAACTGAATCACACCTGTATCATAGTATTTTGGCTGATTTGCGATAAGTTCAAAAGAGGATGTTTCCCCTAGAAACAAGCGTTTCCCATCGCCCAAGACAATCGGCATCACTGAAATGATGTATTCATCAATCAGGTTTTGGTCCATCAATAGTTTCACAATCTGACCACCACCATCACAGTAAATGTCTTTGCCTTCTTCGGCTTTTAGCTGAGACACCAATTGAGCTACATCGCCTGTGAAAAAAGAAACACCGTTTTCGTCCTCGCGTTCTTGTCTGGTGATAACGTAACATTTGTGCTGTTCTGCAGCAGGAAAGTTGCCGCCCGTTAATTTCCGCACTACGTCGTAGGTTTTGCGTCCAACAATATAGGTGTCGCAACCTTCATTAAATGCAGCATAGCCGTAGTCTTCGCCTTCTTTCGCTGCTATAGACAGCCAAGAGAGGTCGTCGTCTTTTGTTGCTAGAAAGCCATCAACGCTCATGCTGATGTAGAGGATTAGTTTTCGATTCATTTAAACGTCGTTAAAGTTTAGCTTTCAATTCGTGCAGATTATGAAACTTTCAGTAAGGTTTTTCCGATGGCTTCGCGAAGGGAAGGGGCAACGTTAACTTGCTTCGCGAAGTAGTCCCATTGATTGACCGTTTCCTGAATCTGGTCAATGATTTCGTTCGCTTTTTTACATTTAATGGAGGCACCAATCAGCAAGAGATCTTCTTTGGTGTGGTCTTTTCGTTTCCCATTTAAACTGAGTGCATGCTGGCTGACCCATTGACTGTTCGGCCGATAGGCGTGGCAAACATCATATGCGGGAGCCAATTCCCACTTTCCTCCTTGTTTGAGCATGAAACCGAAGTTTTTGGTG
>CAYGUR010000289.1:0-4391 GCA_964353035.1 uncultured Comamonadaceae bacterium | reverse complement strand
GACAATGACATCAAAATCATCTTGATTGAGCAGTTGCACTTTTGTCTGCAAGTTGGCAATCATACTTCTACTTTGTTTACCTGCAGGAACAACCAAGATGTTTCTGCGCACTTTGCTCAATTTTGAGTTCAGCTCACCAACGAATTTGCTACTAGACTCCACAATTGTCAAAGGAGTTGCTACAGAATCGCTCCAAATACCAAGCGATTGTCTGTAGTACTTCTTGAACAGTTGAACAGCTCTGGCGTCTTGCACATCTTTACTGTCAATCAGAATTACATTTTCACCAGAATGGTTCATGGCAACATGTTCAGCCATTTGTTTCATTTCAGAATCAGAAGAAGGGTAGACCTTGCTCAAATTCGGACTTTTCAGGAGAACCTTATTGGATTGAGGCACCGGACAAACAACGTGAATTCCTTTTCGTCCGGCATAGCTGGCAACGCTTTCAAGTGGTTCGCGCTGGAAGGGACCGATGATCAAGTGTGCATTTTTGACGGCACTGTTTTGCAGCACACCATCCATGTTTGAATCAGAATTGACGTCCAACACCGTTACATTCATCTTCGCGCCGCGTTGCTTGAGGCTATCTAAGGCCATCAACGAGCCGTAGTAGTATTCCAGTGCAATTTGACGAAGTCGACCTACTTTTCCACTTGTATTGAATTCCTTTTCAATGGGTTGATTGAGGTACAAAGGGAGCATGAAGACAATGTTGTACGAATCTTTCAGAAAGAGCGTGTCCTTCATTTCCAAGGTGAGATCAATGGGCTCTGTCTGTTTCGAAAAGAGTTCATCTCGAATCGGCAGTTTGATTTCCTGTCCGGCTTTTAATCCTTCAGGCAAACCACCGTTCAAATCACTGATGCTTTCTGGTGTTACATTGTAGTGTTTACTGATGCCATAAAGGGTTTCGCCTTGTTTCACGGTATGTGTTTGCCAACCATCCATCGGACCAGGTTCAACCAATTTTGAGACAGGTTCTTCTGCTGGGCGAATAGGAAGTTTGATTTCGAGTCCAGGCTGCAATCCCAATTCAATACCACTGTTCAGCTCAAGAATTTCATTGATATCTGTTTGATATTGTTTGCTAATACCATAGAGTGTTTCTTTACGCTTGATGCGGTGAATGTAAAAACCATTCTCAATTCGAACTGGGTTGGTCCATTCATTTTCATTGTAGTTGCTAGGAACTGGGATGTTCAGAGTTTGTCCAATTTGTAAACCTTCAGAAATACCAGGATTGGCTTTTTCAATGGCACTAACTTCTACCTTGTACAGCTTGCTGATGGCATACAAAGTTTGTCCTTGATCAACACGATGCACAAAGTAAGTAGAGCCATTCTTTTCAACGATAACGCGGTCTTGCGCTTGCGTGGAAATCGAAATTGAAAACCCTACAAGGAGGAGAAAGAGTGTTATTAGCTTATTCATATTCATTCAGACGTCTAATTCGTCAAAGGTCACTCCCATTCAATGGTAGCGGGCGGTTTCGAACTGATATCATATACAACGCGATTTATACCTCGAACCTTATTGATGATGTCGTTGGAAATTTTTCCAAGCACTTCATAAGGCAGATGACACCAATCAGCGGTCATTCCATCAGTACTGCTAACAGCTCTCAGCGCAACAGCATTTTCATAGGTACGTTCGTCACCCATCACTCCGACGCTTTGAACTGGGAGCAAGATAGCACCTGCTTGCCAAACATCATCGTACAATCCGTTGTCTTTAAGTCCTTTGACCCATATGTGATCCACTTCTTGCAATATCCGTACCTTTTCTTCGGTTATATCACCTAAAATACGAATACCGAGTCCAGGACCTGGAAAAGGGTGTCTTCCGAGAATGGTCTGTTTGATGTTTAAGGCTTTTCCAACCCTTCGAACTTCGTCTTTAAACAGCAAGCGCAGCGGTTCAACAACAGACAATTTCATGAAGTCAGGAAGTCCGCCCACATTGTGATGCGATTTAATGGTCGCGCTTGGTCCGCCAGTTGCAGAAACAGACTCAATCACATCTGGATAAATTGTTCCTTGGCCTAACCAACTCACGTCTTCTACGAGGTGTGCCTCTTCATCGAAGACTTCAATGAAGGTTTTCCCAATGATTTTACGTTTGGTTTCAGGGTCAGACTCTCCTTTGAGGCCATCGTAAAAACGTTGTGCAGCGCGCACTCCCTTCACGTTCAAGCCCATGTCGTGGTAACTCTCCAACACTTCGTCGAACTCATTTTTCCGCAACAATCCGTTGTCTACGAAGATGCAGTATAGCCTGTCACCAATGGCTTTGTGAAGCAAAACTGCGGCCACTGAAGAATCTACTCCTCCAGACAAGCCCATGACTACTTTGTCAGTTCCAATCTGAGCCTTCAATTTAGCAACAGTGTCTTCGACAAAGGATTCAGGGGTCCAATTTTGCTGGCATCCGCAGATGTTGACAATGAAGTTTTCAAGTAATATTTTTCCTTCAGTGCTATGATATACTTCAGGGTGGAATTGAATTCCATAGGTTGATTCGTTCAATGCTTCGTAGCCAGCAAATTCAACGTCGTCTGTTGAGCAAATCGTTCTAAAATCCGGACCAATAGCCTTAATGGTATCGCCGTGCGACATCCACACCTGACTGTTGTTCGACATACCATGCATCAATTTGCTGGTGTGGTCAACCGTTGCCAAATTTGCCCTTCCGTATTCGCGTGTGTCAGAGGGTGCCACTTCTCCTCCAAAATTGTGTGCCATAAATTGAGCTCCGAAACACACACCCAAAAGTGGCAGTTTTCCGCGGTAGGCAGATAAATCAGGACGCGGTGCTTTGGGGTCACGCACGCTGTGCGGACTACCAGAAAGGATTACGCCTTTGTATTCCGAAGTGAGTTCTGGAGCTTTGTTCCAAGGGTGAATTTCTGAATATACATTTAATTCACGCACCCGACGGGCAATCAACTGAGTGTATTGCGAGCCGAAATCAAGAATAAGAATCTTCTCTGTCATGGCGCAAAATTAGTCTTTTGCTTTTGTTTGCGCAGGTTAAAAAAGGCTTGTTTTCAACTTTGTAGCAAAACTTGACTTCTGTACATTCGGGCTATGGAAATCTTGAAGAATTTAGAAGGAAGGAAGATTGTGCTAGCAAGTAAGTCTCCAAGGAGACAGCAGCTCATTCAGGGACTGGGAGTTGATGTGGAGATTCGAACGAAAGACGTGGATGAGTCTTTCAGTCTGAACTTAAAGCGACACGAAGTGGCATTGTATTTGGCAGATAAAAAAGCGAAAGCCTTCCAAGGAGAACTCGCAGCCAATGAAATCTTAATTACCGGAGACACCATTGTCTGTTTGGGAGATGAAATTTTGAACAAGCCAGAAGATCATGCAGACGCAGTGCGTATGTTGAAAAAGCTGTCTGGAAAAACACATACTGTGATTACTGCTGTTTCTATTTCAGATAACTGGAAAAGTGAGGTCTTTTATGATGAAACAGAAGTGCAATTTGGCATGCTTTCTGAAGCTGAAATTGACTACTACATTGAACAATATCAGCCATATGATAAGGCAGGTAGTTATGGAGCTCAAGACTTCATAGGGTACATCGGAATTGTGGGCATGAAGGGATCTTATTACAACGTGATGGGCTTTCCATTGCATTTAGTATATGCACATCTAAAGTCATGGTAAAATGTAAGTTAGACTGTTCGTTGTGACTTTTTTAAATAGTACTAGGTCAATTTGTTTTATAGCATTTCAAGGGGTATCTTCCCACTCAAATCCAATACGTTAGATGTCAACTTCAGAGCTGAATTTGCAATCCTTACAAGAGCAATTCGATGGGCAGTTCTTCAAATTGCTATTCGAACAGATCAATGATGGGGTTATTGTTACAGACAAGGAGGGGATTGTTGTATTTTGGAGTAATTCGGCTGAAGATCTCTATGGTTTCACTGCCCCAGAAATGTTAGGTCACCACATTGATAAGCTAGGCCCTGGTTTCGATTTAAACGTATTTCAGAAGAGATTAAAAGATGGAAAGCCTTCTGAGGTTGGGGAATGGATCAAAGAATCTCCAGATGGACAACAAAGAATCTTTCGCGTAACAACAACCTCCTTATCAAATTCGCATGGAGAGTTTATTGGAGTTCTAGGACTGTCTGAAGAAATCACCAAGGAAAAGTCACTTCAAGCCGGACTTGAAGAGGCCATCGTTTCTGCGAAAGAGACAAGCAAACTCAAATCTGCTTTTTTGTCGAGTCTAAGCCATGAGATCAAAACGCCCTTGGCGGGAGTCATCGGATTGGCTGACCTTATTCACAGCTCAACTGATGATGCGGATTTGCAGAACTATGCGCAAATCCAAAAAGAAAGTTGTCAGCAGCTGCTAAATACGATGAGCAGCAT
>CAYGUR010000288.1:0-4428 GCA_964353035.1 uncultured Comamonadaceae bacterium | reverse complement strand
CATCTAAAACTCTCGATATAATCTTGAAAACCGAAGGGACAGCGATTTCAGTGGAAGATCTGATCAAGAAAGCCCTCAAACAATTGTAATATGTTTTTGAGGGGTAAATACCTAATCGGAGGAATCACCTTGATTGGGCTACTTGGAATTTTCTGGGTAAGCTCAGCCAATATTGGTTCCGATTTCTGGAGATCAGCCAGGAAGAATTACAAACCTATTCTGGTGGCAGATACGGGCGATGTGACATTGCCGCTGCCGCACGGGGAAGACCCGTTGAACCCAGTTGAGAACACTGGGGGAATCAGTTTGGATTGGCCAGACAACATTCAATACGATGTACAGTATGACCCTATTACAGGTCAATATGTGATTGGACAGACCATTGGTGATTCAATGGTTTTTCGCCCTTACACCTCTTACGGACTGGACGAATACCTGGACAACGACATTCGCACCAACATTTCAGAATATTGGAATCAGCTCCAAGCTTCACAAGACGAAGAAAACAACGCTTGGGCACCGAAATTAGATATCGGGGGCGAAGGATTTAAGAACATTTTCGGAAGTAACGAAATCACCATTCGTCCGCAAGGTTCTGCTGAGTTGACGCTTGGTTTCAATATGTCGAAAACGGAAAACCCGCGTATTCCAATTCGTCAACAGCGCATTACCACCTTTGACTTCCAGCAGCGTATTCAATTGAACGTAGTAGGAAACATCGGTACCAAACTGAAGTTGACGACCCAATACAATACCGAAGCAACATTTGATTTCGAAAACCAAATGAAGCTGGAGTACACAGGTGACGAAGACGAAATTATTAAGAAGATTGAGGCGGGTAACGTAAGCTTACCACTCCAAGGAACCTTGATTACTGGAAGTCAAAGCCTTTTTGGGGTGAAGATGGAGACACAATTCGGACGACTTCGAAATACCACTGTGTTTTCACAGCAACAAGGAGAACGAAAAGAAATTACCGTTGAAGGAGGGGCACAAACGCAGCTCTTCGATATTCGCGCAGACAACTACGAAGCGAACAAACACTACTTCCTTTCACAGTGGTTCCGCGATCAGTATGACAATGCGTTGGCCAGTTTACCTGTAGTGAACTCGGGCGTGAACATCACGCGTATTGAAGTGTGGGTAGTGAACAACCAAGCGAATACCCAAGATGTGCGAAATGTCATTGCGTTTTCTGACATCGGTGAACACCCGAACTACCTTACTTCCAACTTGAATACAGGACAGCTAGCTGATGGTCCAGGTCTGGAAATCAATACCAATCAAGCGCCATCGAACCTTAATAATGATATTTATAACGACATGACGGGGGATCCTGATGTCATGAGTTATACAGGAGCGAATGCGGCCATTGCTGCCATGGCAATGGGCTACCAGCAGGGTATTCACTACGAGCGTGTGGGAAATGCGCGAAAGTTGACAGCCTCAGAATACACGTATAACAGTAGACTTGGATTCATTTCTCTTCGTCAAGCGCTTAACAATGCCGAAGTATTGGCAGTATCCTATGAGTACACACTTGGTGGAGAAACCTATCAGGTAGGTACACTGTCACAAGACGGATTTGCTGCGCCAAGTGCCTTGATTTTGAAAATGTTGAAATCCAGCATCACCCAGGTAGTGCTTGACAACGGTGAGCCAGCTCCAATGTGGGACTTGATGATGAAGAACGTTTACAGCATTGGTGCATTTGGTGTGAACAGAGATAACTTCAGACTAGACGTTTGGTACAATGATCCTTCTACGGGCGTTGACCTCAATTACATCCCACGTGAAGGTTTAAATAACCAGCTTCTACTCCAAGTTCTGAACCTTGATCAATTGGATCAGAACACGATGCCTAATAAGGATGGTTTCTTCGATTTTGTTGACAATGCCGCCACGCAAGGGGGGACCATTCAAAGTCAGAACGGACGAATTTATTTCCCAGTAGTGGAGCCCTTTGGTTCCCATTTGGCCAGCGTCATTGCAGAAGATGCCCCACCCGAACAGGTGGAAAGTTTGATCAACACAATTGTGTACCAACCACTGTACGATTCTACGAAAACAGCAGCTCAGCAAATCCCTTCGTTGAATCGATTTAAAATCCGCGGACAGTTTCAATCACAATCCAGTTCAGAGATCTCTTTGAACGCGTTGAATGTACCTCAAGGGTCTGTTTCTGTAACAGCAGGAGGTGTTCGCTTGGTAGAAAACCAAGATTATACGGTAGATTACAACTTAGGTAGGGTGAAAATCCTCAATGAAGGCCTTCTTGACTCAGGAACGCCGATCAACATCTCGTTAGAAAGTAATTCACTCTTCAATATTCAAATGAAAACCCTCATAGGAAGCAGGTTTGATTACGAAGTGAATGACAATATGAATTTAGGAGCAACGGTGCTGAACATGCGTGAACGCCCGTTGACCCAAAAGGTGAACATAGGTGATGAGCCTGTGAACAACACCATTCTAGGACTCGACTTTTCGTATCAAGACGAATCAGAATTTATCACGCGTCTTGTAGATCGCATTCCTTTGATCGACACCAAAGCGAAATCAAGCATTGATATTTCTGCCGAAGGAGCCTACCTGATTCCAGGACACTCGAGAGCCATTGGAAAAGACGGAAACGCTTACATTGATGATTTTGAAGGAAGTCAAAGTGTGATCGACATTCGTTCGGTGAATCAGTGGTTTATGGCCAGTACGCCGAAGCTTCAGAACGATTTGTTCCCGGAAGGAAATGTGGAAGATTCATTGGTCTACAACTACAACCGTGCGAAACTTTCGTGGTATGTGATTGATCCACAGTTCTTCCAAGGGAATGGGCTCACAGACGGACAAGTGAGCGCGGATGTTACCAGTGACCACAGAATGCGTGAGGTACTTGAAGGTGAGGTCTTCCCAAACAGAGAGCTTCCTGCGGGAACGCCGCCGTTGATTGGAACACTAGATTTGACGTACTACCCAAATGAACGTGGACCTTACAATTATGAGCTTCCTGATGGTGCGCCAACCATTAGTGCCGGATTGAACCCAGATGGAACATTGGCTGAGCCAGAAACGCGTTGGGGTGGAATCCAGCGATCGTTGGTAACAACAGATTTTGAGACCTCAAACATTCAGTTCATTCAGTTTTGGTTGATGGACCCATTCAATGAAGATTCTGAAAACGTAAATGGTGGTGAACTGTACTTTAACTTAGGTAACGTTTCTGAAGATGTGTTGAACGACTCACAATTGAGTTATGAGAACGGTTTGCCAAGTGCGAACCAGGACCTTCCTACGCTCACATCTATTTGGGGTGTCTATCCAGATCCAACAACATTCAACGTAGTGAATGCCTTCGACAACTCTTCGGGCAATTATGTCCTTCAAGACATTGGTTTAGATGGATTGAACAGCCAGGCAGAGCAGAGCTTCTTTGACGAATGGTTAGCAACGGTGCAGCCGTTCTTAAATGCAAATGCATACGCAAACTACGCTAGTGACCCTTCTGCAGATGATTTCGTCTTCTTTAGAAATCCTACAGCACAAAGCGAAGAATGGGACATTCTTCGTCGTTACAAGGATTTTAACGGATATGAAGGGAACTCCAACACAGCGAATCCAAATGGATATCCGGTTGCTCAAACTACTATCCCCAATACAGAGGACATTAACCAGGACATCACCCTGAGTACCATTGAAAGCTATTACCAGTATAAAGTATCTCTTCGTCCACAAGATTTGGGAGAGGAAAACATTGGAAACAACTACATTACTGATAGTTTTGAGCAGACCATTGAAACCAGAAACGGAGAGCAAAAAACCGTTCGTTGGTACCAATTCAAAGTGCCTATTTTCGAATACGACAAACGCGTAGGGGGAATTTCAGATTTCCGTTCAATTCGTTTCATGAGAATGTTTATGAAGGGCTGGTCTGAAGAGGCAACATTGCGTTTCGCCCGACTGGAGTTGATCAGAGGAGAATGGCGTCCATTCCTTGGTTCGTTGGAAGGGCCTCAAGAGATTGAGCCAAATGACCCTGACCCAACCACCTTCAACATTGGTGCTGTAAACATTGAAGAAAACGGAAATCGCGAGCCTGTGCCGTATGTAATTCCACCGGGAATTGTGCGTGAGATTGACGTGGGTACTGCCAACCAAAGAAGACTCAACGAGCAATCGCTTTCTCTTGAAGTATGTAATCTTCAAGATGGCGATGGACGGGCAGCTTATCGAAATGTGAACTTCGACATGCGACTGTACGACAAGTTGAAAATGTACATCCACGCTGAGGCTGGGCCAGATGGCTCGCCGCTGAATAACAATGAACTTACCTGTTTCATTCGTTTGGGAAGTGACTTTGACGAAAACTACTATGAGTACGAAGTGCCGCTGAAAGTAACGCCTTGGTTCACGAATGATGAAGATGAAATTTGG
>CAYGUR010000287.1:0-4436 GCA_964353035.1 uncultured Comamonadaceae bacterium | reverse complement strand
GATCTTCAGAAAATTTTTTATCTGGACCCCATTTGGGGAAGACGGATTCTCATTCGAACAAAGTGTAGGCATCCTTCCTTACCCCGTTACCTTCTTGCTTACCGATTTAATTTCTGAAATTTTTGGAGCCAAACGCGCGAATCAGGTCGTTTTTGCCGGACTGATTTCTTCTGTTTTTGTTTTGTTGATCATTACCATTGCCGGTATTGCACCAGCTGCCAGTTGGTCGCCCGTTTCAGACGGGGAGTTTGATCATGTATTCGGACAAACGGCTGCGGCAGTTGGCGCAAGTATGTGCGCGTACCTCATCGCCCAATTTGTTGATATCCGAGTGTTTCATTTTTTGAAAGCGAAGACCAAAGGAAAACACCTGTGGATTCGAAACAACTTTTCGACCATCACCTCTCAATTTATCGATACTTTTACCGTCATTATTTTACTTTGCTTTTTGGGCGAAATAGAATGGGCACTTTTTTGGATTCTTGTGTTGAACGGATTTCTGTTCAAACTGCTCGTGGCAGTTTTTGACACTCCTTTCTTCTACCTCACCACTTGGCTCGTGCGAAAGCGTTTCAAGTTGACACTGGGAGAAGAGATTTCTGTTCATTAGGAATCCAATTTTAGGAATAGTAGAACATAACCCGATGATAGCATTATCGGTATATTTGATTGAATTCAATACAGAAGAACAATGTTGAGATTAAAAGCAACAATTTTATTATTGGTTTCCTACGCACTCCTTTCAAGTAGTGCTATCGGACAAATCTTCGATCCCGTTGAATGGGAATTTACTTCTTTCAAAACAGCTGAAAACGAGTACGACCTTGTGTTCAAGGCGAATATAGAGGATTGCTGGCACATTTATTCGCAGAATCTTGAAGGAAACGAGGGACCACTACCCCTGTGGTTCAGCTTTGAAGAAAACGCCAAAATTGAATTCGTAGACGGTGTAATTGAGTGTGAAAACCAAATGCTCACTGAATTTGACCCCAATTTCGAGATGAATTTGAACTTCTATGAGGGGGTCACTTCGTTCCGACAACATATAAAGGTACTCGAGGCCAGTGCAGATACCGTAAAAGGATTCGTCTCTTTTATGGTGTGTGATCCTTCGAAATGCCTTCCACCAGAAGACCTCGATTTCCGCTTCGCGTTAGCAGATGCCACTGAAATGCCTGCAGACTTTTCGTATTGCCCTGATAGACCACGTCCACCATGCGACATGCATGAAGGCGGTGAGGGATCTGGTGAGCACTCAGAAGAAACACCTGAAACACCTGGTGCATCTGATGAAAATGACGAAGAAATTCCAGAGAGTTTATGGGGACTGTTCTTTCTTGGTTTCGGACTCGGTTTCGCAGCGCTTCTGACCCCTTGCGTTTTCCCGATGATTCCGATGACGGTGAGTTTCTTCACCAAAACATCTAAAACGAAGGCGCAAGGAATTCGAAACGCGTTGTTGTACGGATTCTTCATCATCTTTATTTACACCGGACTTGGGCTGCTATTGACGGCTATCTTCGGTGTTGACGTGCTGAATGTCATCTCAACAAATCCGTGGTTTAACATCTTCTTATTCGCGCTTCTTATTGTTTTTGGACTGTCGTTCTTGGGCGCTTTCGAAATTACCCTCCCAGCGTCGTGGGCGAATAAAGCGGACGCAGCCTCTGACAAAGGCGGTGTTGCGGGAATTTTCTTCATGGCTGCCACCTTGGCTATTGTATCTTTCTCTTGCACAGGACCACTCGTTGGTTCAGCCTTAGCAGGCGCAGCGCAAGGCGGCTATGGCGGTCCAGCCACCATTATGTTTGGATTTTCATTGGCACTTGCCCTTCCTTTTATGCTTTTCTCAGCCTTCCCTGGTTGGTTGAACAGCTTGCCCCAATCAGGCGGCTGGTTGAACTCGGTGAAAGTGGTGCTTGGACTGTTGGAAATTGGTTTTGCGTTCAAATTCTTGTCAAACGCTGACTTAGTGTGGCAAGCCGGATTGTTGAAACGAGAACTATTTATTGCCATTTGGGTAGCTGTTTCTGCCACCATCACCTTATATTTATACAACTTCATTCGTTTTTCACACGATTCAAAAATTGAAAAGATGAGTACAGCCCGCTTTGGATTTGGAATACTTTTCTTTGTATTGACCATCTATATGCTCCCTGGAATGACGGGTGCTCCGCTAAAAATCATCTCAGGTTTTCCACCTCCGATGTTCTACGCTGAGAATCCGCCAGAGCATCATGTTGAAGCGCAATTTCAGGATTATGATTTGGCCATGGCTGAAGCGAAAAAGCAGAACAAACCTCTCTTGGTAGATTATACTGGTTGGGCGTGTGTCAACTGCAGAAAAATGGAAGAGATCGTATGGCCAGACCCTGCCATTGCTGAATTGATTACACAAGAAGTCATCCTAGTTTCTTTGTATGTTGATGAACGCATTGATCTTCCTGAAGAAGAGCAGCGGGTTGAGAAATATGGCGACAAAGACTTCAAAATCAAAACTGTTGGAAACAAATGGTCTTACATGCAAGCATCGAAGTACGACACGAATGCCCAGCCGTATTATGTGCTAGAAGACCATGACGGCAAAGCCCTGAACGGCAGCGCTTCGTACAATTCAGATCCAAAAGTCTTTCAGGAGTTCCTTGAGAAGGGGATTAAGAAGTTTAAATAAGGCGACTCGCAGGGTCGGCTAACTTGCCGACCCTTGTACGGACGAGCGCAAGCGGTCGCCTCTGTCAGATTCGGCGCTATTGATGGTCTTAACTGGACGAGCGCAAGCGGTCATCCCTGTCAGATTCAGCTTCTTTGTTGATGTCAACCAGACGAGCGCAAGCGGTCGTCCCTGTCAGGTTCAGTTTCATCTACAAACCCAACCATAACGTCTACAAATTACTGTCAGATTTTTTTTGGTAACGTGCGAATTTATCCCACCTTCGAAGAATCATGAGCACAACGAAAATCAAACAGCATTTTGAAGAAGCACAGAAAGTCCTAGCCGATTTTCTGAGCAACGAAGCGAACTTGCAAGCCATTGAGCGCGCGGGAGACGCAATGGTGAAAGCACTCGCCGCAGGCAAGAAAATTATGTCGTGCGGGAACGGTGGTTCTATGTGCGACGCCATGCATTTTGCCGAAGAATTGTCTGGACGCTACCGCGAAAATCGTCCGGCGTTAGGCGCTGTTTCCATTTCTGACCCTTCACACATGAGTTGTGTAGGAAACGACTACGGCTACGACTATGTCTTCTCTCGTTACGTAGAAGGAATTGGCCAAGAAGGTGATGTGTTACTTGCCATCACCACCAGCGGTAACTCTGGAAATGTGATCAAAGCAGCCGAAGCCGCCAAAGCGAAAGGCATTGCTGTTGTTGCCCTGACAGGAAAAGACGGCGGAAAAATTGCCCCGCTTTGCGACGTTGAAGTGCGCGTTCCTTGGAATGGCTACGCTGACCGCATTCAAGAGATTCACATCAAAGTGATCCACTCTTTGATTGATTACATCGAACGACACCAAGCATAACTTCGCCCTGCCTTCGCGAAGCTTTGCTTACGACTTAACATAAACACTACATCCTTCTTATTATGCTCGTCCAAACGTTTGGCGCTGCCATCTATGGCATTGCCGCTACTACCGTGACCATTGAGGTTCGCGTAGACAAAGGTGTGAACTTCATGCTGGTTGGTTTACCCGACAATGCTGTTAAAGAAAGTCAACAGCGAATGAAAACCGCGATTGAGGAATCCAATTTTAAGTGGCCTGGAAAAGCGATTACCATCAACATGGCGCCAGCCGATATTCGCAAGGAAGGAACAGCTTATGATCTTCCTCTGGCCATCGGGATTCTAGCCGCGAGCGAACAACTTCCCGCGTTGGTATTGGAACGCACCATGATCATGGGCGAACTTAGTCTTGATGGCAGTTTGCGCTACATCAAAGGCGCGCTCCCCATAGCGCTCAAGGCGAAGGCTGAAGGATTCACCAGTTTCATTTTGCCCGAAATCAATGCCGCGGAAGCGGCCATGGTAGACGGATTGGACGTTTTTCCGGCTCAACACCTTTCACAAGTCATTGCCCATTTGAAAGGTGAAGTACCCTTAGAGCCTTTAGTCATTGACACAGCAACGTTGTTCGAACAGCAGCTCGAAGGATTCGGATTGGATTTTTCAGATGTGAAAGGACAAGAAAACATCAAACGCGCGTTTGAAATCGCTGCCTCTGGCGGACATAACGTCATTTTAATTGGTCCGCCTGGAGCGGGGAAAACCATGTTGGCCAAACGACTTCCTACCATCTTGCCCCCATTGAACTTGACCGAATCCTTGGAAACCACCAAAATTCACTCGGTCGCTGGAAGGCTTCGTCGCGACAAAGCGTTGGTGACTGAGCGTCCGTTCAGAAGTCCCCATCACACGGTATCGGATGTCGCATTAGTGGGC
>CAYGUR010000286.1:1576-4443 GCA_964353035.1 uncultured Comamonadaceae bacterium | reverse complement strand
GATGGAAATAGAAGAAAAAGAATTGCCGCTGGTAGCGGAACGAATGTGGCTGAGGTGAACAAGCTCATGAAGCAATTTGATGAAACTCGAAAAATGATGCGCATGATGACCAATAAAAGTCGAATGGCGAATGTAGCCAACGGACTCAAAGGAATGCGTAAAATGCGATAAGCAACACTATGAATATCTTAGATGGTAAGGCTACGTCCAAAGCAATTCAGCAAGAGATTGCTGACGAAGTAGCACAGAGAGTAGCAAACGGATTCAAAAAACCACATTTGGCTGCTGTGCTGATTGGGGCTGATGGCGCCAGTCAAACATACGTTAACAGCAAAGTAAAAGCCTGTGGCCGTTGTGGATTCGAAAGCACACTCGTTCAAAGACCAGCAGATATTACTGAAGAAGAAGTGCTTCAAATTGTTGAAGATTTGAACACCAATGATGAAATTGATGGTTTCATTGTGCAACTTCCTCTTCCCAAACACATCAACGAACAAAACATCGTCAATGCCATTGCTGAACACAAAGATGTAGACGGCTTCCACCCTGCTAGCGTGGGTAAAATGGTCTTAAACCTTCCCACATTCTTGCCTGCTACTCCTCATGGAATTATGCAGTTACTAGAGCGTTACAACGTTCCAACAGAGGGCAAGCACGCTGTTGTCATTGGCAGAAGTCACATCGTAGGTTCTCCCATGAGTATCTTGCTCAGTAAAAATGGAAATCCTGGAAATTGCACGGTAACACTTGCGCATAGCAGAACGAAAAACCTAGAGAAATTCACCAAAGATGCTGATATCATTGTAGTAGCATTAGGTATCCCTGAATTTTTGAAGGGCGACATGGTGAAAGAGGGCGTAGTAGTCATCGACGTGGGTATTACCCGTGTGGAAGATGCCAGTAAGGCCAAAGGATATGCCATTAAGGGTGACGTTGCTTATGACGAAGTGGCCCCTAAATGCAGCTTTATCACACCTGTACCAGGTGGTGTTGGTCCCATGACCATCGCATCATTGCTTAAAAACACATTACTTGCTGCCGAAGGAAAAAAAGCATGAGCCTTTTATGAGGCGATGCTTCCAACTTGCGAAAGCAGGCGATTCCACGGTTTCTCCCAATCCGATGGTTGGCGCAGTCATTGTCAAAGATGGAAAAATCATCGGTGAAGGCTACCACCGTCGTTATAGCGAAGCCCATGCCGAAGTGAATGCGGTTAATTCCGTTGAAAATCAGGCAGATTGTGAAGGTGCTACCATCTACGTTAGCCTTGAGCCTTGTGCACACTTCGGAAAAACTCCTCCTTGCAGTGACCTCTTAATCTCCAAGAAATTTGGACGTGTAGTGATTGCCAATGAAGACCCTTTTCCTGAAGTGAACGGCAAAGGAGTTGCAAAGCTTCGTGCAGCAGGAATTGAAGTGATTACTGGTGTTTTAGAAGAAGAAGGCGCCTTTATGAATCGCTACTTCCTCACAACGGTTCAAAAAAATCGTCCATACATTCTTCTCAAATGGGCTGAAAGCAAGGATGGTTTCATGGATAAAACCCGAAATGCCGGGGAAATGGGCCCAAATTGGATCTCTTCGTCCCGCTCTAGAAAAATTGTGCACGGATTGAGGGCGCGATTTGACGCTATACTCATTGGTACCAATACGGCTCGAACTGACAATCCTGAATTAACGGTTCGAGATGCGGTTGGAGAAAATCCGCTGCGTATTGTCATTGATCGGAATGGAAACCTACCAAAATCGTTACGTGTATTTAATGATGTGGCGCCTACCCTTATCTTCACAACCAAACCTTCGCAAATTGAAGGCACAAATGAGTGGGTACAGGTGAGGTTTGAAAACTTACTTCCAGAACTGCTGAATGAATTACACAAACGGAAAATCCAACGATTGTTAGTTGAAGGTGGTAAGTCCACATTAGAGACCTTTATTCAAGCCAATTTGTGGGACGAAGCACTGACCATTCAGGGAAGCGTCAAGTTTGGAACAGGACTCCCTTCGCCCCAACTTGACGCAGCAATATCAGATAAAATCACTCTAAATGGTGACACTTTTCTAACTCATTTCAATCAATGATCTGGCTTCTACTATCCGTTCTCTTCTCTACAGCTATTTTCTTGTTATTCAGAGCGTTTCCTAAATTTGGTGTCATCACTTTTCCCGCCATTGTCATCAACTATATGGTGGCTGCACTGTGTGGTATTGTGATGGCCGGGACCGACTATGAGGTATCAGAAAAAATCCAAGAACCCTGGCTGATTGGCGGACTATGTTTTGGGGTGTTGTTCATTACTCTGTTCTATTTGATGGCCTATACGTCGCAAAAAGTAGGCATGTCGGCCGCATCTGTGGCCACCAAAATGTCATTGGTGATTCCCGTCGCTTGGTTTATGATCACCGACCCCACTGATGAAGTAACCATTTATAAGATTTTGGCCGTTTGTTTAGCAGTTCTGGGTGTTCTTTTTGCTTCGCGAAGAAAGAAGGAGTCGTTCAATTGGTCTTATGCCCTCTTTCCTGTCATTATTTTCCTTGGAAGTGGTGTCATCGACCTGGTTATTGGTCATTTTTCGCACGGAACCGATTTGCAATTACAAGAGAACAAGTACCTTTTCACTTCGGCTCCATTTATCACTTCATCTGTGATTGGCCTGGTAGTTTTAGGGGTTCGAAAAGCGAAAGGCTTGCCTATTTTTTCTGTCCCAACGGTACTAGCTGGAGTTGTTTTGGGAATCGTCAATTTCGGTTCCATCTACTTTTTGGTTAAAACATTCGAAGCGCATTTGTTAGATCGTTCGGCCATTATCCCCATTAACAACTTGGGAATTGTAGTGCTTTCTGCCATTGCAGCGATTCTCTTC
>CAYGUR010000286.1:0-1566 GCA_964353035.1 uncultured Comamonadaceae bacterium | reverse complement strand
TCTTCTTTCGTGAGAAGTTTTCGGGGATCAATATCTTGGGAATGGTGCTGTCGATTTCAGCTATCCTCATTTTGCTCTTCGCCTAGTTAATTTGAATGAGTGAAGTAGCGCCGTTGCTGGAAACCACAATGATGAGCTGTTGGTTGTTAACTGTTCGAATGACCGCTGATTTCCGCGTATCCCAAGGTAATGACAATCCAGTTTCAGCGGTAAGTTTTGCTTCAAACTGCCCCTGCCCTTCGTTCATCAGCACCAGACCGTTACCTGCATCATAACGTGTGGTCTCTACTTCTGTGCCGAAAAGGTTGCCATTGCAAACGAGGTCCATTTTTCCATCTGCATCCAAATCAATTGGAATGGCACTATTGATGGGTGCGAACTGCGCTTTGATAGGAAGTTCGATCATTGAAAAGTGTCCAGTTCCGTCGTTGATCGCAATGAGATTGCTAAACGTTTTCGCTTCCAATTTCATAGCATTTTCCAGCTTTCCTGGAGTGTAAATCGCTGCTAAATCACTTTCCGCAAACGACTTATATGTCTTAAACTTCTGTGAAATGAAGGGCATTTGTTCCGAACTACACTCCTTTCCTCTGACCGGATACAAGACATCGCCTTCGTACTTCGCCAAGACAATATCTAGGCTGCCATTTTCATCAAAATCGCTTGAATAACAAAACAGCGGCTTCTCAGCACTTGGATGAAATTTATTGTTTTGACCAATGTTGCCTAAAAGTAGATCATGATCACCATCGCCATCAGCATCAAAAGGAGTTACGCTGCTCCACCACCCTTCAAGGTTGACTGGGAAACGCTGATCTGGCGCAAAACCTGTTTCAGAACGAATGAAGACCATCGGTTGCATGAATTCTCCTGCCACAACCAAATCCTCATCGCCGTCAGCATCAACATCAACGGCTGAAATCGCTTTTACCATTCCCAAATCAAGGAAGGCCGGGGCGACTGTTTCAGTTACATCTCTGAACAAACCTCGGTCATTTTGCAAAATAACAGAGGCTTCAGATCTCGGATAAGCTCCTGGAGTCCCACGGGTTCCAATGATTAAATCAAGGTCATCATCTCCGTCTATGTCGGTTGTAACCACACAAGACCCCATGTTGGTCAAGGCAGGAATTCGATTGGTTCCGAAGCCAAGCTGACCAGCGCCGTCATTTATGTACAATCGATCTCTCAGTTGGTTGGCATGCGCGCCAAACTCTGAACTACCACTAACGACGTACAAGTCCATATCCCCATCTGAATCAGCATCAAACCAGACACCAGCTACATCTTCTTGCGCAGCATTTTTGGTAAGTTCGGGCTGATCTAACACTTTGAATTTCCCATTGGATAATTGCAGATAAATTACTCCTGATTGTCCGGCTGCACCTCCTATCCACACATCGTCCAACCCATCACCGTTAATGTCAGCCACTGCTAAACCAGGTCCTTCCGTAGATAATTTATGTGGCAGTAGAATTTCCGTTTCAAAATCTTTGTAGTCACTTTCTTGATGCCTAAATAAGAGGCCTTTTCAGGATGCTACAGCCGAGAATCTTCTTGCTTTTT
>CAYGUR010000285.1:0-4455 GCA_964353035.1 uncultured Comamonadaceae bacterium | reverse complement strand
CGTTCCGAAAAGACTGGAAGCCGCTGCTCATTGTTTCCTTCATCTTAACTTGGCTGATCTACCTCGCTTGGTTCATTTTCGACTACCGTGAAATGAAGCATTTCAACATTGCTTCGCTCTTTGCAGTACTCTTCTTCATCCAGTTTTATGTAGCCTTTTTGGCGAACAAACTGTCGAAAAAACAGCTCTTTCAAGTATCAGACATCCTCCTGCTCTTCGGCAATGCCTTCCTCTTTTATGGCGTTGGAATTGCTTTGCTGGATAACCATGAAACAGGACAAGAGCTGTTAGGCCTTTTCACTCTGGCGAATGGCGTCATACACTTTATCGTCAGCGCCATCATCTATAAAAGCAAACTGGCCGATAAAAACCTCATCTACCTCACCTCCGGATTGGTGTTGGTGTTCTTAACCATCACTTTCCCCGTACAGCTTGATGGAAATTGGGTAACCATCTTGTGGGGCACAGAAGCAGCGCTGCTCTTTTGGGTTGGAAGGACGAAAGTGGTGCCGATTTACGAAAAACTGTCATTCATTCTCATCGGGCTTGCTGTTTTTAGCCTTGTTGAGGATTGGGGCCAAGTTTTGAACCACAGGGAGTACGGAAGTGAGCATCCGTATTCACCCGTGCTAAACCGACATTTCCTCACAGGGATGTTCTTGGTTGCTGCTTTCAGCTTCATGCTTGTCATCAACCGAAAAACGCAGTTCCATACCGAAAAACTGCTTAACTCTGGTCGCATTCGCAATCTCAAGTTCGCCTTGGCGGCAGTGGTCGCTGGAGTGGTCTACATGGCGTTTCAAATTGAAATTGACCTGGTATTTAAGGCCATGTACAACGCGTCTGAAATCCCGATTATGGGCGAAGAAAATTACCCAAGCACTTACCACAACAGCGCTATCTCTGAATTCAAAAACGCGTGGCTTGCAAATTACAACCTGCTTTTTGTGATGGCCTTGTCTGTCATCAACATGCGCTGGTTGCGCAGTCGCATCTTCGGTTTGATCAACCTGGGATTCACAGTTGTTTCAGTACTGTTCTTCTTGCTGCTGGGCCTCTTCGCGCTAAGCGAATTGAGAGCAATTTATATCACGCAAGATTTAGCTGAGTTCTATGACAGAGGCATAAACCTTCTCATCATTCGCTACATTTCTTTGGCACTGCTGGCCCTCACGCTGGCCGTCACTTTCATGCATGTGCGTATGAATTTTCTGAAGGCGAATTTGCGCATTGCCTTTGAAGCATTCCTCCACATCACCGTGTGGTGGGTGCTGAGTAGCGAATTGATTCATTGGCTGGACCTGACCGATTTTGGACAGTCGTACAAGTTAGGGTTGAGCATTTTATGGGGTGTGTATTCCCTCTTTGTCATCATCCTTGGTATTTGGAAACGCAAGCAATACCTGCGTGTTGCGGCAATGGTGCTCTTCGGAATTACCCTTATCAAGTTGTTCTTCTACGACATCGCACATTTAGATACCTTGGCGAAAACCATTGTGTTCATTTCGCTCGGAATCATCTTGCTCATCATTTCATTCTTGTACAATAAATTCACGAAAAGCATTGGCGATGATCCCACTTCGTAAGCTACTTTGTCTGCTGTTCACTGCAACATCCTTCGCTGGTTGGAGTCAAATGGACGACTATTATTTCGTTCGTTCCCTTTCGGAACCCACAGACCAATGGCACAGCATCCCCATTCCTTTGTCGATGTACCAGCATGTCAATGACAACTTCACCGACCTGCGCATTTATGGCATCACTTCGGAACAAGACACCTTGGAAGCGCCCTTCATTGTGCACGTGACGAAGGAAACAACGATGCTCGAATCACAGCCCGTTCAGCTCCTAAATGAAGCTCATACGAAAGACGCGTACTACTACACCTTCCACATACCAAACAAAGAGGCCATCAATGAGATCGACTTGCAATTTGCGCTTCAGAATTTCGATTGGCGTGTGCAGCTTCAGGGGAGCGAAGACCAACAAGAATGGTTCACCATACTAGACAAGTACCGCATTCTTTCAATCAGAAACCAAAGCACGGCATTTGACTTTAAGAAGCTCTCATTTCCCAAATCGAATTACCGATACTACAGATTGAAAGTCCCTGTAGACACTGACCCTCAGTTTACTGGCGCCAGCATTTCGATGGTTTCTTCCACCGAAGGGCTGTACGAACGCTACAAGCTCAAAAACCTCGAAATCACTGAAAATGTTGATTCGAAACGCACTGAACTGGTTGCAACACTCGCCTATCCCTCGGTGATCAGCAGAGTGAAAGTGAACGTTGAAGACACCCTTGATTTCTACAGAAACGTAGTGTTCAAAGTGCGAACTGACAGTGTTAAAACAAAAACAGGAATGCGTTACAACTACCGCACAGTGGGGTCAGGAACACTGAACTCGCTGAGTGGAAACACCTTCCACATATCCAATGTGGAGGCCAAACACGTGTACATTGAAATACAGAACCAAGACAACGCACCGCTTAAAGTTAGCTCTGTTGAAGTCTTGGGAGAGAAGTATGAATTGCACGCCCGTTTTACTGAGCCGGCTAGCTACTTCGTGGCCTATGGAAACCCTCTTGCTCGTGCACCACGGTACGACATTGTGAACTTCAAGGACAAGATTCCAACTGACCTCAAGACCCTGAGCTTAGGACCAGAGCAAGTCATCCCAAAAACACCTGTTGAAGTTGTTTCGCCACTGTTTGAGAACAAGTGGTGGCTCTGGGGCATCATGGGGGCAATTGTGCTGTTGCTGGGCTGGTTTTCCATTGGGATGTTGAAGGGAAAAGAATGAACAAGCGCTTGACGCAAACGACTATGAACTGAAGCGCTACGACTGCAAAGTTGGGCAAGGATTTTGTGGGTAATTTGGACCGACCAATCAATTCACTCGGTAACTTTGCTCTGCTTGGATGGCTGGGCGGGTCCCGTGAAAAAGTTTTTATCTTCGCAACAATCTAATCTGAGTCCTCTTGAAAGGCCATTTGACCGCCATCTGTTTCATACTGTGTTTTGTAGCGCCCATAGGTGTTACGCTCACTGTGGTGCACTTGCAAAAAAAACAGGTCAAGAGGGAAGTGAAACACCGTATCATTGACGGAATCGATAAAGACGAACTGGTGCTTCTGGAATTTAGTCTTGAGGAAATCGATGAAAAAGTGCGCTGGAAGCATTCCAAAGAATTCGAGTTCAATGGCCACATGTACGACATTGTTGAACGCGAAACGCGCAATGATACCACCTACTTCTGGTGCTGGTGGGACCACGAAGAAACCGAATTGAACAAACAGCTTGAAGAACTGCTAGCCCATGCCATGGGGAAACACCCGCAGAACAAGCAGAGCAAAGAAGAACTCATTGACTTTTATAAGTCGCTGTATTTCCACCACAACAACGAAGTCACATCGGATGCTCGGCAATTGAAAATGCACCTCAACGCCTATTCCAACCTCTACAAATCGTTTTCAATTCAACCCAGATCGCGTCCGCCCTGGTTGATTTAAACTACACCCTACATTTGATGCCCTCATGTCAGCAGACTTGTCTGGGCGAACTTCAATAGTTTAAATTATCAGAATGAAAAAGAATCTCCTTATTTGGATGATCTTGGCCTGTCCGATACTTTCTGCAGCACAGAACGTAACAATCAAGGACAAAGACTCGGGTGAGCCGCTTGAATTGGCCACGCTCTTTAGTCAAACATCCAACGTTTTTCTCACCACGAATGCTGAAGGACAAGCAGATGTAACTCCTTTCGTGGGTGAAGAGAGCATTTCCATTCGGCACTTGGGCTACAAACAGCTTGTTGTGAGCTATGCCGAAATCAAAAACCAAGATTTTCAAGTCTTCCTTGAAGCATACAACCTGAATTTGGATGCCGTTGTGATCTCTGGTACCAAATGGCGCCAGTCTTCAGACAATGTACCGAACAAGATCCACTCCATCTCTCAGAAAGAGGTTGCTCTGCAGAATCCGCAGACGGCCGCTGATCTTTTGGGCGTTTCGGGAAAGGTGTTCATCCAAAAAAGTCAACAAGGCGGCGGAAGTCCCATGATCAGAGGTTTCGCCACCAATCGATTGCTCTACACCATTGATGGGGTGCGAATGAACACGGCTATTTTCAGAGGTGGGAACCTTCAAAATGTAATCAGTTTAGACCCCTTCGCCACAGAAAGTGCAGAAGTGCTCTTTGGCCCTGGTTCAGTCATCTACGGAAGTGATGCCATTGGCGGTG
The DNA here is from genome assembly GCA_964353035.1 of uncultured Comamonadaceae bacterium. Lineage (GTDB taxonomy): Bacteria > Bacteroidota > Bacteroidia > Flavobacteriales_D > Sanyastnellaceae > JAQWQB01. The sequence goes on along the minus strand of CAYGUR010000285.1, from coordinate 210 downwards.
TGATGAGCTTTCATACCCTCACCCCACAGCTTTCCCTCCCAGATGACAATCCGCTTGTTACAGGGAAGGCCGTGACTAGGTATTCTTCCGCTAACAACGAACAAACGGGACACTTTGATGTGAACATAGGATGGAAGAAATGGGCCATCGTGACCAGTTTCAGCTCATGGGATTATGACCACCTAAGGCAAGGAAGCAACGGTCCTGATG
>CAYGUR010000284.1:0-4472 GCA_964353035.1 uncultured Comamonadaceae bacterium | reverse complement strand
ACAAGCTCTGGCATAACCGAAAGGACCAAATCTAATTTTATCTTTGATTTTAAAAACAGCCTTCTGATAGTCGTAGCCACCCCCTAAAAAGTCTTTGATACCAACAGAGTAAGCCAACTCCAAAGTTGGGTACTTCGTTCCTAAACTAACCCGATCAAACTCCCCTGATAAGTACTTTTCTTTGTACGCAAACCGCGTGTAAAAAGTCACTTCCGAGGTGGTTAGGTTGTTGACGGGTTCCAAGGTTCTGAAATCGTCAAAACGTTCATAACGCAGCGCACCCAAAGGAGCGAGTGTTCGATGGGTGAAGATGAGTTTATTGCTGAGTCCGTAAAACCATTCCCGTTCGAGGTAAGTTTTTCCTTCAATGACGTCTGTCAGTTTGTTCGCCGGATTCCGCCTGAAGATACTTGACAACACGTTGTCTTGTTGGAAGGCCCCAGGAGCTTGCCCAAGTTGTTCCACGTCTCGTTTTCCGCTTGCGCCAAAAACCATCCGCGGATTTTTACTAATCATGTACGTCACACCTCCGCCAAACTTGAAGCGATTGTCTCTTAAACCATAAGCAGTGTAGCCTTCCAGCAGCACGCGTTTGGAGAACGCATTACTTGTTCTTCCGCCCAAGCGAAAACGATGTCCTTCAACGGGATTGAAGCTGTACAGAGTGAAATAGGGACCAAATTCAAAATTGCCACGCACGTAGTAACCGCTCACAAAGAGCGTAATGATGTCAGCCACCGTCCTAAACTGCGGAATGTTCTTGATGGAGTCTACCATTTGGTAAACAGATTTCTCTTTGTCTGTTAGTTCAATGTGTCGACTTTCGTTCCAGTATTCGTCTCCTTTTTCATTGGCGTCATCTGCCACCACAACATCTGTAATCCCTTGGAAGAATTCATCTTCTCGCGGTTGATCAATGACGAAATCTGTGTAGGTGGTTGTTTTTCGTCCATAGAACCCCATGGCGCGTTCAGAAAGGTTGAAATCAACAAGCAGTTCATCACGGGTAATCATCCACACTTCGTCAGCTACTTCGTCGTATTCCTGTCGAACTTTGAGTTGTTCAATGAAGTTGATATTCGCATCATCAGCAATGGAAGCTTCCACTTCGCGAATGGCGTAGGTGGTGTCATTCACCCAGAATTCTCCAGTGAAGGTCAATTCCTGTTTTCGCTTCGGTAAAAACTTAATTTGATAGCACCACTTGTTGCCAATCAAGGCGCTGTCCATCAGGTAGTAGCGGTAAAAACCAAATCCGAGATTACTGATCGGACTCACGAAGTTTTTACCAAATACAATGATGTTGTTGTCATAAATATTGACATGCTGGTACATGTCGCCCAAAAACTGCGACACACTCTGGTTTTCAATGCCAGAAACCTTCGTTGCATGAATGATTTCCTTCTCTGTTTTCGGATTTTTCCTGTAGTAGAAGTTGGAGACGTTTTCGGTCATAAACACCGGCAGATAGGTCTTCTCTTCAGTACTGTCAATGTTATCAAAGACGAAATCAAAGGGTTTCCAGATTTTTCGGTTTTTGAATTCCTCGGTGAGGTTATTCAGGTCGAATTCTACCTTGTTGTACAATTCGTACTCGTAGGCTTCCAGTTTTTCCCTGTTATTGATGTCCTTGTTGCGAAGAATTCCACGCACAATGGGGTGGGCGGGATTTTCGTCTTCTGTAGGACGTACTTCAGCGACTTCAAGTTGGATGCTGCTGGTATTTAGGGCGAAATTGATGACCTGAGTTTGATCTTTCTTCACCTTCTTCGCCAAAGGTTCATAGCCTATAAAGCTCGCTCTGAGGCTGTCACTGGCGTAGTAGGTTTCTAAGGAGTAATTTCCATAGATATCAGTGATTGTACCACTTTTTGTGTTGACGAAAACGACATTCACAAAAGGAAGTGCTTCTCCAGTTTCGGCATCAGTCACCTTTCCTGAAACGGCTGTTTTTTGGGCTACAACAGAAAATCCTGCTAAAAGAAAGAGCAGGAGTGCAAGTGTTCTATATGCTGTTAGGTTATTCATTTCAAACAGGTAGCCTTCATCCTACGCAGATTGCGGTCCCTATACGAATGTACGAAGTTCCGCTCCATAGGTTCTGTAAGAGCATAACGGATTTGTTCACGATGGAGTGTGTTGAAAATCCTATTGATGGTTAAATGAATAGCGAAAGTGTTAGAGTATAACGAAAGAGCCAATTGCAACCTTTTGACCATCTTTCAAGATAGCCATGGAGTAAACGCCTTGTCTCAGACCAGTTTGGCGAAGTCTAAACCCTTGATCTGTAGCTTCAACGTTACACTGGACACGTTTCCCGGCAACATCGAACACAACGAGTTGAATTGAACTATGATCAGCATTTGTATAGGCTACAAAAGTTTCATTCATCCAAGGGTTTGGCTGAGAAAAGATTGTTAGAGGACGCTGGTTTTCAATTTCATGAGTGCTCATTTCCTCTTCGCAGTCGGCGTTTGGATTGCCAACATGCAGGAACAAATCGTCGAAATAGCTGTCGTTGTCATTTCCGCCGAAGCGGGTTCCTGTGAGTTCGAACTGGATAATTCCTGTATTTAAGGGAATTGAATTGAAGTTTTCTATCAAAGTCCACTCACTGTTCAATGTTGAGTATTCTTCTGTAGACCCCAGTGAAATCATTCCAGAAGTGAAAAAGTTCAATTTGAAACTTGGCTGGTCCACGCCGCCCCAATTTGACAGGTATCCTCCCCATTGTACTTGGAAATTACCGGTATTAATGGAATCGGAAAAAGCTGTTACATCAATATCTTGAATAGCAATTCCAACTTCATTGTCGTTGCAGACCCCACCAACAGCGAAGAAGTAGTCTCCGTTGTTGGGGTCAATTCCACCACATTCACCTGCAGTTAGTGCTTCGAATGCTCCTTCAATGGGAGTCCAGTTATTGGTTTGTGCTTCTGCGTCTGGGTTTAATACCAAGTTTTCAGACATGCCATTCGGACAGGTGGAAAAAGAAGCTGGTTCAGACCAACCTCCCCAGTTGAATTCACGGTCTCTGTACCGAACTCTCCAGCAAAGTTCTTCATCTGCGGGGAGGCCGCTAACAGTCAATTCCGAAAGGTCAACACCCGCTTGTGTGTCTTGGTTATTGTAATGGTTTTCAAAGTTTTCCCATCGTTCAAAAACGAGGTCAGCGAAATTGCAATCTGTGGCAACTTGCCAATGAGACTGTCCGTGGAGTGCATTTGGTTCGAAGGATTCAAAAGCACTGGCGTTCAGCACTACCTCAGTGATAGGTAACAATTCATTCACAGGTGACAAGGCTGTTGGAGCTTGCACCATGCCGCTGGATTTGCGCACCACGAGGCTATCTGTTAGTTCATTGTCCTTAAAATTTTGAGCATTTCCCCTGCTCAATCTTTTCACGGTAAATGAAGGGTCATCACCGGCAGTCACTTCTACTGTTACAAAACCCCACTCATCTTGAGAAACAGAGAATTCATCATAGTAAAATTGCGGCCAATCTCCCCAATAGTCTATTGCTCCTCCAGCTGTGGCAACGTTTATCCAAAGGTGTTTGTGATCTCTTGATTGTCCGCGAGAATAACCGTGTGTATGTCCAAAAAAGTGGATGCTCGGTTTGTCACAATTTGTACTGAATTCTTCCAGTAATTCAATGACTTCGCCCGTGAAATCAGATTCCCCAGGAGTCCAAAGTTCAGACTTGTGAGGGTGATGCAGTTGGGCGAAAACAAAATCGATGCTATCGGCAGCACATGTTTCGTCTAACAATCCTGATAGCCAAGCCAATTGTTCTTCGTTGTCATAGGGCCCGTTTGAGTCCATCCCAATGATACGTGTGTTTCCGTAATCCTTGAACCACCAGTGTTCTTCAAAACCTGCGGTACCGTTTTCAGGTAGTTTGAAGTAATTAAAGAAGTAAACTGAGTTGTTTTCATGGTTTCCTGGAACAGGATAAACAGGAACATTTCCGAAAAGCGCTTGTCCGGGGTCGAAGAAGTCGTCTTTCCATTGCTCAAAACTCAGTCCATTTTCTACCAAATCACCAGGAATCATCATGAGTGCTAGATTGTCAGCGGCATTAGGTCCAACGTTTTCTTCCAAATAATCAATAATTCCATCATGGATGACTTCGTCAAACTTATTGGGATTGTTGCCATCTTTCTGCATGTCACTCATGGCCACTATGCGAAATGATTCATTGTCAGCAGCGAAAGGTGGTGTTTTGAATTCGAACACCTCAGATTCTACATTTTCAGTAACAACTTTGTAAAAGTAATGGGTGAAGCGTTCCAATCCAGAGAGTGTTACTTCATGCAATTGCATTGCTCCGTTGGCTGAGCTTGTGCCTTGGGTGGAATTACCGAGAGCATCTGTAAGACCCCACTGAACGGTGCTTTCGGTTCCAGAATCGGTTTCCCAAATGATGGTGATGCGAGTGGGCTCAGCATCTTGCAAAAAGGGGCCTATTT
>CAYGUR010000283.1:0-4477 GCA_964353035.1 uncultured Comamonadaceae bacterium | reverse complement strand
GGTTTAGTCATCACCTTCAACTTCTTTGACGGCAACGGCCCCATGGCCATGATTCTCGCGTGGTGGGGTGTTTGGCATTTGATTACCGGGTACCTCTTCGCACGATTGTCAAAGAAATGGCTCCTTCGAACTGAGTCAACACACAATTGATAGGCTGCTGTTTAAAACTTCCAAGGTACAAGGAGAAATTATTTTCATTTCCATCGATCTTCGTAGAATGAAGTTTAAGATTCCAAAAATTCTTAAGAATAAGTACGTCCTCACTCCCATTGTGTTTTTGCTATGGGTTTGCTTTTTCAATGAGGTGGATTTGTTTTTCATTTATCGCGCCAAAGCTGACTTGAGCGACATGAAAAAGGAGATGGAATACTTGAAAGAGCAGAACGAAATTACGCGTGAAGCTTTGAAAGACTTGACCACGAACGACGCGACCTTAGAGAAATTTGCCCGCGAAGAATACTTTATGAAAAAGGACAACGAAGATTTGTTTGTTGTTCGAGTGGTAGAAGACTAACTTGAAACAGATGGCTGAAAATTCAGATCGCATAACACTTCGCTCTTTGTTTTCAGAAATCCTTTCCGTTCTGAATTTTGAGCGAGGTATGTTTTATACGCTGCGCGAAATAACAATTCGTCCGCGAGCTTTTATCACCTCCTACTTAGACGGGGACCGCAAGCGATCAGTGAATCCGTATCGGTTTTTATTCCTCACCACAGCCCTCGCCGCATTTCTAAGTTTGACCTTTGTTTTCAATACGAATACGTTTGAGTTCAATGTAGAAGAAATTGAAAAAGGCGGAATCCAGTTCAATTTTGACACTCAGGGAGAAAACACCATGCCTTTTGACGAAGCTGTGGCTCAATTGCCTGATGTTGAACATCAGCAAAAGATGATTTCAATTATGGATCGTTTAGCGAAATTTCTAAACAATTGGCTCAACTTGCTCATCTTGCTGATCATTCCTATCCATGCGCTGACATGCTGGGGCTTTTTCCGCAAGCGGAAGTGGAACTATGCTGAATTCTTAACGGCGAATTGTTTTATTTTTTCTTGGGCGAATATTTTTTTCATCATCTGCGTGCCCTTAGTAATTTACGATTCTAGTTTTTTGATTTGGGTATTTCGCATCGCCGCCTTATTGGTCTTGTGTTTTATGGCCACCAGCATGCGTAGTCGCAATTGGTTTCGTGCCATTTTAGCTTCCATTGGTTCCTTTTTCATCACCCTTCTTTTAACGGGCTTGGTGATTACGTTATTGATAGAGTTATTTGTGGTGCGGGGTTGACCTCCTCAATACTCCCTATCTCAATCAAAGAGATTTCCGCATCAACATGTTTGACGCTTGGCAGCGTCCCTGACCCTTAAACCCTCAATACTCACACTCTAACTCACACTGACTCCGCCACAACCTTTAAGGTTTCGCGTTAAAAGACTGGACGCTTCGCAGCGCCCCTGTCAATGCATCCAGGATAATTTAGGCGGACGTTTTGCAACGTCCAATACTGGGGTTATAACGTTGCAAGCTTTTTTGTATCATTCAAGGAGGTCCCACTCTTCATGCAGCCGAAGCAATATCTTCTTGTGTTCTGTTTTCTCAGCTGTAATTCTGTTTCCATACACATCATTAATCAGTGTTAAGTCAACCGAATCAATCGAAAATATCCATAAATAAGATCCAAACCCTTCAGAATAGGTGACATACTTCGCATTGAAAGATTTCTGAAGTTTATTCTGAATCGCTTCAAAGCTCTTGTAGTCTTGACCATCATTAAAGTCAAGTGTGACTCCAGTCCCAGATTCTTTTAGTTGAGTTTCTCTTTTCATGTTGTCTTTCCGAAATTTCACAAGTGTTTCGAATTCATACCAGGTTACTCAAAGCGCGTTTCGACCAACTCCCCCTCTTCATAGATTTCAACATGAGTTAGATGTCCTTGATCATCGAAGAATTTACACGTCCCATGTTTATTTCCTTTCAAATCATAATTGATAACAAACTTCTTTTTTCCATTTTCGTGCCAACAAGTGTGAGGTCCAACGATGTAATAATGGTGAAGCTTGTACTCACAAGCAAGCTGTCCATTGCAAAAAAAGGTGTTGATTAGTTGGGGTTCTTCTGAAATTTCCCAGTCAACGCACTTTACACCGGATTGACACCAAGATTCTATAATAACTGGGCCTTTTTCATATAGTTCAACCAATCGAAAAGCCAATTCATCTGACTCAAAAGAATATTCGTAACAAATGCTGTCATTTCTATTCTGGAAAGTGGCCAATACACGATGAGGCGGAAGACTATCTACAATAACAAAATCCTGATGAAATCTGAGCTCACCTTTAATCATTGGCACTGAATCAATTCCATTCAAACCTTCCAAATCCGTATGGTAATAATATATCAAGGTGTCATTACTGAAAACTTGTTGGGTAGGTTTTTCTTGTCCAATACCACCAAATGGAAGCGCAATTAAAATAAAAATTACTACACCCTTCATCCCCATCAATGCTGTTTCACATATTCCTCTTCACTCGCCTTCGAAATGCTCTTCTTATCTTCCAAAATCTCAAAGACGTTGTTCTTGATGGTGTGCGCAATAGTAGCGGTGGGCAAGTCATTGCAGTCCAAACCGAAGGGTTCTTCAATTTCTTCAGCCATGAGTTCTACGCCTATAAAAGCGAAAAAAATCATCATGACCATGGGCACAGTCCACATGCCATAACTACTGTAAAGTACAACAGGCATTAAAATGGAGTAAACCGTGATGTACAGTTTGATGTAAACAGCATAACTAAATGGGATGGGCGTTTTACGGATGCGTTCGCAAGCGCCCAATATGTCTAGTAATGCATTTGAATTGTGACGAAGGTTGATATGATCCCCCTCGGAAGTAATGCCCGCTTTATTCAAATGCTGTAAATCGCGCTGAATCTGGTAAGCGATGTGGTTGGGAATGTGTTCCTTGGTCGGATAAACAGCTTTGTCTTCTTCAGATAAACTGATCAGTTCTTCGATCTTCGTCCCCTTGCGCAAGTGTTCGGTCATGGCGATGCAGAAATTGGAGATCAACACAGCAAACCGATTTCTACTTTTCAAATCGTTTTCTGGAAGCACGGCATGTACCTGAAGCGCCAAGTTTCTGCAGTTGTTCACCAACGCGCCCCATTGTTTTCGTCCTTCCCACCAACGATCATACGCTGCGTTCGTCCTGAAAACCAGCAGAATACTGAGCACAATCCCTAGGAAACTAAAAATAGCAGTGTCTATAGCCACGTGTAAATGCCAGCCCGTGAATTCGAACAGCAAACAAAAAAGCAAGGTCACCGCCCCCATCAACAAGATGGCTCGCATCAACTTGCGCATGGTGTAGCTCTTGGTGAGGTTGAAAATATCTTTAAGGAAATGCTTATTCGGATCGTAAACAATCATTCAGCTAAGTTGTAGGGTTATTGAGTGACAAAGAGCTTGTCTGGATAGCAATAATACCAACTTTCCCCGTGTTCTGCACTGCGTACCACGTTATGTCCGTGTGCGGTGGCATGCTTAGTCATGTGTTGGTTGGGCGAAGAATCACAACAAAGCGTTTTTCCGCAGCTAAGACACAGTCTCAAGTGTACCCATTCTGAACCCGTTTTTACACATTCTTCGCACACATCTTTTGATTCAAAATCAGCTTTTCTAGCCGACGTAATGTGTTCACATTCTTTTACTTTCATCATATTTCAGCTAAGTATTGATGTACAAAACTAATGGCCATCGCTCCTTCGCCAACGGCACTAGCAACACGATTCATTGCCCCACTGCGCACATCGCCGGCAGCGAATACGCCTGGAATAGATGTTTCCAGTAAGTATGGATCTCTATTGACTTTCCAGATTTGTTTGTACTTGTCGAATTTACTCAAATCACGTCCAGTTGAAATGTAGCCTTTTTCGTCTTTGACGATGTTTGCAACCCAGTCTGTGCTTGGTTTCGCCCCGATAAAAATGAACAGAGCATCAGCCGCTTTCTTTTCCACCTCCTTGGTTTGGGTGTTCTCAATGCGCAAGGAACTCAAATGATCATCTTCGCCCTTAGCCTCTATAACTTGTGTAAATGGAATGACGTGAATGTTGTCAATTTCATTGATTTGTTGAATGAGGTACGAACTCATGCTGCTCGACAAATCAGGTTTCCTAACAGAAATGTAAACGTTCTTGGCGAATTGTGATAGATAAACCGCCCCTTGTCCGGCGCTGTTTCCACCTCCAACAATGTAGACTTCTTTGTCTTTACAGGAAGCCGCTTCGGTCATGGCTGCACCGTAATAGATTCCCGCACCTGTATAATCCGAAATGCCTGGCGCATCCAACTCTCGGTACTGAACACCGGTAGTTACGACCACCGATTTCGTGTTGATTTTACTGCCGTTATCTAGGGTCAGCACTTTATACTGACCGTCAGCTGTTACGTCATTCACCACGGCAGGATACAATATTTCC
>CAYGUR010000282.1:0-4494 GCA_964353035.1 uncultured Comamonadaceae bacterium | reverse complement strand
AGTGGGAGTATGCTCAGACCATGGGTCAGGACCTGAACGAGTTTTTCTTCCGCTGTTTTATCTACGAAAGACACAAAATTGTTCAAGCTTTTGGTTTCAATGGCTTCGGGCGAAACACGCTGCTCGAGCATCCAATCCCCAACTTCTTTGCAAATTTGTTCAACTTGACTAGCTAGGTGACGGAGCTCCATGTTTTGCCTTTCGTTTTAAATAAATAATTAAGAGGATTCCTGAAATGAAGAAGATGGTTGAAATGATTTCCGCCTGTGTTACTTGCATTCCGAAGAGCTCATAGAAACTGTTCACGCGAATTTTTTCAATCCAAAAACGCTCGAAACCATTGAGAGTGAGGTAGAGACCAAAAAGTACTCCTGGAATTTTAATGCGTTTTCTCAATCCCCAAAGGATCAAAAAGATCACAATGGCCATGATTGTCTCGTAGAATGGGGTAGGGAACACGCCTGGGTCGAGGTAAGTTCCTCTGAATCCTTCAAAAAGCGGATAAGGGTCTGCTTCGGTAATTAGTTTTCCTTGGTAGCCGCCTTGGTAAGGCCCGCCAAAAACGGAGTTCACATTGTTAGGGTAGGTGTAAGACCACATCCAGTCTGGGGCCCAACTCAGCCAACTTGGTTTAGGGCTCGCATTCGCAATTCCCCAATCGCCGTCACCTGAGATCTGACAACCTATTCGTCCAATTCCGTATGAAAGCATGAGCCCGGGAGCCGCTGCATCTGTTAAATGGATGAACTTAAGGTTGTTTTTTCGAGCATACCACCAAACGCCCAAAGCGCCCAAAATGAGTCCGCCGTAAATGGTTAATCCTCCTAAAAAGCTTTCCAATGAAGGAGACTTAAAAAAAAGCATGAAGCTTTCTGGGTCTTCAAAGAGGTGAAACAATTTGGCACCAATGATTCCGGCGACTGCGGCTACCATAGTGATGGCACCTGTGTGCTCATGAGCGTGAAACAAGACAGTCTTGGTTTCAGTTTTCGCTTCAGCATTCTTTTTCCCTTCGTACCACCTCCAAACGCCAAACGCAACGGCTAAAACAATTCCCCAGAGCATTGAGCCTTGGGCAGAGAAAATATGTTGCTGCGGTAATCCTTCGTCAGCAAACAATTCACCTGCATTGATGGCGAGGTAAACGATTTTGTACCCAAAGAGGAATCCAATAAGTGCGTTTGTAGCAATTTGGAAAGGTGTAGCAGGTTTTCCCGCTTCAACAATGCGCGGTGTAGCAGACAACAGTCCGTCTTCTTCCTTTCGCTTTAGCTCTTTAGACAAGGTATAACTCGCAATGATGAATGCGAGCGCCACCATAAATCCAAATGTATTGATGAGCTTTAAAATAGGAATGTCCCAACCGAAGAGGTCATACAGGGCGTAGTACAAGTTTGGATACATGAGCTTAGGCTACTGAAGAGGTTAAAATGGCAATATCAACATTTCCTTCGGGCAAAATGGAATTGAGACGAACGGGCACCGTTTTATTAATAAGTTTTGGATTCCAATCGGTCTCCACTTTCACATAGTTTTCGGTGAATCCGTGCATCTTTCCTTCTTGTTCGTTGGCTTCAAAGAGCACAGCGTGAGAGGTGCCCAGTTGCGACTCATAAAAAGCGCGTTTTTTCTTCAAGCTTAAAATGCGCAGTTGCTTGTTTCGTTCCTGACGAGTAGACATAGGAATCACATCTTCAATGCGCACTGCCGTAGTATTGGCGCGCTCTGAGTAAGTGAAGACATGCAAATAACTGATGTCTAATTTTAGAAGGAAGTCGTACGTTTCCTGAAACTGAGCTTCTGTTTCTCCCGGGAAGCCCACAATCACATCAACGCCAATACACGCATTCGGCATGAGGGTTTTGATGCGCTCAATTCGGTCAGCATACAAGTCGGTGAGGTACCTGCGGCGCATCGCTTTCAGCACATCGTCGCAACCTGATTGAAGCGGAATGTGAAAATGAGGGACAAACTTCGCGCTTGCCGCAACGAAATCGATAATTTCATTCGACAGCAAATTCGGCTCAATCGATGAAATGCGGTAGCGTTCAACACCTTCCAGCTGATCCAATTGTTGAATCAGTTCAAGAAGTGTTTCGCCATTTGTTGTACCGAAGTCACCAATGTTTACACCTGTAAGTACAATTTCTTTTGCTCCAGCATCTACTGCTTTCTGGGCTTCGCGAAGGGTGTTTTCGATGGTAGCACTTCTACTTCGTCCTCTGGCTAAAGGGATGGTGCAAAAGGCGCAGAAGTAATTGCATCCGTCTTGCACTTTTAGAAAAGTTCGCGTTCGATCTCCCGAAGAAAACGAAGGAACAAATTCGCGTGTTTCCTTGATGGCATCGGCTACTACTTTGCCTGAATCATTTTTCTTCAGGTCGTGAATGTGATCCAGGAGTTTGAATTTTTCGTTCGCTCCTAAAACCAAATCTACTCCTGGGATGCGGGCAATTTCATCGGGTTTTAACTGAGCGTAGCAACCAATGACAGCAATGTAGGCTTCGGGATTTACGCTCATTACCCTCCGAACAATGTTTCTACATTTTTTGTCGGCATGGTCAGTCACTGAACACGTGTTGATCACCAACACATCAGGTTCTTGCTCAATTTCTACACGCGCAAATCCGGCCTCTGCAAAAGATCGTGCAATGGTAGAGGTCTCTGCAAAGTTCAATTTGCAGCCAAGCGTGTAAAGGGCAACTTTTTTATTCGGAATCATGCGCTGGCAAAATTAGTGTTTTCCGCAATGGATAGCGAACGGCTCGCTCGAAATCAATTGAACGAATGCTTTTCGACTTAGACACGAACTGTTCAACAACTGCTTCACACAAATTCATGATTTTATCTCTTTTTAGAAAAAGGTGAAGTATTTGTGATTTTATCTGAAATCGCTTGTAGTACTTTCGCTATGCTAAAATGGACCGATGCGTACAATTGCAATCATAGGAAATGGAATTTCAGGTGTTACTGCCGCGCGAAATATTCGAAAGAAGTCGAGCGATAGGATCGTCATTATTTCGGAAGAAACGCCCCATTTTTTCTCTAGAACAGCCCTCATGTACATCTACATGGGGCACATGAAATACGAGCACACAAAGCCTTATGAAGATCATTTTTGGCGAAAGAATAACCTTGAACTGATTCATGATCGGGTGAATGAAGTCGACTTTCAGCAAAAGGAGCTTCACATGAGGGATTCGGCGAAAATTAAGTACGACGTACTGATCTTGGGAACAGGATCTTCTCCAAATAAATTTGGCTGGCCCGGACAAGATTTACCTGGCGTGCAAGGACTCTACAGTTTTCAAGACTTGGAAAACCTTGAGAAGAATACGCATGGTCCTTTGGTTAAAGCTTCTGAACGAACGGTGGAAAGAGCTGTTATTGTTGGTGGTGGACTTATTGGGGTGGAGCTTGCAGAAATGCTACTCACTCGGAACATTCAGGTGACTTTTCTTGTGCGCGAAGACCGTTTCTGGGGGAATGTATTGCCGAAAGAAGAAGGTGAGCTAATAGCGAAACACATGCTTGATCACCACATTGACCTTCGCTTGAACTCAGAGTTAGATTTGATTGAGTCGGATGCCAACGGACGCGCCTGTGCTGTTGTCACGAAAAAAGGTGAGCGTATTGATTGTCAGGTGGTTGGACTAACAGCGGGTGTCAGTCCGAACATCTCCTTTTTGAAAAACACTGACCTTGAAACGGATCGCGGAATCTTGGTGAATGAGTTTCTGGAAACAAACATTCCAGATGTGTATGCGATAGGTGATTGCGCGCAGTTTCATGTGGCACCAGAAGGAAGAAGGTCCATTGAGCAGGTATGGTATACTGGAAGAATGATGGGAGAGACCGTGGCTTCCACTATTACGGGGAATAGAAGAGCATACAAGCCCGGACATTGGTTCAATAGCGCGAAGTTTTTCGACATTGAGTACCAAACATACGGAGTTGTGCCAGCCAAATTAGAGGCAGGAATGCAAGATTTCTATTGGGAAGATGAATCAGGGACGAAATGTGTGAAGTTGATATTTGATGCTTCCTCTAGGAAGTTCATTGGTATTAACACCTTTGGAATTCGAATGCGACATGAACGCTTCAATCAATGGTTGAATGAAGGACGAACTGTTGATCACGTGTTGACTTATTTAAGTGATGCAAATTTTGATGCGGAGTTTTACAAACGACAAGAAGCGTCAATCATCAAAAAGTTTAACGCTGAATTCAACACACATTTAAGTCCGGCGAAAAAAAGCTGGAAACGAATCTTTAGCAAAAAGGTGCAACAATGAAGCAAATCAAATTGATCGGATTAGCGCTGTTGATTGCGGGGATAGGAGTTTTTTCCGCATCCTTGTTCATTCCTACTTTTGAGCTCACAGAGGCGAGTTACGAAAAGGCATTTGAGGGCTATGGCGAAGGAAGTCAAGCACGTTACATGGCTTTTTCTGACGATGTTTTGGAGCAAACCGAAGGGACAACGTACAGCAC
>CAYGUR010000281.1:0-4496 GCA_964353035.1 uncultured Comamonadaceae bacterium | reverse complement strand
CCCCAATTGAATTTGTTGGCGTAAATGACAGCTTCGGAGAAAGCGGCACCCCGGCACAATTAATGGAAAAATACGGATTGACGTCGAAGGACATTGTTGCCGCTGCGTTGAAAGCGGTTGAGCGCAAAGCCATGGCGTAGCGAAGAGACGTTAGAAATAGATTTTAGAGAGGAGGATTCGGAAGGGTTCTCCTTTTTTTTATCATTCAAATAAAAAACGATGATATAAAGACAGGTGAATTGTTTTAACGTAAAATCACACCGATCATCATCGCGTTTTTTCTGTGTCAATTCTATCCCATACCTACGGCATGGTGGGTTGCGGAGATAACATTCCATTTGCTACCGACATTAGGTCCCTAGTGGGACGGTGATGGTTGCGGGCAAAAATGATTCAACGGTTTTCACAAAATTGAAATAACGGCGTTCACCTCCAACATTTTTCCGTTTGTATAAACCTCTCGTTTCATGGGACTTTCTGCATCACCCATTGTCCCGGTAGGGACAAAATGTCGGTAGGAATTAAACCTTCACCAAATCCCTTTCCGCCATCTCACGGTACAACAATTGGCTGGTTTTTTCTGAAACCGGCATCAAAGGCAACCGAACGGCATTGCCACAAATTCCTAGGTGTTTCAACACTTCCTTCACCCCTCCCGGATTTCCTTCAACAAACAGCAAATCAATTAATTTTCGGAATCGAAAATGAATCGGTCGGGCATCGTGAAATGCGCCAAACATTCCTTTGTGCACTAATTCGGAGAACTCTTTTGGAAATGCATTACCAACAACGGAAATCACTCCATCAACTCCTAGTGCAAGCAAGGCTAATGTTAATCCGTCATCCCCAGAAATGACTTTAAAACCAGATGGACGTCCTTCCAAAATGTCTTCAATCTGCGCTAAACTTCCGCTGGCTTCTTTGATGGCAACGATGTTTTTGAAATCATGTGCCAGTTTGAGGGTGGTTTCGGCCGACATGTTTGAACCTGTTCTGCCAGGAACATTGTAGAGGATGATCGGCAGGCTGGAAGCTTCGCTCAACGCTTTGTAATGCTCGTAAATCCCAGCTTGTGTTGGTTTGTTGTAACTCGGTGAAGCGCTAAGAATTCCACTCACACCTGTACCTTCAAACGCTTCCAATGTTTCGCAAACATGCGACGTATTGTTTCCGCCAATTCCGAAAACCACTGGTTTTTTACCTTGGTTTACTTCGAGCACAAAATCAAGTACCGAACGTTTTTCGTCTTTCGTTAGCACTGGAGACTCACCCGTTGTTCCCTGAACAACGAGGTAATCAACTCCTCCTTCAATAAGGTGGGTTGTCAATTTTTTCAATCCAGCATAATCAATTTTGTGATCAGCCGTAAATGGAGTCACCATAGCCACTCCGAGTCCTGTGAATTGATTCATTTGATGTTCAGATTCGTGAGGTAAAAAATTGCTTGTCGCCAATATTCACCCAATGATGCGTTTTTGTCAAGTTCAAGAATTAAATCCAAATGGTCATCACTTTCTGAGAGTGAGCTACCCACTTTCATGTGTGCTAGCGAAGATTTTAATAAAAACTGCAGCGGCAACACAGGTTTCATCGAAAGGTCAATGATGATATCGAACTGTTCGTTCACAAAATTCATCATGCCTGCCTTCGGCTTCATTTTCCAAGTTAAATCGCTTTTAGTAAAGTACATGTACTCTAACTTCTGCGTCTGATACTCTGGTGTTTTTTTTGCTTTTTTATCTACGAAACCCATTGCACAAACGCGCTGGATACCGTGTTCAGTATGCAAACTTTTGACAAGCGATTTGATCTGGTTGAAGTGGCTTTCATCTACATCGGCATACAACAAAGCGATGCTGCTTGCCTCAGAGAGACTTGCACCTTTTCGTTGTCTTTTACTTTTCGACACTCGATTCAAATCGAACTGTCCAACTTTCCTCCGCAGGTTATCTGTTAATGCCACGGAACGAAAATACGACGGTAGTCGTCAGTTTCAGCTAGGAGGATGTTGATTATTGTTAACAGCGGGACGGTGATGGTTTGGAATTGTTTGCCTTTAAGGTTTCAACTTCCCAGCCGTGATTTGTGCGAAGTAGATGAATCTCAATGCGTTTTTGGAAACTCACATCCACCATTTGAACAATGGAGGTGTTTTGATTCCATAAAATGGAGTAGAAAAAATAATGCTGCTGATGGGGATCTAACAACTTGAATTCTTCTAGATCAATTCGTTTTAATTCAATGACCCCTTTCGGATCATCAAAAATAAGTTCCTTGCAAGAGTCCGAAAAATATCTTCCATCTGAATAGTAGGTAGCCCCCTCATGCAAACCTTGTGCATTCAGTTCGTTTAAACAGGCATCAATGATGGCAACTGGCATAACGTCATAACTGCTCAGGGCTTGTTGGACTTGGCTGTGAAGCATGAAGGGGGTTAATCCGAGAAACAAAACGACTAGTTTCATCATATTATGGAGATCGAACAATTGTTGATCAGGCAATATTCAAAAAAAATAAGAACACTCGGGAAACAAACCATTCAGAAACCAAACTCCCCTCTTCCACGTTTATAAATAAGGAAACCCTTTTCAGCATGAACACATTCACTACAAATTGGCTCACAGAAGGCTGGCTCGATGAAGAGTACAAGCAATACATTCTATTGGCTTGGTTGAAAAAATGGCAATCGGAATTTGAACAAGTGAAGCTCTACCCTGCCATCGATGCGCTTTCGCAGCAACAGCAAGACTTGATGCTCTTGCTGAACCAATTCAAAGAAATGGAAAATCACCTTTCGTCAGAAATCATTGGTTTAGATTTTGGCGAAAAAAGACTGATTCGAAAACAACTGCAGGAACCTTCAGAGTTCACCGCCTATTTAGAACGAATGGCTTCCTTCGCCCTTCCAAAAATTCAGGAGCAGTTGAATGAAGGCGCGTCCATACAATCTTTTGTGGCCAATCAATTGAAATTGGAACCTATTGGGGTTTTGCCTTTGTACAAGAATGAAGGCTATGTCTTGCTCCAAACAGAGCAGTCTAAAGCGTTAAGTCTCTATCGCTTCTCACTGTCGATGATTGAATTGGTTGAAAATCAGGTGCACCGTTTACAACTGCATTTGATTGAACGAAAGACAAAAAGTTCGTTTCAAACACTGGAACAACTGAAATTAGAATTGATTAAAAAATTCAGAGAACTGCCCAATCCAGCAACTTTCGTCCTGCATTCAAAACTTCATTTTCCTGAAACGGAGACCCTTGTGCCTCTTTGTAAAAGGATGTTGGTGAACGAGCTGTCAATGAGCGCTTGAGTCTGTAAGAAAAGAATCAATCTTCATAGATATTAAACACCCACAGGTCTAAACTCCTGTTGTTTTCAATGATGTACCGGTGGTCTGTAATCAGTGACTCCCATTTGTCTAAATCTGCAGAATAGAAGTCGCTCTTTCCACGCTCGTATTCAACCGCTTTCATGGCATCATCATTGGCCTTCAAAGCGAGCTCCTTCTCGTCGCCTAAGTTGAGAAACCAACTATACCGGTCATGCGTTCCAGGACTGAAAGATGAATTGAAAACCTCATTCATATTGATCGCTTTGAAAAGCGCATGTCCTAGAGTCACCCTCAATTGTCCTAGAATGAGTGCCATAACTACGACGAGAAACACGGGCGTTTTTAAGGTAGACTTCCACGACAATGAAACAATAGCATACGCTACCATGATACCCAACGCCATAAACATCACTTGGTTGGCCAAGGCCCAGAACTGAATTCGAAATAAAACATAGGCTAAAAACCCGCCAACTGCAAAGGTTTGAAGGGATTTAACCAGCTGTTTCTTCGGACTCTTTTTGACCAAAGCTTTCACAGTGAAATAGACACCGGAAACAATGCAACTGAATACCGCCAAGATGGCAATAAGTGAAGCAAAGGGCCAATGAAGCATTTTGAATAGCAAACCCACACAGAACAATGTCACAAACAGCCACAAAAGCGGAGTGCGTTCCTTTTTAGTTTCATTTTTTTCACTCATATTCTGTCAATTCGTCCACAAAATATAGAATATTCAAAAATCAAGAACCTATTTGCACAAATTCCGTTTCTTTAGCAAAACACCCAGAATGAAATATATACTTCTACTTGCCACCGTTGTACTTTTTAGCTGTTCGAACAATCAACAGGAAAAACCCCAATCTATCGAGCCTGGCGCTCCTGCGATTTCATCGAGTGAAAAGGAAAAAATCGACAATCAAGTTTCGATGAACGAAGCGCGAAGAGATGCGATTCCCCCTAAAAGACACCGTGTGCGCATGGGAAATATCCCTGGAGAAGTTCAAGGATTTTTCGAAGGTGATTTGCTCAAACGCATTGAAGGTGAGCTCATGACTGAGAATGGAAAAGAGCTCGACACCTATGTCTACGAAAATGAAAAATTGATTTACAGCACCCACTTTCAGTATTTTAATTCGTTTTCAGGAAAAGAAGGACCCTTCGCCAT
>CAYGUR010000280.1:1917-4505 GCA_964353035.1 uncultured Comamonadaceae bacterium | reverse complement strand
TAGCCACTTTTTTCGAAAAGGCATCCGTGTCAGACCATTGTCTCACGGTGGAATCGGTATAGGTATCGAAAACAAATACATCCGTGATACCCGGCATGGATTTCACTTCTGATGCATCCATGGATGAAAATTCCATCCCGAAGGCTGGTGGGTGGACAATCATCGCCATCAACATGTTGTCTTTGTAGGTATCGATTCCAAATAAAGGTTCACCGTGAATGATTTTGTCCCCGTCAACATTCTTTTTGGATGTTCCGATGATGTTGAAGTCGCTTTTATCCTTCAATACTACCTCTTCAGGCACTTCTAATTTGGCCGCTTCAGATGCCATCTCACCGAAATGAGCCGTTTTTCCGCTTGCTTTATGGTGAATCTGTCCAGTTGATGTTGTGATTTCTTCAAGGGGCACGTTCCAGACCTTACTAGCTGCGGTGGTCAGCATGGTTCGTGCCGTGGCACCTGCCATACGAAGGGCATCCCAGCCTTGGCGAATCGACTGACTTCCACCCGCCAATTGTCGTTTGAAAACTGTGGTATTGAGCGGGGCTTGCTCCACCATCACCTTCGTCCAATCAGCATCTAACTCCTCTGCAACAATCATGGGCATCGAAGTTTTAATGTTCTGTCCGATTTCAGGATTGGGAGACATAATGGTTACCACCCCATTGTTTCCGATTTTAAGAAATCCATTGATTTCAAACCATTCATCTGGAAGGGCTAAAACTTCCTCCACCGATTTTTCGGCACAAGAAGCCAACCAACTAAAACCAATGAGGATTCCGCCGCTCGTCAAACTTAATTTCTTTACAAAAGCTCGCCTTCCGTATGTTGTTTTAACAGTATTCATAGTTATAGCAAGTGGATTTAAGTAGTTGTGGAGTTTGCTGCGCGAAGGACAGCCTCTTTGATTCTGTTGTAGGTGCCACAGCGACAAATATTGCCGTTCATGTGCAGTTCAACTTGTTCTTCCGTTGGGTTCGGAATTTTTTCTAGCAAGGCCGAAGCAGACATCATCTGACCGGCTTGACAATAGCCACATTGGGCAACATCCAGTTCCTTCCACGCTTTTTGAACAGGGTGGAGGTCTCCATCTTTTGACAATCCTTCAATGGTTGTGATTTCTGCCGAGGTATTCCCAATTGAAGCCATGGTAAGCTGGCAGGCACGCGTGGCTGATCCATCTACATGAACTGTGCATGCACCGCATTGGGCAATTCCACAGCCGTACTTCGTGCCTACAAGTTTTAATTCATCTCTTAGCACCCACAGCAAGGGCGTGCTTTCATCCACATCGACCTCCCGATGTTTCCCGTTGATTTTTAATTCAAATTTGGCCATGGTCAATTTCTTTAATCTTCATACAAGCGTGAATAGGCATTGTTTCCTGGTAAAGTGGCAACGCCTATGTTGCAGATGTGTAAGATAGTATTTATTCGTGCCGACTGATAGTCGAACGAAAGCACAGTCTGTCCATCATCTAAGTTTATAAAGCACTTAAACACCGAAATAATGGGGGGTTGGTGATGGTTCGCCCAGAATTACACCTTGATTTGAACGCTTAGATTTAGCAAAATTTGTAGCAATGTAGAATGCTCATTCACGCTCCAAAAAATACGTCACCGTATTCCCGTGTGAAGTCTGACTTCCAACATAGGAAAGGCCCGATGAACTCAGAAGGAGATATTTGCCTTCATTAAAAGTAATTGCTTCAAACGTGCCCAGTTCACCAATTTTAAGATATTGATAGTTCGTATTAACTATACGTTGCATCAGGTGGGATGATGGATCAACGGTGTACAAGGTCAAGGTGTCTCTGTTGAGTGCTACGTTGTCTAAACAAACTTTGAAGCCAGGTTCGGACGGTATTGGAACACGGAATGCGGGGTCCGTCAATTGTTTTTTACTGTTTGTTCGAACGGAAAAATGTTTACCGCCTGTGCTGGCAATGATGTCGCAGAAGCTACTGTCGCTTAACGAAATGGTCTCAGAATATGGACAGCTGCTGCTATACCGTAATTGATAGTTTCCCAAAAAGCCTGTTGCGTTGGTGGTGTCCAATGGTTGTTCAAGAATAGATTGGACGTAGATTTCAAATTCGGCTAATTGTAACGAATCTTCAATTTTCTCAAACGTTTGAGCGAAGGCATTAGAATTGCAAAGTAGAATCAGCGCCGAGAGGAAGGAGAGGAGTTTCATGAAATTAAATCTTTTTGAACAAGGAAAACGAAGTTTAGTTCGGATCGAATTTTATAATGTTAACTCCCCTCTCAACACAACCTGAGCTTCACTCGTAATCGTTAAGGTGTGGGCGTTGATGAGTTCGACTTCCATAAACCCGGTTCGTTCAGAGCATTGAAATGAATGCATCTTCTTTTGATTCAAGCGGATGCTCCAATATTTTGCTAAGAACGTATGAGTTCCTCCAGTGACGGGGTCTTCATTGGTGCCACTCCAGGGCCAGAAGTAGCGCGATTCGAAATCATACCCCTTTCTCTGTGAAGCAGCAGTGACCAACACGCCATTGATGGAATCATGCGACAGGAGCAGCTTCGCGAAATCAGGCGATAATTGTTGCAATACATCACTGT
>CAYGUR010000280.1:0-1817 GCA_964353035.1 uncultured Comamonadaceae bacterium | reverse complement strand
GGGGAGAAATACCTGATGGCGTAGTTGTTTGGGGTTTTATGCTGAGTGATGAATGCGGTTTCTGACAGCCCTAATTCTTGGGCAATCAATTGCATCTGTTCATCTGACAAGGCTTGCTTCAACACACAAACCCCCGCCGGATTTCCCTTGAAAGGCTGGTCAGTGAAAGAATCAACAAGGTAGGTTGTTATGGAGTGTGGCATGTGGAGGCTTGTGTTAAAATTCTGGATGAGTTTTCATGCAGATCATGCTATTGCTTCTCCAGCAACTCTCGCAGCTCATGAATCTTCGTAATCATCTCAATGGCGTTTTCGTTTTCCGGGTTAAGGATTAACGATTGGGCGTAGCTCATGATGGCATTGTTCCATTCTTTGTTTTCAAAGTAGGCCTCGCCTAAACTATCATAGAGGTCAGCGTTATTGGGCATGAGAGTCAAGCCATATTTGAAGACTTTAATGGCGCCTTCCGGATTTTGGATTTCGGTGAGCCATTCGTATCCCAATCCGTTGATGATGCCTCCAAATCCCTGATCCAAAAATTCTTGTTCGGTTATGTCGCTGTCGCCTATCAACTCTTCAATTAGCAAGGTTGGGTTTTTTGGATTGTTATACTTTTTGTAATGGATGTAGCCTTCAGACGTTTTCGGAAACAACTCTGCAATCATGGTGCGGTGATCTCCTTTTTGCAGTTCAGACTTCAAATCGAATTCAACGTAATTTTCGAAATCGTGAAATAAATGAACGCGAATGGTTAACGTGCTTAAATCATAAATGGTGGTGTATTGCGTTGGTGCTATTTTCGCATCTTGGGCATAATGTCCCATTGCTTCTGCGCAATACGCTAGTGAGCCTGTTTTTTCTGTAGCTCCCACAAAGGCTTGACCCTTTTGAAAATAAGGTAATTCTACGTCTTGCAATGAATTAATTTGTGAATAATAGAAGTTAGAGAAGGCCTTCTCTTCCTCATCTCCCAAAATCATTTCGTCACCTTCTATGATTAAATAGCTACCTGATTGGTCTACAAAAACAAGCTGTCCATTTTCCAAAATGGTTAAATCAACAGTGCTTAAATAGGCTTTGACTTCCTCAACATTCGTCATTGTTTGCATCACATGTTCCAGCGCTTCGCCAATGGGTATGTCTAATTTGCCCGCTGCGTTGTTCACTGCCAAATAAGGCTCCCAAAATCCGTCAAACATCAAGCCTGCCTCATTTACTGCCCCTTGGGCGAAGTTGTTCAAGAACCCCATGTACATAGTTCCAAAGCTGTTTTCTGTTCCTGCTTCGAACCAAAATTGCCCATTCGGACTTGTCCAGTCTTCATTGTTCCCAACAATGGTCTTTCCGTCCTTGGTCAATTTGTACACACTGCACGCCACCCCTGAAAAGGGGAACAACATGATTGCACAACAAAAAAAAGCGATGAGGTACTTCATTAATAATTCGTCCTTAATGGTTTTTATTATGACGGTTTAAAACCACCATTTGTTACAGTCAACATTGCTGTCAACGGGGGATTGATCTTCACTCCACGGTCCGTTCCAAAAAATAAGTCACCGTATGGCCACCAGAGGTCTGGCTGCCAACATAAGAAATGCCCGAAGTGCTAACAATAAGGTATTCGCCCTTGTTGAAACTGATGGCCTCAAACGAGCCAAGATCACCTATGAGCACCGGCAGGTAATTGCGCTCCCCCATGAGCTGATCAAAGTAAGCTTGCGGAACAGAGACATGATAGGTGGCCGCGTTCTGGTTGATTTCCACGTTCTCCAAACAAACAGGGTAGCCGGGTTCAGCAGGTTCTGGAGCGTAATAAGG
>CAYGUR010000279.1:0-4531 GCA_964353035.1 uncultured Comamonadaceae bacterium | reverse complement strand
TCCAAAATGGCCAGCGCTTCAGGATCATCAATCGTTAAGACAGAAATCTTGGTGTCAGTGGTTGAAAGTGCCGAAGTCAGTTCTTCAGCGAGCAACGGGTTGAACTTTCCATTCGGAGAGGTTGGTTCTGTTGAAGCGGCATTTCTGAACAGATCAACTTGGGCGCGTAAATCTTGCTCGGCCTCCCCTAGTTCGTTGGTTTGCGAAACCTTGCGTGTGATGTCGTCTTGAACTGTAATCAAATCAACACGCAGTGTTTCTAAGTCTAGGCTCAGTTGATTACGAAGGCTCTTTTTTGTAGTCGCCTCCAGTTCCTTTTCGGTTTGGAGAATTTTCTTTTGAAGATCATCTTCTTGGTTGCGAAGGTCTGACAAAGCAGTTAATTGAATCTCTTCGTCCTTTTCCTTTTGATTGGCCAACGAAAGCGTTTCTTCAATGACCTGCAATTCTTCACCGGTGTTTTTCTTATCGTCGTACTTCGCTTGAAGCACTGTCAACGCCGAATTCATATCGTTTGCTGCCAGTGCTGTTTCCAGCGCAGCCAATGCTTGAGTATTGTTTTCAGCCTTTGCCACAAGCGAGTTGCTTTCCGCGTTGAGCATTTTAGATGCCTCCAATGCATTTTGGGCATTCCGCTTGTTTTCAACTGCGCTGATAATCAGTTCTTGGTAGGCTACCAACGTTTGGGCATAGCGTTGTTTATCGGTCTTATCTACATCAGCCATCAACTCTTCTGCTTCTCTGAGTTGTGCATTGGCTGTTGTGTTCATTGTTTTGGACTCTTCTAAAAGATGGGCACTATGTGCTTGAAGCTTCGCTGCCATTTGCTTGTCGGCAAGCGCTTCTGCCTCCATTTCTTCTTGAATCGAATCAATGGTCACATTGGCACTGAAGCCAGCAATGGCCGTCAGCTGCTCTTTGGTGATATCGTCTCGTAAATCTTCTTCTTGTTCAAGCTGCTCCAGTATTTCATCGCTCGCATTGGGCGCTAGTCCAGCCTTCTTACGCAACACTTCAGCAGACAACTCAGCGATGCTCACATCTAGCGCAGCATCAAAGTAATTGGTGATAATCAGTTTTTCTTGTCCGTCTTCTTTCACAATACGCAATTCCTGAGCCCAGGCCGAACTCTCATTTGAGAAAGGCACTTCAAATGCACCGGAGTGCACTATTTGACTGCCTTCGGCCTGCACATCAATGCGGTACATCCCTGCTTTAGGAAGGTCCAGCAAATAGCCTTCGTCGCCCATTGAAGCCGTTGTTTCTAGAATTGGCATTCCAGTCAACTCGTCGATCACCTTTAACTTCGCTTTTGTGGCAATGCCCTCTGCTTCAGGAATATACGTTCCGGCAATAAAAGTCAAGTTTACAGGTAATGACTTCACCATGACCTTGTATACATGCACTTCATCTTGGGCACTGCTTCGCCCTGAAGCGAAATAAGCCGTTTTTTTCAGTGAGTCAACTACATAGAAAATATCGTCATCCGGTGTATTGATGGCGAAATCCAAATTCACAGGTGAACCGAAGTCGCCCGTGTATTTATTAAATTCAGATTTGAAGATGTCATATCCTCCCATGCTATTGTGGCCTTTCGAGGCGAAGTAGAAGGTTTTTCCATCAGGGTGCATAAATGCGAAATCTTCGTCGAACTTCGTGTTGATAGCAGACGACAATCGTTCAGGTTCAGAAAACTCTCCACCTGGCAACAAGTCAGCCTTGTAAATATCTTTTCCATTCGCCCCATCTTTTCCGTAACTCGTAAAATAGATGGTAATGGCGTCACCAGGAAAATGCATTACACTGATTAGCTCTGCTTTTTTATCGTATTTTGAAAGGAGTTCTTCAGGGGTGGAAATAACTTTTCCTCCAATTTCTTCAAGGTCGTAGTAACGATAGAAATCTGAATAAGAGGCCCCCGTTTTCTCCAATACCACAACATCACGAATGTTTGAAAGTAGCTGTGCTCCTTGCTGACACATTTCAATGTTCAAAGCTGCAGGGAGCGGATTTTTCTCTTTGGAAGAAACTTGACTTAAGTAGAGGTTGTATTCTTTTTCTGCTAACGCGAAGGAATAATTGAGGTGGTATGCTTTGGCGAGGTAGTAATGCGCCCGTGGGTCTTTGCATCCTTTTTTAATGGCGAAACCAATGTGTTTAACGGCCTTTTCCTTTTCAACACCTGCGTACAAAGCGCATGTTCCGAACCTAAAATTTAGATCAGCATCTTGAGGGTGAAGTGAAACAAGTTGACTATAAACAGGATAGGCTTGAGCGAACTGCTCCTCTTCAAACCAGGTTGAAGCCTGTTCTATGAGTTGTGCTTCTTCTTTCGAAGACTGCGCGAAAACACTTCCCGCAACGCACAACCAAATTATGGCTGTCGTTAAAAGACCTTTCATGGGTGTAGAGACCAAGTTACATAATTGCCTTCCACTCATTTAATGGAAGTTATACATTTATTACCAAATGCCCTTTGATGAGCTGAAAATATCAGAAACATCTTACATGCACACTCCTATTTACGCTAAATCTGGTACAAGGTTACAAAGATCACTTTGAGTGCCAATTAGGCTTCTTACCTTTACACAAAATTTTAAGCAAATGTCAAAGGGAGTTTACAACATTCCATTTCCGGTAAATGAACCGGTTTTGAGCTACGCACCTGGTTCACCAGAGCGCGAGGAGCTAGAAGAAGTATACCACGAAATGTATAACCAAGATCCGATTGAAGTGCCAATGTACATTGGTAGTGAGGATGTTTATACAGATGACAAGAGGCCTATGTCTCCACCCCATGAACATGCTAAGATTCTTGGACACTTTAACATGGGTGGAAAGGAACATGTTGAAGCTGCAATCAAAAATTCATTAGAAGCACGCGAAGCATGGGCTAACATGGCTTGGGAGCACAGAGCAAGTATCTTCTTGAAAGCAGCTGAGCTATTAGCTGGTCCGTTTAGAGCGCGCATGAATGCTGCAACTATGTTGGGCCAGTCGAAAAACGCTTACCAAGCAGAAATTGATGCTGCCTGTGAGATGATTGACTTTTTCCGTTTCAACGCCTACTTCATGCAAGAGGTGTATGAAACACAACCTGATTCATCTCCGGGTATTTGGAACCGATTAGAATACCGTCCGTTGGAAGGATTTGTCTTCGCAATTACGCCTTTCAACTTCACGTCCATTGCCGCTAACCTTCCTGCAGCCGCAGCTATGATGGGCAATGTTGTTATTTGGAAACCCGCAGAAACACAAATTTACAGCGCTCAAGTTGTGATGGAATTGTTTCAAGCTGCTGGATTGCCAGATGGTGTAATCAACATGGTGACTGTAGACGGACCAGATGCGGGAGATGTTGTGTTCAAACACCGCGATTTTGCTGGACTGCACTTCACAGGATCAACAGGCGTTTTCCGTCATTTGTGGAAAGAGATTGGAGCAAACATCGAAAAGTATAGAACCTATCCACGTATTGTAGGTGAAACAGGAGGAAAAGACTTTGTCATTGCACATCACACTGCTGATGCTACCGAGGTTTCTACTGCACTTTCACGTGGAGCTTTCGAATTCCAAGGGCAAAAATGTTCTGCCGCTTCAAGAGCGTACATTCCTTCAAACATTTGGGACGAAGTAAGAGGCAATTTAGAAATTGACCTAAAGAGTTTCAACATGGGAGCTCCTTCTGATTTTGGCAACTTCATCAATGCCGTAATTGACAAGCGCTCATTTGATAAGATCAAAGGGTTCATTGATGATGCCAAGTCTAGAGAAGACGCAGAAGTTATTATTGGCGGGAATTGTGATGATTCAGTTGGGTATTTCGTAGAGCCTACAGTTATTCTTACGACGAATCCGAAATTCAGAACCATGTGTGAAGAAATCTTCGGTCCCGTTTTGACTATCTATGTGTACAATCCTGAGGAGTACGAAGAGACCTTGAAACTACTTGACGAAACGAGTGATTACGCCTTAACAGGTGCTGTTTTCTCTCAAGATCGTTATGCGATTGAAACAGCCACGCGTTTGTTGCAAAACGCAGCTGGAAACTTCTACATCAATGACAAGCCTACAGGCGCTGTTGTAGGACAGCAGCCATTTGGCGGAGCGAGAGGTTCTGGCACGAATGACAAGGCTGGAGCAATGTTCAATTTGTTGCGTTGGGTTTCACCACGAACAATTAAAGAGACGTTTGTTCCTGCAGTTGACTACAGATATCCTTTCCTCGGATAAAAAATGAGTATAAAAAAGAGGCGTTGTCACTGTGACAACGCCTCTTTTTATATTTAATAATTTATTTCCCTTTGGATTCGATGTGCTGCTCAAATCGTTCTTTGTATGGAGAAATCAAGTCGCCTTTTTCATCCATCCATTTGGACAAAATCAAGTACTTCTCTTTCTTTCCTTCCAAGCCGATTGTTTCAACCTTTCCATGGATAGCTCTCAATCTAAATGCGCTGTTCAAGATACTTGCCTTGGCATTTTTCAATTTTGATTGCGGAATGCTGTGGATGACCATTGCATCACGCAC